>NZ_JBIMRC010000015.1:0-132873 GCF_043945575.1 Enterobacter cloacae complex sp. 2024EL-00214 | reverse complement strand
ATTCAACGTGGGAAGTGTTGATGGTGATACCACGAGCTTTTTCTTCTGGTGCGTTATCGATCTGGTCGAATGCACGAGCAGAACCACCGTAGGTTTTTGCCAGAACGGTAGTGATTGCAGCGGTCAGCGTTGTTTTACCATGGTCAACGTGGCCGATAGTACCGACGTTAACGTGCGGTTTTGTACGTTCAAACTTTTCTTTAGACATCGATTGTCCCTCTAAGACACGGATAAATCGGTGATATCACCACATCAACCAGGCGAAATGCCTGAACTGTTGAATACATTTACATTGAAACAGAGAGAAACGGGAGGGAGAAGTGAAGTGGTGCTGATACCCAGAGTCGAACTGGGGACCTCACCCTTACCAAGGGTGCGCTCTACCAACTGAGCCATATCAGCACGTATTGGAGCGGGCAGCGGGAATCGAACCCGCATCATCAGCTTGGAAGGCTGAGGTAATAGCCATTATACGATGCCCGCATCCTGAAACTCGGCTACCCAGTTCTTTCTGTAACAAAAAAAGAGATTTCTCTCTTTTCATGTTCGAGCTGATTCATTTTTTAAACCAGCTCCGGCGGCATTTACGCTGCCAGAAAGTGGTGGTGGGGGAAGGATTCGAACCTTCGAAGTCTGTGACGGCAGATTTACAGTCTGCTCCCTTTGGCCGCTCGGGAACCCCACCGGACTTGATGGTGCCGACTACCGGAATCGAACTGGTGACCTACTGATTACAAGTCAGTTGCTCTACCTACTGAGCTAAGTCGGCATCAAGTAGCGCGCATTCTATGGAGACATGCGCAGTCATGCAACTAAAAAATCGCATAAAACGTTCTTTCGCTCACATTTTATGCGAAAGAAGGGTTAAGCGCTGTAAATTCACTCACTCGCGGTCAAAAATTCAACATCAAAGCCCGATTTACACCGTATATACCGTAGCGTGATGGCTCCCGCGTAACGCACCGCTTCCCATATTTTTTCTTATTATTCCTGTCATCTGGTGTTAACCTCCTGCCCATTGTCCAAAATTAACTATGTGATGAGCTATCGCCCGGCTGTTTTGTGATGGTTCACCGAAGCATGCTTATGAGCAAAAAAGAGCAACCGTTAATGACACCTTATCTTCACTTTAACCGCAGCCAGTGGGCTGCCCTGCGTGATTCCGTCCCTATGACGCTGACGGAAGGCGAAATCGCACGGTTAAAAGGGATAAATGAAGATCTGTCCCTGGAAGAAGTGGCAGAAATCTATTTACCATTATCTCGTTTGCTTAACTTCTATATCAGCTCTAACCTGCGTCGCCAGGCGGTACTTGAGCAGTTCCTCGGAACAAACGGGCAACGCATTCCTTATATCATCAGTATTGCGGGCAGCGTTGCCGTAGGAAAAAGTACCACCGCGCGCGTGCTACAGGCGTTGCTGAGCCGCTGGCCAGAACACCGCAGCGTGGAGCTGATCACAACCGACGGCTTCCTGCACCCGAACGAAGTGTTAAAAGAACGCGGCCTGATGAAGAAGAAGGGCTTCCCGCTCTCTTATGATATGCACCGCCTGGTGAAATTCGTTTCTGATCTGAAATCAGGCGTGCCGAGCGTGACCGCGCCGGTCTACTCGCACCTGATTTATGACCGCATCCCTGACGGCGACAAAACGGTGGCCCAGCCGGATATCCTGATTCTGGAAGGGTTAAACGTGCTGCAGAGCGGAATGGATTATCCTCACGATCCGCATCATGTCTTTGTCTCCGATTTTGTCGACTTCTCTATTTATGTCGATGCGCCGGAAGATTTACTGCAAAACTGGTATATAAACCGCTTCCTGAAGTTCCGCGAAGGGGCGTTTACCGATCCCGACTCTTATTTCCACAACTACGCCCAGCTCTCTAAAGAAGAGGCCATCAATGTGGCAACAGGGTTATGGAATGAGATCAACTACGTGAACCTGAAAGAGAACATCCTGCCGACGCGCGAGCGCGCCAGCCTGATCCTCACCAAAAGTGAGAAACATGCTGTCGACCAGATTCGTTTGCGGAAATAATAAAGCAGACATAAAAAAACCGGCGCTTAACGCCGGTTTTTTACTTCAGGCATGCGGCTTTTCGCCATTTTCGTCCTGATCAACGGCAAAGCACGCCACCAGTTGACCGCCATAATCCTTCAGCTGTGGCTGCAACTGTGTGCAGGGGCCAAAACGGCGGCGGCAACGGGCGTTGAATGCACATCCCGGAGGCGGATTCAGCGGGCTTGGTAATTCACCCGTCAGCTTAATTCGCTCACGACGATCGTCCGGATTCAGGCGCGGAGTCGCAGACAGCAGCGCCTGAGTATACGGATGACGAGGGTTATTAAAGATCTGGTCTTTCGTCCCCTTCTCCACGCAGCGCCCTAAGTACATCACCATCACTTCGTCAGCAATGTGCTCAACAACCGACAGGTCGTGCGAAATGAACACGTACGACAGGCCCAGTTCTTGCTGCAGATCCATCATCAGGTTCAGTACCTGCGCACGCACGGAGACGTCGAGCGCGGAAACCGGTTCATCAGCAATCACCACATCCGGGTCGAGCATCAGACCACGGGCGATAGCGATACGCTGACGCTGGCCGCCGGAGAACATATGCGGGTAGCGATCGTAATGTTCGGTTTTAAGGCCGACTTTCGCCATCATCGCCAGCGCTTTTTCACGACGCTGCTCTTTGCTCAGGCTGGTGTTTATCTGCAACGGCTCTTCCAGGATTTGACCCACTTTTTTACGCGGGTTCAGGGAACCGTACGGGTTCTGGAACACAATCTGGATTTTCTGACGACGCAGCTTCTGTGCCTGCGGATCGTGCTTAAGCAGATCCTGTCCCTGATAGTAAAGCTCACCGCCGGTTGGCGTTTCAATCATCGTCAACAGACGGCCCAGCGTGGATTTCCCACAGCCGGACTCCCCAACCACCGCCAGCGTTTTACCGCGCTCAAGGGTAAAGGAGACGCCATCCAGCGCTTTCACCAGGCGCTCAGGGGCAAATAGCCCCTTCTTCACCGGGTAGTGTTTTTTCAGGTCGATAGCCTGCAACAGCGGTTGTTGCGTGGTGGCCTGTTGCGTACTCATAGTGTTGGCCTCCCGGCATCATCGAGTGGGTAGTGGCATTTCGACTGACGACCGTCAGCCAACAGGTTCAGCTCTGGCTCTTGCGCACGACATTTGTCCGTCGCATACGGGCAGCGCGGGTTAAGCAGACAGCCCTGTGGACGGTCATATTTACCCGGTACCACACCCGGCAGCGAGGCCAGACGCGCTTTGTCCTGGGCAAACTCCGGCAGCGCACGTAAAAGTGCCTGGGTATACGGATGACGCGGCGCGCGGAAGATATCGTGCGAACTCCCGGTCTCGACCACCTGGCCGGCATACATCACGATGATTTTGTGTGCCGCTTCAGCCACCAGCGCCAGATCGTGCGTAATCAGCACCAGCGCCATGTTCTCTTTCTGCTGCAGTTCCAGTAACAGCTCGATAATTTGCGCCTGAATGGTGACGTCCAGCGCAGTTGTCGGTTCATCCGCAATCAGCAGTTTTGGCCGACAGGCGATCGCCATTGCAATCATCACGCGCTGGCTCATCCCGCCGGACAGCTGATGCGGGTATACATCCAGACGCGATGCCGGGTCAGGAATACCGACCTGCGTCAGCAGATCGATAGCGCGCTGACGACGGGTTTTCTTGTTACCGCCCTGATGCACCTTAATGGCTTCCATAATCTGGAAACCGACGGTGTAGCACGGATTCAGGCTGGTCATCGGGTCCTGGAAGATCATCGCCACTTCTGCGCCCACCAGCTGGCGGCGTTGTTTTTCAGAAATGCGCTTCAGATCCTGACCGTTAAACTCCAGACTTTCGGCCATCACGCGACCGGGATAATCAATCAGCCCCATAATCGCCAGCGAACTGACAGATTTACCGGAACCCGACTCCCCAACAATACCGACCACTTCGCCCTGATTTACGCTGTAGCTGATGCGGTCCACGGCGCGAAACGGTGTGCCTTCGTCGCCGAAGTGCACCGATAATTTATCTACATTTAATAACGCCATCTCGTGCCTCTTACTGCTTCAGTTTGGGATCAAGTGCATCACGCAGACCATCACCCATCAGGTTAAATGCCAGCACCGTCAGCAGGATCGCCAGACCCGGGAAGGTGACAACCCACCAGGCGCTTTGTGCGAACTGCAACACATCGGAGAGCATGGTGCCCCACTCCGGTGTTGGCGGCTGCGCACCCATGCCCAGGAAGCCAAGAGCGGCCATATCAAGAATGGCGTTAGAGAAACCGAGCGATGCCTGAACGATCAGCGGCGCAAGGCAGTTCGGGAAAATGTTAACGAACATCTGACGCATCGCCCCCGCACCCGCCACGCGAGATGCCGTCACGTAGTCCCGGTGTACTTCCACCAGCACCGCCGCACGGGTTAAACGCACGTAGTGAGGAAGTGCCACAAAGGTCAGCGCAAGCGCGGCGTTACCAATAGACGGGCCGAATATCGCCACCAGCACCAGCGCCAGCAGCAGGCTTGGCAGTGCCAGCATGATGTCGACGATACGCATGATGATGTTATCAACGATACCGCCGAAGTAACCGGCAACCAGACCGAGCACAATGCCCATGACCAGCGACAGTACCACCACCAGACAACCGACCAGCAGCGACAGACGCGCACCGTACATCAGACGCGACAACACATCACGACCTACGTCGTCAGTACCCAGCAGGTGCGTCAGGCTACCACCCTCCTGCCAGGCCGGAGGTGACAGCAGCGCGTCACGGAACTGATCCGCCGGGTTATAGGGTGCGAGCACGTTAGCAAACACCGCAATCAGGATCATGATGGTGACATACACCAGCCCTACTACCGCGCCTTTATTACGCTTGAAGTAGTGCCAGAACTCCTGCAGCGGCGTCATTGGCACCGGTGCAGCAACAACTTTGTTTTCAGTAACGAGTGACATGATGGCCCCTTACTTCTTATGACGAATACGCGGGTTCACCACGCCGTACAGCAAATCGACCAGCAGGTTGACGAGGATAATCATCGTCGCGACCAGCAATACACCGCCCTGCACAACCGGATAGTCACGGCGTTGCAGTGCGTCAATCAGCCAGCGTCCGAGGCCCGGCCAGGAGAAGATGGTTTCCGTCAGGATCGCCCCTGCCAGCAACGTCCCTACCTGCAAACCGATAACGGTCACCACCGGCAGCATGGCGTTACGCAGCGCGTGGACGATAATGACACGCATACGGGTCAGGCCTTTGGCGCGCGCGGTACGGATATAATCTTCGCCCAGCACTTCCAGCATCGATGAACGGGTCATACGCACGATCACCGCCAGAGGAATGGTGCCCAGCACCATCGCAGGCAGGATCATGTGCGCCAGCGCATCAATGAAGTTACCCTCTTCACCCCAGATAGCCGTATCAATCAGCATAAAACCGGTCAGCGGGTTGGAGTCATCAAGGAAGACCATATCGCTGACGCGCCCGGACACCGGTGTCAGGTTAAGCTGCACCGAGACCAGCATAATCAGCATCATGCCCCACCAGAAGATAGGCATGGAGTAACCGGTCAACGCCAGACCCACCGCAGTATGGTCGAAGATCGAGCCACGCTTAACAGCGGCTAATACCCCAACAGGAATGCCTACTGCGGTGGCAAAAATCATGGCGCAGACGCCGAGTTCCAGCGTCGCTTTAAAACGCGGCACAAACTCGTCCCACACCGGAAGGCGGCTTTTCAGGGAAATGCCTAAATCACCGTGCAACACACCCCAGATATAGTTGAGGTATTGCTGCCACAGCGGCTTGTTCAGGCCAAGCTCGGCCAGCAGCTGTGCATGGCGTTCAGGGGAAATACCACGCTCACCCGCCATAATCATTACCGGGTCGCCGGGGATCATATGGACGAAGGCAAAAGTGAGAAGGGTGATACCGATAAACGTGGGGATAACAAGTCCCAGACGTCGGAGGATGAACTGCAACATAACCCGGATTCTCTCTGATAACGCACGACCAATGGCGTGACGTCTGTATTGCTCACAAATGTAAATACCCTCTTCCTTCCGAAGAGGGTTAGGGTGAGGGGATGCATGCACGCCCCTCACCCCTGCCCTCTCCCAAAGGGAGAGGGAGAACACCCTACGTATTATTCAACAGACACGTTTTCGAAGTGGTGTTTGCCCAGTGGATCAACCACGTAGCCTTTGACTTCTTTACGCACTGGTTCGTACACGGTGGAGTGAGCCACAATCAGCGCCGGAGCCTGGTCGTGCATAACAACCTGAGCCTGCTTGTACAGTTCAATACGTTTGTTGTGATCGTCGGTCGCACGCGCCGGCTGGATCAGGTCTTCAAACGGCTTGTAGCACCAGCGAGAGTAGTTAGAACCGTCTTTCGCAGCCGCACAGCTGAACAGGGTGGCGAAGAAGTTATCTGGATCCCCGTTATCACCGGTCCAGCCCATCATTACCGCCTGATGCTCACCCGCTTTGGCGCGTTTCAGATACTCGCCCCACTCGTAGGTCACAATCTTGGCCTGAACACCGATCTTAGCCCAGTCAGCCTGCACCATTTCAGCCATACGGCGTGCGTTCGGGTTGTACGGACGCTGTACCGGCATCGCCCACAGTTCAACGGTAAAGCCTTTATCCTGGCCTGCTTCTTTCAGCAGCGCTTTCGCTTTCTCAGGATCGTAGCTGTAGTCTTTAACGTCGTTGTTATAGCCCCACATGGTTGGCGGGATCAGGTTTTTAGCCGCAACGCCCGCGCCCTGGTAAACCGCCTTGATGATCGCTTCTTTGTTGACCGCGTAGGTCAGCGCCTGACGCACTTTCACGTCATCAAACGGTTTTTTCTCGGTGTTGAAGGAGAGATAGCCCACGTTCAGGCCAGCCTGCTCCAGCAGGTTGATATTTTTATCCTGCTTCATGCGAGCGATATCTGCCGGGTTCGGGTATGGCATAACCTGGCATTCGTTTTTCTGCAGTTTTGCGTAACGTACAGACGCATCAGGCGTAATGGAGAAGACCAGACGGTCAATCTTCGGCTTAGTGCCCCAGTAACCCGGGAAGGCTTTATACAGAATACGGGAGTCTTTCTGGTACTGCAGCAGCTGGAACGGGCCAGTACCGATTGGATCCAGGTCCACTTTTTCCGGCGTACCGGCTTTCAGCATGTTGTCCGCGTACTCTTTAGACAGAATAGAGGCGAAGTCCATTGCCAGGTCAGCCAGGAATGGGGCTTCCGGGCGAGTCAGCACGAACTGAACGGTTTTATCGTCCACTTTTTTCACTTCAGAGATCAGATCTGGCAGACCCATCCCTTCGAAGTATTCATAGCTGCCGCCAGACACTTTGTGGTACGGGTTTTGCGCGTTTTTCTGACGGTCGAAGGAGAACACAACGTCGTCGGCGTTAAAGTCGCGGGTTGGTTTGAATTCTTTGCTGTCCTGCCACTTCACGCCCTGGCGCAGGTGGAAGGTATAGGTTTTACCGTCTGCACTAACATCCCACTTCTCAGCCAGACCTGGGATCACTTCCGTGGTACCGGTTTTGAATTCAACCAGACGGTTATAGATCGGTACGGAGCTGGCATCGTACGTGGTGCCAGAGGTAAACAGCTGTGGGTTAAAGCCTTCCGGCGAGCCTTCAGAACAGTAAACCAGGGTTTTTGCCTGTACGCTTGCTGCGACGGTCATGGCCACCAGGCTCAGACCAAGCTTCAGCATCCCTGACTTCTTCAAGGAAATACTCATTATTCTGCTCCAATGTGATGTTTTGCTTTGTTGTGTTACGCCGCCTGACCTTTATTTATTTTTTACCCGGTCTGGTCGGTGGTGCCCGAAGGCGTTAAAGGGATGGAGAATCCTTTCAGAAGTGCGTTTGAGTTGCAGCGCAGATCCTCCCTGAAATGCCCCTCGTGCCCTACAATCTGTCAACAGAATGTGAAAACGTCAATACAGGTGACCAGGATTTACGCGGAGTGTGAGAAACAGCAAACAAAGATTAAAAAAACTTTGGGCACCCGTTTTCAGCAGGGAAATTTATGCTACTCGCCATGTTGCAGCACAAATATCTTCATATTTCGCAACATCCAGTGATTAACTTTTATGCAGATTGAGTAAACTTTCTTGCAGAATGGTGATTATCTGAGCACTAAATTCCGCGAACGTTAAAACGCACAGCGAAAAATGCTGAGGTTATCCATAAGCAACGCGAAAAAAGATCAATCTATATATAAAAAAATACAATGGATTATGTCACAAAATCATTAACAGGCAGGGAGACGCAGGGATAAGGGATGTTTTGGCAAGTCAGGATGAGTAACGCTCTAATGTAAAAAGAGCCAGCCTTACGGTTAGCCCTTTTTTAAAAGCAAAAAACCCTGCTCTAAGAGCAGGGTTTCGAATGTGGTCGGCGAGAGAGGATGACTCGCCACTGCGTGGCTCACCCTTCGGGCCGTTGCTAAAGCAACGTTCTCTCGCTTTGCTCGAGTCGAACCTCCTTCCCCGGAGATTCTCATCCTCATAAGCTTCAGAAGCAAAAAACCCTGCTCTAAGAGCAGGGTTTCGAATGTGGTCGGCGAGAGAGGATTCGAACCTCCGACCCACTGGTCCCAAACCAGTTGCGCTACCAAGCTGCGCTACTCGCCGAATGCGGAGCGCATCTTACTGCTCCGGTGCACCCCCGTCAATCCCTTAATTTAAAAAAGCCATTCAACTGGCGATAAACTCGCCAGGCACGCTATTGCGCGGCTTTCGTGGTGCTCCCGGGGAGTTTGCACCAGTTATTATTTTCGTTAATACCGCCGTTCGGGGAGGTATAACCCAGACAGCCTAAAATGGTGTCGTACAGCTCAACGTGACGACGTGGCACCTTCATATCCGCTTCTTTCTTCAGCTGCGCAAACATCTTCGCCTTCTCCGGGTCTTCCAGATACTTATCCGACATCCACACCATCATCGGTACACGGAACTGCTCTGGCGGTGCCATTTTGCGCGGCGTACCGTGCAGGTGCTCGTACTCATTAATGGATTCACCGTGGTCTGCAGCATAGAACACAATCGCTTTCTTATCGCGAACCTGGTCAATCACCGTATCGATAAAGTGGTCAACATAGGTCACCGAGTTATCGTAGGAGTTGATCAGCTGCGCTTTGGTGCAGTCTTTATCCACACCGACACACTCCGGCGTCCATTTCGCAAAGCTGCGTGGATAGCGCTGCGTGTAGTTAAAGTGCGACCCTTTGGTATGCAGGATAATCATATGCTTACCCTTCGGGTTACCGTTCAGGGAGAGTTTCATCTCATCGATCAGCAGCATGTCATCGACGTTCTTACCGCGGTTACGCGGCTCAGCACCTATTTGCTCACGATAGGCAATGTTCTGTGCCATCGTATTGCTGTAGAACCACATCTCGCTTTGCATTGCGTATAAATCAGAGGTAAACCCAAGCTGGCGCAGCACGGAGAAGACGTTCTGTTCTTTCAGCGTACGCTGTGGGTTATCACTGGCCCCGCCCTCGCGCACGAACATGCAGCGTAAGGAGAGCTTCGTCGCGGTGTCGCAGGAATAGCCGCGATAGGCAACCAGGTTCTTCTCCTGCGCCAGTTTCGGCGTGGTATCCCGGTTGTAACCAAGGATCCCCATGTGATCCCAGCGGGTGGTTTCACCGATGATAAAGACGACGTAGGTGTCATCGATATCTTTTGGCGCTTCATAGGTAAACTTCTTCGCCGGGTTCATCAGCGATTTATTATCAGAAGACTCATCCACCTGTGCCCACGCGTATAACCCCAGCGCGGAGATCCAGTTAGACGGCAGATAAGAGTTTGCGACCACACCGCCATAGCTTGGCATATCAACGCCAGAGGTACGCTCGTCATATTTTTGCTTCACTTCCAGCAGGCGAATCGGCCCCCAGACCATCAGCCCGGCCAGCAGCACCAGCGCAACGCTTCGGATGCGTTGTCCGGGCGTACGAAGTTGATGCACCAGCGTATACCGGCAGCGGTTACTCCAGATAAGCAGCAACGGTAAGGCGCTGACAGCAATCACCCAGAGGACAAAATGCAGGCCAACCACCTCTTTCGACAAGTCGATATCCGTGGTCATGACCGAGGCAATAATGCCGTAGCCAATCACCACGTTCATAAAGGTCATGTAATAGCTGGCTCCCGCCGAGCACAACACGACAAATGAGGCCAGTACGCGCCACAGGCGTCGACCAAACAGTGAAAGCACACGAAGCAAACAGAATGTAGCCAATACCGCAGCGACTAATTCGACGACCGCTGCAATTCCTTTCCAGACGGTAAAATCTTGCGCGTATCCATCAAATCGACGGAAGAAAACTGCGCCATTCATAAACAGGCCGATGTACAACGCCAGCAAAAAACTCAGCTTTTGTTGTGCCATCGATTTAATGTATTTCATGCAAGCAACCCGGAAAAAGGGACAGTAACGCCATCCACCTTTGTAGTAAAAGTGAACAGCTTAAATATTCGCTTCAGGGATCGTTATCAGCAAACGTCTACAAGCGTGGTAAGTAGACCACAGGGGAAAGAAAAAGTGGCAGCAGAGTGTGTGATCGCGACAGTTTTTTACAAAAAAGAAAATCCGTAACCGAACGTGGTGTTCAACCCTTTCGTTTTCAGAGACAAAAAAAAGGCCGGAACCCCGGCCTTTTAGATACATAAATTACGCATGCGCTTCTTTAAATATTTCGCGCTGCGGCTGGCGAATGGTTGTCGACAGCGCCAGAGAAATAATTAACAAGGCGAATATCACGCAGAACGTCACATAGAACCCACCGAACAGCGAAGCAATAAGCGAACCGCAAATACTGCCGATACCGAAGCCTAAGTATATGACACCGTAGTTTTTCGCCAGGTTATTCAGACCAAAGAATTCGCTCACCAGCGACGGGAAGACCGTAATCGTGCCGCCAAAGTTAAAGGCCACACAGGCAATCGCCGCAAAGAAGGTGGCTTCATTCAGGGGTGCAAACAACAGAGCCGCCATGCCCACCAGTGACACCACCTGCCCCAGCGTAATAACGCGGATACGGGCAATCTTATCAGACAGGATCCCCAGCACCAGACGACCAGAAAGGTTGGCGATGGAGATAACGGTCACCGCATTGGCCGCCGTCGCGGCATCCAGTTTGACCATCCCCTGAGCGATATCTTTTGCCACACCAATCACATACAGACCGCTCATGCACGCCGTCAGGAACATCACCGCCAGCATCCAGTATTGAGGCTTACGCATGGACTGAGCCAGCGTGAAGTCATTCTCCACCACGCCGTTAACGGTTTTCACTGCCTGTTGAGGCGCATCTTTCATCAGCGTTGCACCGAACAGAATCATCACCAGCACAATCACGCCCCAGATCATGAAGGTCTTTTCGAGGCCCACGGTGGCCAGAAGATGGGAGTCGATAAATTTGAACCCGAGGCTACCCAGGCCATAAGAACCGATAGCAAACGCAGAGATTAAACCTTTACGCTCCGGGAACCACTTCACGCAGTTAGACAGCGTCAGCAGGTAACCCGCACCGTCCGCCAGCCCAACCAGCACCCCGGCGCTCAGCCACAGCATCATCAGGTTGTTTGAATGTGCCGTGAGGAAAAAGCCCACCCCCAACAGGATCCCGGAAGCCATCGTGACACGCTTAACGCCGAAACGCTCCTGCAGTTTACCTGCGATGGAAGAGGAAAGTGCCAGCCCCAGGCTCAGCAAGCCGAAGGAGAACGCGACCTGGCTAACCGGCGCACCGATCTTATCGGAAAGCGCGCTATTAAACAGGCTCCAGGTATAGACCGACCCCAGTGCAAACTGGGTGACGATAGTGCCAAAAAGCGTCAGCCAACGCGTACGGTTATAAGTTGATGTGTTCATGGCCGTTGTCCTGCAAGAGAAATTAAGGGAATTCGCTGAGGACAACGATAAACAAAACCTTAAAACAACTGGGGGAAAACGGCATGAAATGCAGGAGAGACGGAATGAAATGCCTGGAATCAGGAATGAATGACCTTGCCGGGGAATGAAGCGATCGCGTGTTAGTGACCGCTATCGCTGCAATCCCCGCCGTTATTGTATTTAAGATGTTATCGTAAGGTTGAAAAAAGTGATAACGCTAAAAATTAGCACTCACACCCAGGGAATACATAAACTGCTCACCCGTCGCGGTACCTTCCCCCTGAGCTAAGGATGCATAGGCCGCCATATGCGTGTTCAACGGGATATCCGTTCCGACCGTCACATCCACCCAACTCCCGTTTTGTGCGGGCGCGGGCGTCTGCGGCATCCCAAACTGGGATTTCCACTGGTTTACACCAAACTGCTGGTTAACGCTAATCTGCGCCCAGGGGTGAAGGTCGCCATATTGCGTATCCACACGCCAGCCAAGCGTGCTCACGCTGGCATGCCAGAGCGGATCGGTGGAAGCCTGCGTTGTCACACCATCACCAAACTCATTAATCATCATGGGGGCGGAGCCGTCATAACGCCATCCCATCACCGGGCCGGTCGTCACATGGCCAGACACCGGGAAATTCCAGCCCACGCTCATCCCGTCCTCTGCAGAGGAACCAGAAGGGAGGTTCAGGGCAAACCCGGGCATGTTTTGCGACGACTTCATTCGCTCAGCGAGGATCTCCTCGTAACGCGGTTGGTGATCCGCATCCCATGTATAGCGTTCCGCCGTATTACTTTGTGCGTCTGAAACGATATATTCCTGTTGCCAGGCTGACGCTGTATTACAAAAAAACAAACAGGCAGAGATCCCCACCAGGCCAGAGACAGCATGGCAGCCACTGATTTTTTTTATCATCATCAAAGCGACTCCAGAAAGAGCCGAATTCGGCGATATTTGTCATTGTTTAGGAAGAGGTTTGAAGGCATATAGCCTTGTATTAACTATTGTCTTTTTAGCAGACACGTCAAGCCTGACAGATTGAAATTTGCGATTTCAGTATCAATAAGGGAGATAACTTATGCAACGTTGCGGTTGGGTAAGCCAGGATCAGCTCTATATCGACTATCACGATCGGGAATGGGGCGTGCCAGAAACTGACGGTAAAAAGCTCTTTGAGATGATCTGCCTGGAGGGACAGCAGGCGGGTTTGTCATGGATTACGGTACTGAAAAAACGGGAAAATTACCGCAATGCCTTCCACCAGTTCGATCCCACTACGGTCGCCGCGATGACCGACGAGGATGTGGAGCGGCTGGTGCTGGATGCCGGAATTATCCGCCATCGCGGTAAGATCCAGGCCATTATCGGCAACGCACGTGCATATCTTGCGATGGAGCAAAACGGCGAGCCATTTTCGGAATTTGTCTGGTCATTTGTGAATAACGATCCAAAAATCACACAGGCTGCCACGCTTGCGGAGATCCCAACCTCCACACCCGCGTCCGATGCCCTTTCTAAAGCGCTGAAAAAACGCGGCTTTAAATTCGTGGGCACCACCATCTGTTACTCCTTTATGCAGGCCTGTGGGCTGGTCAACGACCACATTACGGGCTGCTTCTGTCATCCTGAGGGCCACTATGATCCGCAAATGGCAAAGTGATAATGCCGATCCGCTTCTGCGTCTGTGGCTTGAAAGCACCACGGAGGCGCATCCGTTTATCAATGCAAACTACTGGAAAGAGAATGAAAGCATGGTGCGGGATGTTTACCTGCCCGCCGCCGAAACCTGGGTCTGGGAGGAAGACGGTATACCGCGCGGATTTATCAGCGTCATGCAGTCGCAATTTGTGGGTGCGCTGTTTGTCTCCACGCCGTTCATCGGGAAAGGGATTGGGCAGGCGCTGCTGAACCATGTTCAACAGCGCTTCCCGTATTTAAGCCTGGAGGTGTACCAGAAAAATGTCCGGGCGGTAAATTTCTATCATGCTCAGGGTTTTCGCATCGAAGACAGCGCCTGGCAGGATGATACCCAACACCCGACGTGGATCATGAGCTGGCAGGCGGATCAAACGCCGTTAACGTAAGCGCTGGCCCCTGGTATTTCTCAACCCAGGCCAGTGCCGTATTTCCCGCACACCCGTTCCCCAGCTTCGAGCTGGGGAGATCTTTGGTCAGCACGTTAACCGCCCCGTTTTTACAAATGCCACCTTCGCTCAGCGCCAGATCCGGCCACGCCCCCTGGTGAATACAGATAACACCAGGTTTAATCCCGTCGTTCACTACCGCCCCCGCCAGAACCTGTCCACGCGAGTTCCAGACGCGCACCACGTCGCCGTCGGCAATCCCGCGCGCTTTGGCATCATCGGTATGCAGGGTGACGGGCTCACGCCCGGCAACCGCGTACTGCTCGCGTAGCGACGTATAGTTAAGCTGGCTATGCAGGCGATGCGCCGGATGGGCAGACAACACCTGGAGCTGCTCCGTCTGAGCGTTGCCGTGCCACTCGTCCGGCTCCAGCCATGTGGGATGCGGCGGACAGTCAGCATAGCCAAAGCTGGCGATACGCTGGCTGTAAAGCACGATTTTCCCGCTCTCAGTTTTCAGCGGATGGGTCTGCGGGTCGCGGCGGAAATCGGCGAAGCGCACAAATTGCGCGTTCTGCTCGCTCTCCGGCATTTCGAAGATGTCGTTCGCTTCCCAGAACTCAGCAAACGGCGGTAACGTCACCCCCTGAGAAGCACCACGCTGGCTGGCGATCTGGTAGAACGTCTCCAGCCATTCCAGCTCCGTTTTGCCCTCCGTAAAACGCTCGCGCCCGCCGGCTTCCCAGCGTTCGCTCAGGTCGGCAAAGACATCAAAATCATCACGCGCTTCATCCCGTGGAGCCACAACACGCTTCATCGGCACCATGTGCTGGTTGCTGTAATCGCCGGTCATGGTGAGATCGTTACGTTCGAATGAGGTGGTGGCAGGCAAAACAATATCGGCATGTCTGGCCGACGCAGTCCAGAAGCATTCTGAGATCACCACCAGCTCCGGCTTCTGCCAGGCTCGGATCAGGCGGTTAGTATCCTGATGGTGGGTAAAGTTCGCGCCGCCTGCCCACCAGACAAAGCGGATATCCGGGAAGTGGCGATCCAGACCGTTGTGCTGATAAAACCCACCCGGGTTTTCCAGGGCTTCAACAATACGTGCCACCGGGATTTTATCGACCGCGTCCACACCACCCTGTAACGCCCCCTGCATGGAGGCCAGCACCGCCGCTTTACGCGTTGGGTTACCGCCATTAGCAAAGTGATAAGAGAGCCCAAAACCACCACCCGGGGTCCCAATCTGCCCAAGCATTGCGGCCAGCGTCACCAGCATCCAGTGTTTCTGCTCGCCAAACTGCTGGCGCTGCATCCCCCAGCCGGACATCAGCATGGTGGTATTGTTATGGAACAATTCTGCCAGTTCGCGAATTTTAGCGGCATCTACGCCACAAATTGCTGCCGCCCACTCTGCCGTTTTGACCACACCGTCGGTGTTGCCCGTCAGGTAATCGGCAAATTTGTCAAAGCCGGTGGTACAGCGCGCGAGGAAATCGTCGTCCAGCCAGCCATTCTCAACCAGCGTATGGGCGATCCCCAGCATCAGTGCGACGTCGGTGCCCATATGTGGGGCAATCCACTCGGCGCGATCGCCGAAGAAATCCATCGTTTCGGAACGCATCGGATCGATGCAAATGATGCGCTTACCGCTTTTGCGCAGCGCGTCAAAATACGGGATGCCCTGCTCGTCGGTGGCATTCCAGGCAATTTTCAGCGTATTAAGCGGGTTGGCACTCCACAGCACCACCACATCGGTGTGCTCCAGCACCAGCGGCCAGCTGGTCTGCTGTTGGTAAACCTCATTTCCCCCCACGACATACGGCATGATCGCCTGCACCGCACCGGTAGAGTAGTCGCCCAGATGACCGGTATAACCTCCGGCAAGGCTCATGTAGCGCTGAAGCAGGGTCGAGGCCTTATGCAGCACACCGTTGGAACGCCAGCCGTAAGATCCGGCAAAAATGGACGACGGGCCGTAGCTGTCGCGGATACGCTTATGCTGAGCATGGATCAGCGAAAGGGCATCATCCCAGCTCACGCGGACAAACTCATCCTGGCCACGAATACCCTGTGGCTTATCCGGCGATGCCAGAAATCCTTTACGTACCATCGGCCAGCGCACGCGGGTTTTGCTATGCACCTGCTCACGCACAACAGTCTGTAACGAGTTGGGATATTGCCCGGGTAATGCTCCACGGGATGACAGAACATTCTCGCCATCCGTTTCGACCAGCATCGGTCCCCAGTGGGCGGCGGTCAGAATCGTTTTTGTTGATGTGCTCAAGCGTGCGCTCCTGATTACGTGCAGGTTTACGGCCTTCTTATTGAGGCTGCGTTTATGGTTTGACACAAATTTCAGAGTTATACCCGGAATTTTTTCCGTATCGGGACGTCATAATCAACTGCCGCGCTCGTCGTGGCAAAGAATAAAAAGGATTAAGGAAATAAGATGAAAAAACGCGTACTCGTTATTGCCGCTCTGGTGAGCGGTGCCCTGGCTGTTTCTGGCTGCACAACAAACCCTTACACTGGCGAACGTGAAGCGGGTAAATCCGGCATCGGCGCGGGTATTGGCTCGCTGGTAGGGGCTGGCGTTGGCGCGCTTTCCTCCTCCAAGAAAGATCGCGGTAAAGGCGCGCTGATTGGCGCAGCGGCAGGTGCAGCACTGGGCGGCGGCGTAGGTTATTACATGGATGTGCAGGAAGCGAAACTGCGCGAGAAAATGCAGGGAACAGGTGTAAGTGTGACGCGTAGTGGCGATAACATCATCCTGAACATGCCAAACAACGTGACCTTCGACAGCAGCAGTGCAACGCTGAAACCTGCGGGCGCAAACACCCTGACCGGCGTGGCGATGGTACTGAAAGAGTACAACAAGACTGCCGTAAACGTGATGGGTTACACTGACAGCACTGGCAGCCAGGATCTGAACATGCGTCTGTCTCAGCAGCGTGCCGATTCCGTGGCCAGCTCTCTCATCACCCAGGGTGTTGAAGCGAACCGTATCCGCACCCGCGGTATGGGCCCGGCTAACCCAATCGCCAGCAACAGCACGGCGGAAGGTAAAGCGCAGAACCGCCGCGTAGAGATCACCTTAAGCCCGGTTCAGTAGGTGGAAGCAAAACGGCAACATTCGTTGCCGTTTTTAGTGTTTGCGCCCTCTCCCGTGGGAGAGGGTCGGGGTGAGGGCACCAAGCCGCACCTTCCGACATGAACCACTTGCCATCATTGATTTTCCCGCTAAGGTGTTCTCACTCACTACAAGGACATCAGCGATGAGCAAATCAGCACGGGCCACCATCAGCGACGTGGCGAAAGCCGCAAAAACCGGTAAAACCAGCATTTCGCGCTATCTCAATGGCGAGAAACACCTGCTTTCCGATGCGCTACTGGCACGTATTGAACAAGCCATTGCCGATCTCGACTACCGCCCCAGCCTTATGGCCCGTGGCCTTAAGCGTGGTCGTACCCGCCTTATCGGGCTTATCATCGCCGACATTACCAACCCCTATTCCGTTAACGTGCTGAGCGGTATCGAAGCTGCCTGCCGGGAAAAAGGGTTCACGCCACTGGTCTGTAACACCAACAACGAAGTCGACCAGGAGCTGCATTACCTGGATCTGCTGCGCAGTTACCAGGTGGAGGGTATCGTGGTAAATGCCGTGGGCATGCGCGAAGAGGGGCTGAACAGACTGCAGCAATCTTCCCTGCCAATGGTGCTTATCGACCGTAAAATCCCGGAATTCGCCTGCGATGTGGTCGGGCTGGATAACACCCAGGCCGCCACCACCGCCACCGAGCATCTTATCGAGCAGGGCTTCGAAGCGATCCTGTTCCTGAGCGAACCGCTGGGCATGGTCAATACCCGTCGTGAGCGTCTGGGCGCATTTCGTGCCACGTTAGCGCGTTTTCCCGGTGTAATCGCTGAAAATGCTGAAATTCCTCTGCACGAAGCCGACCGGCTCGACAATACCCTTCGTCAGTTCCACACCCGACATCGCGGTATGCGTAAAGCGGTGATCTCCGCCAACGGCGCGCTGACGCTGCAGGTCGCCCGCTCGCTGAAACGCATTGGCCTGCACTGGGGCAGTGATATTGGTCTGCTGGGGTTTGATGAACTCGAATGGGCGGAACTGGCGGGAGTGGGGATCACCACCCTCAAACAGCCCACCTGGCAGATCGGCTATGCCGCTGTTGAACAAGTCGTTCGTCGCATTGAAGGTGCCAGCGACGCCGTGCGTGAGCAGGTCTTCTCCGGCGAGCTGATCGTTCGCGGCTCAACTGCCCGTTAAATTCCCCTTCGTGATGCCGATCATAAATTCAACATCCTGAGCTTTTCTTTGGAACCGGTTCCACCTAGCGTAATACTATCGATGCGTTGTGATGGAGTCGGGTAATGAGCAGGAAAATAATGGTAGTCACCGCCGCGTATGGCGCGGAACAGGTGCGACAGGCTGGCGGTCAACGGGCAATGCTTCCCGTCATTGCCGGTGCGGGTGCCGACGGCGTAGAGATCCGTCGCGAGCTGTTCAACAGTGAGGAGTTACTGGCTCTGCCTGCGCTGGGTGAATCAATTGAACTGCTGGGACTGCTCGCGTGTTATTCCGCGCCCGCCGCCCTGTTTATGCCCGACGGCACGCTCAACCCGGATCTGCCGCGCTATCTCTCCGAAGCCAGCACGCTGAACGCCCTGTGGCTCAAGGTTTCGCTGGGTCATTTCAGCGGCAACCCCCCTGAAGCGTTGCGCACGCTGCTCAATGAAAGCGGTATGGCACTGGTGGTCGAAAACGACCAGACCGACTGCGGCCAGCTTGCTCCCATGCAGCGCTTCCAGACCGCCTGCCGGGAGATGGCATTGCCCGTCACGCTGACGTTCGATATGGGCAACTGGCTGTGGGTCGGCGACTCGCCGGAAGAAGCCGCACACCATCTGGCCCCCGCCGTGAGCTATATCCACGTTAAAGCCGCCGTGCCGCATAAGACACAGTTCCGTGCCGTTGCGCCCGATCGCGCCGACGCACGCTGGCTGGATTTGCTCAATCAGCTGCCTGCCGATGCCCCGCGTGGTATCGAGTTCCCGCTGGAAGGGGCGGATTTAACCGCGGTTACCCGCCATTACGTAAACCTGCTGCGTGAGGAGTAAACCATGCACAAGACGCTGGATGTGATCACCATCGGCGAGGCCATGACCATGTTTGTCGCCACCGAAACGGGCGAACTGAGCACGGTAGAACACTTTATTAAACGCGTGGCGGGTGCAGAGCTGAATGTGGCAACCGGCCTGGCACGCCTCGGTCTGAACGTTGGCTGGGTGAGCCGGGTGGGTGATGACAGCTTTGGTCGTTTCGTCCTGAACTCGTTGAAAAAAGAGGGTATTGATGCCACAGGCGTTACGCTCGACGGACGCTTTGCGACCGGTTTTCAGCTGAAATCTAAGGTTGAAAATGGAACCGATCCCATCGTGGAGTATTTCCGTAAAGGATCGGCGGCAAGCCACCTTTCTGTGGAAGATTACCATGCCCACTATTTCGCCAGCGCGCGCCATTTGCACCTGAGCGGCGTTGCTGCGGCACTGTCTGCCAGCTCGTATGAATTGCTCGATCACGCGGCAACGACAATGAAAGCGCAGGGCAAAACGATCTCTTTCGATCCGAACCTGCGTCCGGTGCTGTGGAAAAGTGAAGCGGAAATGGTCGAAAAGCTGAACCGTCTGGCATTCCAGGCGGACTGGGTTCTGCCTGGTGTAAAAGAAGGGATGATCCTCACGGGTGAAAATACCCCTGAAGGGATTGCCGATTTTTACCTGAACAACGGGGTAAAAACCGTGGTGCTGAAAACCGGAGCCGATGGCGCATGGTTTAAAACGGCCGACGGTGAGCAAGGTGCGGTCGCGGCGGTAAAAGTTGAGAACGTGGTCGATACCGTGGGTGCGGGCGATGGCTTTGCCGTGGGAGTGATCAGTGCCCTGCTGGAAGGCAAACCACTGCATCAGGCCGTGGCACGGGGGAACAAAATTGGCTCGCTGGCGATCCAGGTGCAGGGCGACAGCGAAGGATTACCAACACGAGCACAACTCGAATCTTAAGTTCCCTCTCCCTGTGGGAGAGGGTCAGGGTGAGGGCAATAACCCGCACCAAATAACATTAAACCACCGTGTACCCTACATACAACGGCGGTACCAACCTCAACAACAGAGGCAAGCCTATGAACAGTTCGACCAATGCAGTAAAACGCTGGTGGTACATCATGCCCATCGTGTTCATCACGTACAGCCTGGCGTACCTTGATCGTGCCAATTTCAGTTTCGCTTCCGCCGCAGGGATCACCGAAGACCTCGGGATCACCAAAGGTGTTTCATCACTCCTGGGTGCCCTTTTCTTCCTGGGCTACTTCTTCTTCCAGATCCCTGGCGCTATCTACGCGGAACGCCGCAGCGTACGCAAACTGATCTTCATCTGTCTGATCCTGTGGGGCGTCTGTGCGTCACTCACTGGCGTGGTGAATAATATTCCGGCGCTGGCTGCCATTCGCTTTATCCTCGGGGTGGTTGAGGCGGCGGTGATGCCCGCAATGCTCATCTACATCAGCAACTGGTTTACTAAATCCGAGCGTTCACGTGCGAACACGTTCCTGATCCTCGGTAACCCGGTCACCGTACTGTGGATGTCTGTCGTTTCTGGCTACCTGATCCAGTCCTTTGGCTGGCGCGAAATGTTTATCATCGAAGGGATCCCGGCGGTTATCTGGGCATTCTGCTGGTGGGCGCTGGTCAAAGATAAGCCTGCCCAGGCAAAATGGCTCTCTGAAGATGAAAAAGCCGCGTTGCAGACGCAGCTGGATAAAGAGCAGCAAGGGCTTAAAGCAGTGCGTAACTACGGTGAGGCCTTCCGTTCCCGCAACGTGGTGCTGCTGTGCATGCAGTATTTCACCTGGAGCATTGGCGTGTACGGCTTCGTGCTGTGGCTGCCATCCATTATCCGCAGCGGCGGCGAAAACCTTGGTATGGTAGAAGTGGGCTGGCTGTCGTCCGTACCTTACCTGGCAGCCACCATCGCAATGATTGTCGCGTCATGGGCGTCAGACAAGCTGCAGAACCGTAAGCTGTTTGTCTGGCCGCTGCTGCTGATCGCTGCCTTCGCTTTCATTGGCTCCTGGGCCGTGGGGGCTAACCACTTCTGGATCTCTTACACCCTGCTGGTCATTGCCGGTGCAGCAATGTACGCCCCGTATGGCCCATTCTTTGCCATCATCCCGGAGATGCTGCCGCGTAACGTGGCAGGTGGTGCGATGGCACTGATCAACAGTATGGGTGCGCTGGGTTCGTTCTGTGGCTCCTGGTTTGTGGGCTATCTGAACGGCGCAACCGGCAGCCCGTCAGCCTCGTACATCTTTATGGGGGTAGCGCTTTTCACCTCAGTGTGGCTAACTCTGATTGTAAAGCCTGCTAATAATCAACAACTCCCTGTCGGCGCACGTCACGCCTGACCCCTTAAAAATCAACGGAGATTAGCATGAAGCCGTCCGTCATTTTGTATAAAGCACTGCCTGAAAATCTGCAAAAACGCCTGGAAGACCACTTCACCGTGACCCGGGTGAAGGATCTTAGCCCGGACACCGTGGCGCAGCACGCTGATGTGTTCGCCAGCGCCGCAGGTCTGCTGGGTTCCAGTGAGAAAGTGGATGTCGCTTTGCTTAAGAAAATGCCGAAGCTTCATGCTGCTTCAACGGTTTCCGTGGGGTATGACAACTTCGACGTAGACGCACTTAACGCCCGCAAAATCCTGCTGATGCACACGCCACATGCCCTGACGGAAACCGTGGCCGACACGCTGATGGCGCTGGTGCTCAGCACTGCCCGTCGTGTGGTGGAAGTGGCCGAACGCGTCAAAGCCGGTGAATGGACAAAGAGCATTGGTCCGGACTGGTTCGGCGTGGATGTCCACGGCAAAACGCTGGGGATTGTCGGGATGGGTCGTATCGGTCTGGCACTGGCGCAGCGCGCGCATTTCGGTTTTAACATGCCGATTCTGTACAACGCGCGTCGTCGCCACAACGAAGCGGAAGAACGTTTCAACGCCCGTTACTGCGAACTGGATACCCTTTTACAGGAGGCGGATTACGTCTGCCTGATCCTGCCACTGACAGATGAAACTCATCATCTGATTGGCAAAGCCGCGTTTGAAAAGATGAAGAAGTCGGCCATTTTCATCAATGCGGGTCGTGGCCCGGTGGTGGACGAAAAGGCGCTGATCGAAGCACTGCAAAACGGTGAGATCCACGCCGCCGGTCTGGACGTGTTTGAACAAGAGCCTCTTCCGCTGGACTCCCCGCTACTGACACTCCCCAACGTGGTAGCATTGCCCCACATCGGCTCGGCGACCCATGAGACGCGCTATAACATGGCAGCCACTGCGGTAGACAACCTCATCGCCGCACTTGGCGGAGGAAAAGTTGAGAGAAACTGCGTCAACCCACAGGTTCAACAGTAGAAACGAAAAAACCCGCCAGAAGGCGGGTTTTTAAATTCATTTGCTACTGGGTTGGAAGCTTACAGGCTTACAACGTTACCAGCTGCTGGGCCTTTAGCGCCGCTTTCGATGGTGAAGGAAACTTTCTGACCTTCGTCCAGAGATTTGTAGCCATCGTTCTGGATAGCAGAGAAGTGTACGAACACGTCTTTAGAGCCATCGTCAGGAGTGATGAAGCCGAAACCTTTATCAGCGTTGAACCATTTTACCAGACCAGTCATTTTAGCAGACATAGAAATTACCTTATTAACAAATATATTGTGCCTTCCGGCTTGATGGGTTGCGTTACAGATTTTTAAGCGATGAAGGAAGGGTCACTACGAAGGGTATCTATGGATAACAATCTGGACTGCTTTACTAAACTGCTTTAGGTCTGTGTAACAAACCGACAGGCACTGTTATACCGATGTGGTAGATGAATGACAAGCGTTATTTTAGACACGTATAAAAAACCCCGCACCAGGCGGGGTTTTTTTTGGTTTATTCGGTGGCCGTCACCGCTGTACTCCACGCCTGGCTAAACGCCTGGTGCTGAGAAGCCAGCGGCCCAATCAGCGTATTGTACTGACTTGCCTGCTGTGAGGTCGGGAACTGAATACCGTTCGCAACAAAGCTCACCTGAGTTCCCTGCTGGGAAATGTAATCCCCAACCTGAACCAGCTGTTGTGTGAAGATCTGCGCGGCCGGGATCAGCGGTTGCATGGCGTCAGAAGGTTTAGTGACCACTTTCTCATACACCTTGTCGAAGACCGGCTTGAGATCGTCGCCCTGCTTCAGCGCTGAACGCGAAGCATCCGCCTGCATTTTCGCATTCTGCAGCTGCTGGCTCAGCACGCCGAGCGCACCGTTGGACTGGCGCAGCGGTTCACGCTGGGTCATATAATCCTGTGGTACACGGATGGCATTAACGCTATCCAGCACCGGGCGAAGACCTGAATCCATCGCCTGGCTCACCTGCTGTGAATAACCATACAGAATGGCGTAATCGGACACGAAGGGGCCAAACTGTTTTTTCTGATCCGCAGTCAGCGTTGGTAAACGCTCGCCGCTGCGCATCACCGTATTCTGCAGAAAATCGATAAACGCTTTGCGCTGATCGCCTTCCTTATCGAAACACCCACTCAGGCTAACAACCATCAACAACGCCGCAACAGGCGCAAACCAGCGAGAGCAGGACTTTCCTGTCGCCATTTTATTACTCCTTTCACCCAAAAAAGCGCACACCGGCACACGCGTGCCCGACGTTGACAAGGATAGTCCAGGTCAGCCTTGCAAGATACTCTTTTCATGCAAAACGGCTATTGCCGTTTTAATACTGTCAATTTACAAAAAAAATATGCTGCAGGCCGGTTTCTGAATAATCAGTCAATTAGGCTGAACACCCCTTCTGCTGAAACGCATGTCGTCATGGCAACCGCACGATTAATCACAACCACAGCGATCCTCCCCCTTTTTACCGACTATTCTTAATTGGCTCTCTGATGTTCACGATCCCGCAGTGTGATTTAAGAGGAGTTCTCAATGGAATACAAAGATCCTGAGTTTGAGCTGTTGAGTAGTCTGGAACAGATTGTTTTTAAAGACGTACCGCAGGCATTTACCCTACAACAAAAATCCAACCCCTTTACAGAATTTGAACAATTGCGCAAAGGGACGGGACTGAAAACAGATGAATTCGCCCGAGAAATGGGTGTCAGCGTGGCGATGGTGCTGGAGTGGGAGTCAAAACGTGTCAAACCCTCCGCCACCGAGTTAAAACTGATGCGTCTGATTCAGGCCAATCCAGCACTCAGCAAACAGATAGCATAGTCTAAGATTGTTACCGCCCCCGCACCTGCGGGGGCTTGTGTTTTAAAGGCTGTCGCAACGCCACCCGGCCTCTTCCCACACCAGCTCATGCGTTAATGTTAATCCTTTCAGGAAAGCCTCATCGTGTGACACCACCAGCAGCGCGCCCGGGAAACCAACCAGCGCGGCCTCAATCGCCTGAACGGATGCCAGATCCAGGTGGTTAGTCGGTTCATCCAGAAGCAGTAGCTGCGTGGCCTCTTCCCGCCACAACACACAGGCCAGTGCCGCTTTCAAACGCTCACCGCCACTCAACGCCGCCAGCGGAAGCGTGACCTTATCCGCACCAAGCTGCAGCTGAGCTAAACGGGTACGCAGCATCCCCTCTTCCAGCGGCGTATTGCCCAGATTCAGGTGCGACATCACCGATAGCGAAAGATCCAGCTGCGACAGGTGTTGATCGAGATAAGCACACGTCACCGACACCCTGCAGGTTCCCGAACGGGGGGCAATCTCTCCGAGGATGACTCTTAACAGCGTCGATTTTCCGCAGCCGTTCGGCCCTCTTAGCGCTACACGCATCGGCCCGGCCATACGCCAGCTGGTCGGTGGGATATTCACATGTGGCAGCACCAGATCTTCCAGCACCAGCACCTGTTTCCCCTCTGCAATCTGGCTTCCTGGCAGGGTGAACATCACCGGGTTGTCCTCTTCAACCCGTTCACGCGCCCTGTTCACCGCCGCATTCAGCGCATCGTTTTGATCGTTATGCTGTTTTTTCCAGGAGCCAATGCGCTCTTTCGCCGCCATTTTGTATTTAATGCGCTCAAACGAGGCGATATTCAGTGTATCAACCGTACGCAGCGTTTTTGCCGAACGCCGCTGGCTGTCGTCATGCTCCTTTTGCATACGGGCGCGAGTGCGCTTGCGCTCCGTAGCCGCATGTTCCAGCGCCGCGCGGGCAGACTGCTGTTCGGCCTCACGCTGACGCTGATAATCCGTGTAATTCCCGCCATAGCTTCGCAGACCGGAAACGCTCAGTTCAAGGATGCGCGGCACCAGTGTCAGTAACTCACGGTCGTGAGAGGCCACCAGCACGCCACCCTGATAGCGGGCAAGCTGGTCGTAGAACCACTCCCGGCCTTCCCTGTCGAGGTGGTTGGTGGGTTCATCCAGCAACAGATGGTCAGCTCCGGCGGTAAACGCACCGCACAGCAATGCGCGAATGCGCTCGCCCCCGCTGAGTGTTACAGCGGGTTTATCAGGATCAAACGGCGGGAGTTTCGCGTTGTTAAACGCGTCGCTCAGACGTTCTGCTAAATCCCAGTATCCGTCGAGCGTATCCAGATCCTCAGGCTGATAATCACCGCTGTCGATACGCTGACGCGCCGTAAAAATCGTGTCATAACCGAGCAGTTCCGCAAGCGTAGTCTGCGGGGAAATATCATGCTGCTGTGCCACATAGACATATGTTCCAAAGCGTTCAATATGACCGTTTGCCGGTTTATCCAGCCCCGCCAGCAGGCGTAGCAGACGTGTTTTCCCGCTACCGTTGCGGCCCACCAGTGCGCACAGAGACGGCTCCAGCGACAGATCCAACGGGCCAAAAAGGGTATCGCCCGTCGCAAACTGACAGGTGACCTGATGCAAAATAAAAGAAGGGGACTGCGCAAAATGAGCCATAAGCACTCCTGAATGAAATCAAAACATCCCCTGCCGACGCGGTAGCGTTTAGCAAGGATCGAAATTCATCAGTCGTGTTTGTTCATTTTTGGGGGGCGCTCCAGGGGGAGAAATTTAACGGGGATAAGGATAACGGTAATTTGTTGACCATTTCAAGGTTAAATTGTGGGCGGTTTATACTCCCTCTCCCTTTGGGCTGAGGGATCTCCACAAAATAATACCTGCACAGACGACCCCGTCTCCCTTGAGGGAGAGGGCTGGGGCTGGGGCTGGGGCTGGGGCGAGGGGGGAACATACGGCTGTAGTGGTCATTCCGTTCACTTTATGTTCCTTGCTACTCTGTAACTCCATAACCGGTGAACGTGCCAGGGTGGCTCAGTCGCCACCACCCTGGCAACCCGGGCTCCCGGCGGTAAATCGCCGCTACGCGGTACCTTCGGCTTATTCCTTCCGGCTTATCGGGGACGGGCGGAGGTAACATCCCTGTAAAGCCCGCCCTCTCGGCACATCCATGCGCCTCGCCCCGGCCTGCAGGAAACGCCTCAGCGATTTACAGCCGGACCAGGGCATCGCTGTAAGACCTCTGCCTGCAGCATATTTCTCATTGCGGTAATTTTGCGAGCCTCTTTCCAGAAATGGTAATATCCTCAGCAACATAGCTCAAAACTGTTGCCGCCTGTTTTGATGAGCAGTAAGTTCTCTTCGCACCTGCAAAATCAGGTGCCGGGATTGGAACCCTGACTCACTTCACTGGCGACACAGGCTCTGTGTCGTACGGCCTGCTACATTTCAATGGCGAGCCGGACGGGGGCGCTGTAAAGCGCGCTGGTGTCAGTGAGGCCAGTCGTTCCAACCCTGTTCGGTTCCGCCACCAGCGAGCCTGGAACCTCCAGTGGCGGAAGATATACCACTCACTGAGGTTATTGTTATGACTATGGCTGACTCTTTAATCACCCTTCCCTTCAACCACACCACCGCCTTCACCGAACTGGCGGATAACTGTGAACGCTTCACCGACGTCCTGATTGATTGCGAAGAACCCACCCAAAAAATGGCGCTCTACGGCAGACTGTCCGCTTGCCTGAATCTTCTGCAACCCACGCTTCTGGAACCTGTCCCCGAATATTTAAAAGCCAGCCTGACCGTGGAAGAATTTCCTTCACGCGTTCCGGTTTTCGAACCTGAATGCGATCAGCTGGGGCGCTACTGTCAGGAGATTACGCAGTTGCTGATGAACGGTTCACTGCCGCGACAATCTGAAATCGTGATGGAAGATTTGCTGTGCGAACTGGTCAGCTACTTTGCCGATACGCTGAAGGCACCACGCTGGCTGCAGACGGACGAAGGCACAGTCGCGATCGGCTAAACCTGCCGGATGATGCTACGCGTATCCGCCCTACAAAAGACCCATAAAAAAACCCGCCGAAGCGGGTTTTTAGCATTTGTAACAACGGGCACCTTACTGCAGCAGCGAAATATCCGCCACGCGCAGGAACAGCTCGCGCAGTTTTTCGAGCATAGAGAGACGGTTAATACGCAGATCTTTATCTTCTACGTTCACCATCACTTTCTCGAAGAAGGCGTCGATCACTTCACGCAGCTCAGCCAGTTCAACCAGTGCTTCCTGGTAGCGGCCTTCCGCGAAGAACGGCTCCAGCTTGTCGCGCAGTACCACAACCTGCATCGCCAGAGCGATCTCTTCCGGTTCTTTCAGCGTCGCGGCGTTCACGCGCTCGTTCAGCGTTTCGTCGGACTTCGCGAGGATGTTGGATACACGCTTGTTAGCCGCAGCCAGCGCAGATGCCGCTTCCAGGGTACGGAAGTGGGAAACCGCCTTCATACGCGCATCGAAATCTGCCGGACGGGTCGGACGACGCGCCAGTACCGCCTGAATAGTGTCGACGGTATAACCTTCGTCCTGATACCACGCACGGAAACGGCCGAGCATAAAGTCGATCACGTCATCCACAACGTTGGTATTGGTCAGCTTGTCGCCGTACAGACGCACCGCTTCTTCCGTCAGGGTCTGCAGATCCAGGTTCAGGTTCTTCTCAACGATGATACGCAGCACACCCAGCGCGGCACGACGCAGTGCAAACGGGTCTTTGTCGCCTTTCGGATGCTGGCCGATACCGAAGATACCCGCCAGGGTGTCCATCTTGTCGGCAATCGCCACCGCACAGGCAACCGGGTTAGACGGCAGGTCATCACCCGCGAAGCGCGGCTGGTACTGCTCGTTCAGGGCAACAGCCACGTCTTCCGCTTCACCATCGTGACGCGCGTAGTGCATCCCCATTACGCCCTGGGTGTCGGTAAATTCGAACACCATGTTGGTCATCAGGTCGCACTTGGACAGCAAACCAGCACGGGTCGCGTGGTTCACGTCAGCCCCGATTTCACGGGCGATCCAGCCGGACAGCTCTGCGATACGGTCGGTTTTGTCGCGCAGCGTACCCAGCTGTTGCTGGAACAGCACGGTCTGCAGACGCGGCAGATGATCTTCCAGACGCTTTTTGCGGTCGGTATTGAAGAAGAACTCGGCATCTGCCAGACGCGGACGAACCACTTTCTCGTTACCAGAAATAATCTGGATCGGATCTTTGGATTCGATGTTCGCCACGAAGATGAAGTTTGGCAGCAGCTTGCCGTCGTTGGCATAGACCGGGAAGTACTTCTGGTCACCCTTCATGGTGTACACCAGTGCTTCAGCCGGAACGGCGAGGAATTTCTCTTCGAACTTCGCGGTCAGCACCACCGGCCATTCAACCAGAGAGGTCACTTCTTCCAGCAGGCTTTCGCTCAAATCAGCGTTGCCGCCAATTTTGCGCGCCGCTTCTTCTGCGTCCGCTTTGATTTTTGCTTTACGCAGTTCGTAGTCAGCAATGACTTTACCGCGCTCCAGCAGGATCTCTGGATACTGATCGGCGTTGTCGATGGTGAACTCTGGCTCACCCATAAAGCGGTGGCCGCGGATCACGCGATCGGACGCCACGCCCAGAATGGTACCCGGGATAACAGCATCGCCCAGCAGCAGGGTCACGGTGTGAACCGGACGCACGAAGTGTACGTCGCTTGCACCCCAGCGCATCAGTTTTGGAATCGGCAGTTTCGCCAGTGACGTCGCCACCATATCTGGCAGCAGCGCTTCTGCACTCTCGCCTTTCACGTGAGCACGGTACAGCAGCCATTCACCTTTATCGGTGCTCAGACGCTCGGCCTGGTCAACGGTGATACCGCAACCACGCGCCCAGCCTTCTGCCGCTTTGCTCGGTTTGCCTTCAGCGTCAAACGCCTGTGCAATCGCCGGGCCACGTTTCTCGACTTCACGATCCGGCTGAGACGCCGCCAGATTTGCCACTTTCAGCG
The DNA here is from genome assembly GCF_043945575.1 of Enterobacter cloacae complex sp. 2024EL-00214. NCBI lineage: Bacteria > Pseudomonadati > Pseudomonadota > Gammaproteobacteria > Enterobacterales > Enterobacteriaceae > Enterobacter > Enterobacter cloacae complex sp. 2024EL-00214. The sequence continues at coordinate 103,465 of NZ_JBIMRC010000015.1, read as the reverse complement.
CCAGACGACGCGGTGCAGCAAACCATTCAATTTTACCGTGCGCCAGGCCAGCGTTATCCAGCTCAGCCGTCACGTTCGCAGCAAAAGATTCAGCCAGGCTGCGCAGGGCTTTTGGTGGCAGCTCTTCGGTGCCGATTTCCACCAGGAAAGTTTTCTCAGACATGGCCGCCTCTTATTTGTTTCGGTTGCACATCGGGAAGCCAAGGGCTTCACGGGACGCGTAGTAAGCTTCAGCAACGGCTTTGGTCAGGGTACGAATACGCAGAATGTAGCGCTGACGTTCAGTCACGGAGATGGCTTTGCGGGCGTCCAGCAGGTTGAAGCTGTGGGCGGCCTTCAGAATACGCTCGTAAGCAGGCAGCGGCAGCGGAGTTTCCAGCGCCAGCAGTTGCTGTGCTTCTTTCTCGTACTGCTCGAAGCAGGTGAACAGGAAGTCCACATCCGCGTATTCGAAGTTATAGGTGGATTGCTCCACTTCGTTCTGATGGAACACGTCGCCGTAGGTAGTTTTACCCAGCGGGCCGTCGCTCCAGACCAGGTCGTAAACGCTGTCTACGCCCTGAATGTACATGGCCAGACGTTCCAGACCGTAGGTGATTTCACCGGTAATCGGTTTACATTCCAGACCGCCAACCTGCTGGAAGTAAGTAAACTGCGTCACTTCCATACCGTTCAGCCACACTTCCCAACCCAGACCCCAGGCACCCAGCGTTGGGTTTTCCCAGTTATCTTCCACGAAACGAATGTCGTGGATGGTCGGATCCATACCCAGCTCTTTCAGCGACCCGAGATACAGTTCCTGAATATTGTCTGGCGATGGCTTAATCACCACCTGGAACTGATAGTAGTGCTGCAGACGGTTCGGGTTTTCGCCGTAACGGCCATCAGTTGGACGACGAGATGGCTGCACATAGGCAGTCGCCATTGGCTCTGGCCCCAACGCGCGTAAGCTGGTCATCGGGTGTGAAGTGCCTGCGCCGACTTCCATGTCCAAAGGTTGAACAATGGTGCAGCCCTGACGAGCCCAGTAATCCTGTAAGGTCAGGATCAGGCCCTGGAAGGTCTTGGTATCAAACTTTTGCATAGTATTTCGTGCTGGATACGTGTGGTTTTAAATGGAAGGGTTCAGTATACCCGCTGCCTGCAAGATATACAGTATGAAACGGGTTTGTTTAGGGAAAATTGGGGAAATAAGCCTTTCAGCCAGAACTCCGAAGGCGTCTGGCTGCTGATTATGCGAGCACGTTAGCGCATTGAGAGGTGTAAAAACTGACCGTCCGCGTCAAACGAACAGACAAAGCCCTCTTTACGAGAGGTATGGCCCCGCAGCTCATAGCTTCCCTGAAAATGCTCAAACCCAGTGACCTCAATGTTCTGAACATCAGAATTATAGCGGTGGGCGGCCTGATCTTTACAGAGTTGTTCCATGTTCAGGGAATGTTCCGGGCCAATTTTGCCCTGCTGCGCTCGCTGCACGGGAGCATCTTGTGGAGCACTGCATCCCGCAAGCGTAAGCAGCAGAAAGAGTGATACCACGCGCGTCATCATCATTTTTATTACCGCCCTGGTCAGTGGCTGTTATTTTTAGTATCAGGATTTATAGATTAAGGTCTGGCATTCTGCGAATCTCGCGGCCTGCATACAAGCCAGCGCCATAAAACTCAGAATTTTCTAAGGGAAGATTTTTACACAATGGCAGTCACACTCTTTTTACCAGGAAAACAGAGGAACTGATGCAGTCGAAAATTAACTGGATTGATAACCTGCGAGGAATAGCGTGCCTGATGGTAGTGATGATCCACACCACGACCTGGTATGTCACCAATGCGCACAGTATCAGCCACGTTAACTGGGATATCGCCAATATTCTCAATTCCGCGTCGCGCGTGAGCGTGCCACTGTTCTTTATGATTTCCGGCTTCCTTTTTTTTGGCGAGCGTAGCGCGCAGCCGAGGCACTTCATACGTATAGCCTCGTGCCTGGGGTTCTACAGTGCCGTCGCGCTGCTGTACATCACGCTGTTCACTTCAATTAACCCCGTGATATCGCTGAAATACCTGCTGCAAAAACCGGTGTTCTATCATCTGTGGTTTTTCTTCGCCATCATCGTTATTTATCTGGTTTCACCGCTGATTCAGGTGAAAAACGTCAGCGGTAAGATGCTGCTGGCGCTGATGGTGGTGATTGGCGTGGTGGCAAACCCGAATACGCTCTCGCAAAAAATTGACGGCGTTGAATGGCTGCCGGTCAACCTCTATATCAACGGCGATACCTTTTACTACGTGCTGTACGGCATGCTGGGGCGTGCTATCGGCATGATGGATACCCAAAGACGCGGGCTGAACTGGCTGTGTGGGGCGTTATTTATCCTCGGCGTGATGGTCATTTCGCGCGGGACACTGTACGAGCTGCAATGGCGCGGTAACTTTGCCGACACCTGGTATCTGTACTGCGGCCCGATGGTCTTTATCTGCGCGATGTCCCTGCTGACGCTCGTCAAAAACACGCTGAATGCGCGCCCCCTCCCCGTGCTGGGGTTTATTTCCCGGCACTCGCTGGGAATTTACGGTTTTCACGCACTGGTGATCCACGCGCTGCGAACGCGCGGCGTTGAACTCAAAAGCTGGCCGCTGCTGGATATTATCTGGATTTTCACCGCCACGCTGGTAGTGAGTTTGTTCCTGTCCATGCTGTTGCAAAAAATAGACACGCGCAAATTTGTGAGCTAGCCCGGCGGCGCTGCGCTTACCGTGCAAGCGCAGCGCCGGGTGGGTGTTTACGACATCAGCGGTAAAAGCTGCTGATAAATCCGGCGGAACACATCACGCCGTTCTGCGTAAAGTGCGTGTTTTTTCGCGTCAGGCAGATGACGCTGTTCAAGCGGCAACTGTGGTAAAAGTTGAGACAATGGTGTCCCAGGCTCCACCGCAATCTGCGCCAGTCGCGCCGCACCGAGTGCAGGCCCAACATCGCCTCCGGTACGGTAATCCAGCTGCAGCCCGCTGATATCAGACAGCATCTGCCGCCAGTAACTGCTGCGTGCCCCGCCGCCAATCAGCGTAATACCTGATGGCTTCAGACCGCAGTCATGCACCACGTCCATGCCATCCGCCAGCGCGTATCCAACCCCTTCCAGCACTGCCCGGGCCAGCTCTGCCGGGCCATGTTGATGGGTTAAGCCAAAGAACACCCCTTTCGCTTCCGGGTTGTTGTGTGGCGTACGTTCACCGGAAAGATACGGTAAAAACCAGACAGCACCTGCGCTCTCATCCGCCTGTTGCGCTGCGGATATCAACGCCGGAACATCGCTCATCCCGGTGAGTTTCACCGCCCAGTCCAGACAGGATGCGGCACTCAACATCACCGACATCAGGTGCCATTTTCCAGGAAGCGCATGGCAGAAACTGTGAACGGCACTTTCAGGGTTGCTGCGATAACCGTCGCTGACGGCAAAATAGACACCAGACGTGCCAAGCGACAGCATAGCCTGTCCCGACTCAACCATCCCGACACCCACGGCACCCGCCGCGTTATCACCGCCTCCGGCAACAACCGGCACGGCAGGGATATTCCAGCGTTTCGCAATGGAGGGATCTAACGTCCCCGTGATCTCGCAGCCTTCAAAGAGCGCAGGCATATGTTCACGCGTCAGATGGCAGGCATCAAGCATCGCCTCGCTCCAGTCACGTTTCGCCACATCAAGCCACATCGTGCCAGCGGCGTCGGACATATCGCTGGCAAAATCACCCGTCATGCGAAAACGCAGATAATCTTTTGGCAGTAATACTTTTGCCACCTGACGGAAAATTTCCGGTTCGTGGCGCTGCACCCACAGTAATTTTGGCGCGGTAAAACCGGGCATCATCAGGTTACCGGTGATCTCACGAGACGTGGGCACACGGCCTTCGAGCATTGCGCACTCTTCCGCGCAGCGGCCGTCGTTCCAGAGAATAGCCGGGCGTAACACGCGATGCTGCGCATCCAGCAGCGTTGCACCATGCATTTGCCCGGCGATACCAATCGCTTTTACCTCACGCAAGCTATGTCGCTCACCTAAGGCTTTAATGGTGCTATCTGTCGCCTGCCACCACTGCTCCGGGTCTTGCTCCGACCATAGCGGATGCGGACGTGACACCTGCAGTTTTTCTGTCTGCGTTGCTAACACGTCGCCCTGCTCACTTAACAGAATGGCTTTCACACCCGATGTGCCAAGATCAATCCCGATATACATATAGTGGATCCCTTAACTGAAAATGCCCGGTGGCGCTGTGCTTACCGGGCCGACGTTTTCCTCGACTGCCTGTTACTTATCGAACAGATAGTGATTGACCAGGTTTTCCAGCAGTTCCTGATGCCCGCTCTGATGCTGCGGTGCCAAATGATGCTGTTCAGCGTACTTCGCGATATCCGCAAGCGATAACTGACCTTTCAAAATTTGCTGGCCCAGCTCACTGTTCCAGCCGCTATAACGCTTCGCAACGCGTTTATCCAGCTCACCGTCTTCAATCATACGAGCCGCGACTTTCAGCGCCAGCGCCATCGTATCCATCGCGCCAATATGACCATAGAACAGATCGTATTTATCGGTACTCTGGCGGCGCACTTTGGCGTCGAAGTTGAGACCACCGGTTGAGAAGCCCCCCGCCTTGATGATTTCGTACATCACCAGCGCATTCTCTTCCACGCTGTTCGGGAACTGATCGGTATCCCAGCCCAGCTGTGCATCACCACGGTTAGCATCCACAGAGCCGAAGATACCCAGTGCAATGGCAGAAGCAATTTCATGGTGGAAGGAGTGACCCGCAAGCGTTGCGTGGTTGGCCTCAATGTTTACTTTGATCTCTTTTTCCAGACCGAATTGCTTCAGGAAGCCGTACACGGTGGCAACGTCGTAATCGTACTGATGCTTGGTTGGCTCTTGTGGCTTCGGCTCAATCAACAGCGTGCCGCGGAAGCCGATTTTGTGCTTATGCTCAACAACCATCTGCATGAAGCGGCCAATCTGCTCACGCTCCTGACGCAGGTCGGTGTTCAGCAAGGTTTCATAACCTTCACGGCCACCCCACAGTACATAGTTCTCACCACCCAGTTGGTGCGTGGCGTTCATCGCAGTCACAACCTGCGTTGCCGCCCAGCTAAACACTTCCGGGTCTGGATTCGTGGCCGCACCGGCACCATAACGTGGGTTGGTGAAGCAGTTTGCTGTGCCCCAGAGCAGCTTCACGCCGCTTTGTTGCTGTTTTGCTGCCAGCACATCCACCATCTGCGCGAAGTTGTTCAGATACTCTTTCAGCGATGCGCCTTCTGGCGAGACATCCACATCATGGAAGCAGTAGTACGGTACGTTCAGCTTGTGGAAAAATTCAAAAGCGACGTCCGCTTTACGTTTTGCCAGCTCAATGGCTTCACCCGGCTGTTGCCACGGGCGGTCGAACGCGCCCACGCCGAACATATCGGCTCCATTCCAGCAGAAGGTATGCCAGTAACAGGCGGCAAAGCGCAGATGATCTTCCATGCGCTTACCCAGTACCAGCTCATCCGGGTTGTAGTGACGAAATGCTAAAGGATTGGTCGTTTTCGGGCCTTCGTAACGAACGCGATCGAGTTGGTCGAAATAAGCTTGCATATTGAGCTCCATAATCAGGGTATGCGGCGAAGTATTGTGACGTCAGTAATAGTGAATACACATTCCAGCTTGCTCAATTACGTTATTTCACACTGCTATTGAGAGAATGCACAACTGTGCGCTGGCTCGCAAAATATGAGCAGGCAACCTATTTTTCGGCGCATATTCCAGAATCAAATGTAATTAATAGGTTACGCATTTTAAAATCCGATCGCGGTCATAAATTCAGAAATAAACCAAATATCATAATGAGAAGATAAAAATCTGTAATTGCCAGCCCGCCTTTCCACGTTAAAAATTTGCTGCGTCTAAGCAGTGAATGTTTCTTTTATCTCAGCAGCAACATACCCCTACAAAAAGGCCCTATAATTATGAAGATAAAGAACCTGTCCCTTACTCTCTGCACTACTCTGCTGCTTGCCAGCTTTGCCGGGCATGCAAAAGAGGTCAAAATTGGCATGGCGATTGATGACCTCCGTCTGGAGCGCTGGCAAAAAGATCGCGATATTTTTGTGAAAAAAGCCGAATCACTCGGTGCAAGCGTGTTTGTTCAGTCGGCTAACGGCAACGAAGAAACGCAAATGTCGCAAATTGAGAATATGATTAACCGTGGCGTCGATGTGCTGGTCATTATCCCGTATAACGGCCAGGTATTAAGTAACGTAGTGAAAGAAGCCAAACAAGAAGGCATAAAAGTGCTGGCATATGACCGCATGATTAATAATGCGGACATTGATTATTATATTTCGTTCGACAATGAGAAAGTGGGCGAATTACAAGCCAAAAGCCTGATCGATAAAGTGCCTCAGGGAAATTATTTCCTGATGGGCGGCTCTCCTGTTGATAACAACGCCAAACTGTTCCGCCAGGGTCAAATGAAAGTCCTTAAGCCGTATATTGATGACGGTAAGATTAAAGTGGTGGGCGATCAATGGGCTGACGGCTGGCTTCCAGAAAACGCGCTGAAAATTATGGAAAACGCGTTAACGGCCAACAACAACAAAATTGATGCGGTAGTGGCATCCAACGATGCCACCGCAGGCGGTGCCATTCAGGCACTTAGCGCCCAGGGTCTTGCCGGGAAAGTCGCCATTTCTGGTCAGGATGCCGATCTCGCCGGTGTAAAACGCATCATGGCGGGTACGCAAACCATGACGGTTTATAAACCCATCACCGAGCTGGCGAATACGGCAGCTGAAATTGCCGTGGAGCTGGGTAATGGTCAGCAACCCAAAGCAGACGCCACTCTGAACAACGGACTCAAAGATGTTCCGGCTCGCCTGCTCACACCAATCGAAGTCAATAAAGAGAATATTGACGCCACCGTCATCAAAGACGGTTTCCACAAAAAGAGTGAACTGTAATCCAGCGCTGCCCCTGCCCTGCGGGGGCGCATCGACTTGTGCTGTTCTTCCTTCGGGTCATGTGGAGCAGTTATGCCTTATTTATTAGAAATGAAAAGCATCACCAAACGCTTTGGTGCGGTGAAAGCGGTCGACAACGTGAGCCTGCGGTTGAACCCCGGTGAAGTGGTGTCACTGTGCGGCGAAAACGGCTCAGGCAAATCAACACTGATGAAAGTGTTGTGCGGGATCTACCCGCACGGCAGCTACGAGGGCGAAATCGTCTTTGCCGGAGAGGTTATTCAGGCCACACACATTCGCGATACCGAACGTAAAGGCATCGCCATTATTCACCAGGAGCTGGCGCTGGTGAAACATCTCACCGTGCTGGAGAACATTTTCCTGGGAGCCGAAATTTCGCACCACGGCGTACTGGATTACGACACCATGACGCTGCGTTGTGAAAAATTGCTGGCCCAGGTGAGCCTCGCGATTTCACCAGACACGCGCGTGGGTGATTTGGGGCTGGGGCAACAGCAGTTGGTTGAGATCGCGAAGGCACTGAACAAACAGGTGCGTCTGCTGATCCTTGATGAGCCAACCGCCTCACTTACCGAACAGGAAACGGCCGTCCTGCTCAATATCATTCGCGACCTGCAAAACCACGGCATTGCCTGCATCTACATTTCGCACAAGCTCAATGAGGTGAAAGCCATTTCCGACACCATCTGCGTGATCCGCGACGGGCAACACATCGGTACGCGTGAAGCGGCAGGCATGAGTGAAGATGACATCATTACCATGATGGTAGGGCGCGAGCTTACTGCGCTCTACCCGAATGAACCCCACACCGTGGGTGAAGAGGTGTTGCGCGTGGAGAACCTGACCGCCTGGCACCCCGTTAACCGTCATATCAAGCGCGTGAACAATATCGCCTTCTCCCTCCACCGTGGCGAAACCCTCGGCATCGCAGGTCTGGTCGGGGCCGGGCGTACCGAAGCCGTGCAGTGTCTTTTCGGCGTTTGGCCGGGTCGCTGGGAAGGCTCGATTTATATCGACGGGGAACAGGTACGCATCAACAACTGCCAGCAGGCGATTGCCCACGGTATTGCAATGGTGCCTGAAGACCGCAAAAAAGACGGCATCGTACCGGTCATGGCCGTTGGTAAAAACATCACGCTTGCGGCACTCAATCAGTTTTCCGGTGCGCTGAGCAGCCTGGATGATGCCGCAGAACAACAGTGCATTCTCCAGTCACTCGCCAGACTCAAGGTGAAAACATCCTCTCCGGAACTGGCCATTGGCCGGTTGAGCGGTGGTAACCAGCAGAAGGCCATTCTGGCGCGCTGCCTGCTCCTCAACCCGCGAATATTAATCCTGGATGAACCCACTCGCGGGATTGATATCGGTGCGAAATATGAAATCTACAAACTGATTAATCAGCTTGTGCAGCAAGGGATTGCCGTCATTGTCATCTCGTCTGAACTCCCTGAAGTGCTGGGCCTGAGCGACCGCGTGTTGGTCATGCACGAGGGGAAACTGAAAGCCAACCTGATTAACCAGAACCTGACGCAGGAGCAGGTCATGGAAGCCGCCTTAAGGAGCGAACGTCATGTCGAAAAGCAATCCGTCTGATATCAAAGTCGCAGTGCCGACACCCGGCGCATTCGCGGGGCTAAAAGCGCTGAACCTGCAGGTTTTTGTGATGATTGCAGCGATTATCGCCATCATGTTGTTCTTTACCTGGATGACCGATGGCTCTTACCTCAGCGCACGTAATGTCTCTAACCTGCTACGCCAGACTGCCATCACCGGCATTCTGGCCGTGGGAATGGTGTTTGTGATTATCTCAGCGGAAATCGATCTGTCGGTGGGGTCGATGATGGGTCTGCTCGGCGGTGTCGCAGCGATTTTTGACGTCTGGCTCGGCTGGCCGCTGCCGCTGACCGTCGCGGTTACGCTGGTACTGGGGTTATTGCTTGGGACCTGGAACGGCTGGTGGGTTGCATACCGGAAAGTCCCGTCGTTCATCGTTACCCTGGCGGGGATGCTGGCCTTCCGCGGGATATTGATTGGTATCACCAACGGCACCACCGTCTCCCCCACCAGCGCGGCTATGTCGCAGATTGGTCAAAGCTACCTCTCTGATGGCGTGGGCTTTACGATCGGTGTCATGGGCCTGCTGGCATTTGTTGCGTGGCAATGGCGTGGGCGTATGCGCCGTCAGTCGTTGGGTCTGGCTTCGCCAGCGTCCACATCCGTTGTGGGGCGTCAGGCCCTTACTACTGTAATTGTGCTGGGTGCCATCTGGCTTTTGAATGACTATCGCGGCGTCCCGACCCCGGTACTGCTGCTGGCACTTTTACTGCTGGGCGGAATGTTTATGGCCACGCGCACCGCATTTGGTCGCCGTATTTATGCCATCGGTGGCAACCTTGAAGCCGCGCGTCTTTCGGGTATTAACGTGGAACGCACCAAACTTGCCGTCTTTGCCATCAACGGCCTGATGGTGGCTATTGCGGGGCTGATCCTTAGCTCGCGTCTGGGGGCTGGTTCACCGTCTGCCGGTAACATCGCAGAGCTGGATGCCATCGCCGCCTGCGTCATTGGCGGAACCAGTCTCGCAGGTGGTGTTGGCAGTGTGGCAGGTGCCGTGATGGGGGCATTTATTATGGCTTCGCTGGATAACGGAATGAGTATGATGGACGTCCCGACGTTTTGGCAGTATATCGTGAAAGGTGCCATTCTTTTGCTGGCAGTCTGGATGGACTCGGCAACCAAGCGGCGAGCCTGAGAACAGTATTGTTACTTATGGGATAGTAAGCCATGTTTGAAAAGCGTCACCGCATTACGTTGTTATTCAATGCCAACAAAGCCTACGACCGCCAGGTGGTTGAAGGAGTTGGGGAATATTTGCAGGCGTCGCAATCCGAGTGGGATATTTTCATTGAGGAAGATTTCCGCACTCGCCTCGAGAACATCAAAGACTGGCTGGGCGATGGCGTCATCGCCGACTATGACGATCCAGTAATTGAACAACTGCTGGCTGACGTCGACGTCCCCATTGTGGGCGTCGGCGGCTCTTACCACTCACCCGAGCACTACCCGCCGGTTCACTATATCGCTACCGATAACCACGCGCTGGTAGAGAGCGCGTTTCTCCATTTAAAAGAGAAAGGCGTGCACCGCTTCGCCTTTTACGGTTTACCCGTCTCAAGCGGAAAGCGCTGGGCAATGGAGCGTGAGTATGCATTTTGCCAGCTGGTTGCGCAGGAGAAGTATCGTGGGGTGGTCTATCAGGGGCTGGAAACCGCCCCCGAAAACTGGCAGCACGCGCAAAACCGACTGGCAGACTGGCTGCAAACACTGCCGCCGCAAACCGGAATTATTGCGGTAACAGACGCCCGTGCCCGCCACGTGCTACAGGTCTGTGAACATTTGCATATTCCGGTACCCGAAAAGCTGTGCGTGATTGGCATCGATAACGAAGAGCTTACGCGTTACCTTTCGCGCGTGGCACTCTCCTCCGTGGCGCAGGGAACCCGTCAGATGGGTTATCAGGCCGCAAAGTTACTTCATCGCCTGCTGGATAACGAATCCCTGCCGCTCCAGCGCTTACTGGTTCCCCCTGTGCGCGTGGTAGAACGCCGCTCAACGGATTATCGCTCCTTAAACGATCCGGCCGTCATTCAGGCCATGCACTACATCCGCAACCATGCCTGCAAAGGTATCAAGGTCGATCAGGTGCTGGATTCGGTCGGTATTTCTCGTTCGAATCTGGAAAAACGCTTTAAAGAGGAAGTGGGCGAAACCATTCATGCTGTCATTCATGCGGAAAAACTGGAGAAAGCACGCAGTCTGCTGATCTCCACGTCGCTGTCTATCAACGAAATCTCGCAGATGTGTGGCTACCCGTCGTTGCAGTATTTCTACTCGGTGTTCAGGAAAGAGTATGACACCACGCCAAAGGAGTATCGGGAGCGTTACAGTGAGGTGCTGCTGTAGAAAAGAAAACGCCTTCCATCGGAAGGCGTTTTTTTGGGATTACATATGTGCGGCGATAAGACGCTGATTGTCCTGGAACATAGCAAACAGATAGTTGTTATAGCTCTGTCCCTGGGTGGAATACCCTTTCAGCTTGTGGATCATCGTGCTGGCCGTCAATTCCTGATCCGCTTTACGCAGCTGAGCGCGTGACTTACGGAACGAAGAGTAAGCGGGGTGCGTGTTCAGGTTCACCACATAAGCATTCACGGAATCTTTAACCGATTCAAACTGTGAATAGCCTTTCACTTTACCTGGAGCATCGTTACAACGGCCTTTGACGCATTTCATGCCGAAGAGGTTGTTGTTGCTGCGTGCCAGCTTAGACGTCCCCCAGCCACTTTCGGCGGCAGCCATCGTCGCAACCATGCTGCCTGGGATGATATCCACACGCTCTAAGAGAGAGTTCCACGGCACGTGACGTGTGTTACCGTTCCAGCTCACCTTGTAGCGCTTCGCGATATCTTTCAGACGCGTGCGTTCAGCAGGCGACCAGCGGCTATCGTACTGTTTTGAGATCATCCAGTTACGATCCGCAGTAATCGCGGCATTTTGACTCGTAATGTAAGGCATTACCGTCCGGAGAAACGCTTTTTTCCTTGGTGTCCCGGAAGGGTATTTTCGCAAATCAGGAAGTGAACTACTCTTTGCACTATTGCGAGAATACTCTTGTTTACTGCTAACCTTACTACTTGTCGTCTTTATGACGTGGGCCTTTTTACTCGTTGTATCCGTGTGCGTTTTCGCAAGCACCTCACCTGAAAATGCCACAGTGAGTAACACGAGTAACGTAGCCCCAAATCGTCGAATGGGGGTCGACATCATTAGGTCTCCTGGTCGGATATAAACATTCCAACACCTTATTTTTTCACAAATTTGAGAGCGGAATCTCAAATCATAACAAAAATAGACTTCAAGAGCATCTAAAGAAATAGTCCAATTCCGAAACTATGTCACCAAAAAACTGCTCACTAAAGCATCATTCCTGAGAAATTGTGTTTGATATCGCAGATAACTCTCTAATTTTGCGCGGGATCACTCATCCTTTCGCATACTCCCGGGAGAAAGCACCAGGGGGATGAGTTTTTCATCAGCGTCAGATGGCACACTGGCTAAAAATGCCGCGACAGGAAAATGGAATGAAACGCACCGCATTAGCTTTTCTGATGTTACCCGCACTGGCACACGCGGGCTGGTCATCGCCGGGGTTTACCACGTTTAATGCCGAAGGCACTGGCGTGTTCACCAGCCAGACAAAGCTGACGAAGGGTACTCGTCCTCTCACTGTGAGTTTTGACAACACGTGCTGGCAGCCAACGGGTGCAATAAAACTTAATGAAATGCTGTCGCTAAAACCCTGTGAGGGCACGCCACCGCAGTGGCGTCTGTTCCGCGACGGTGAGTACCAGATGCGTATCGATACTCGCTCCGGCACACCCACCCTGATGCTGACCATCCAGAGCGCAGCGGAACAACCTGTCGCGAACGTCATCCGCCAGTGTCCGAAATGGGACGGTAAACCGTTGACGCTTGAAGTCAGCAGCACCTTCCCGGAAGGCTCCGTGGTGCGGGATTTCTACAGTAAGCAAACGGCAACGGTGCAGAATGGAAAAATCACCCTTCAGCCTGCCGCCAACAGCAACGGCCTGCTGTTGCTTGAGCGCGCCGAGACAGACAAACCCGCGCAGTTTAGCTGGCAAAACGCCACCGTCTATTTCGTGCTGACCGATCGCTTTGTTAATGGCGATCCCACCAACGACAACAGCTATGGCCGCCACAAAGATGGCATGCAGGAGATTGGTACCTTCCACGGTGGCGATCTTAAAGGGCTTACCGGAAAGCTCGATTATTTGCAGCAACTGGGCGTGAATGCGCTCTGGATCAGCTCCCCGCTGGAGCAGATCCACGGCTGGGTGGGTGGTGGCACCAAAGGCGACTTCCCGCACTACGCCTATCACGGCTACTACACGCAGGACTGGACGAAGCTCGATGCCAACATGGGCACCGAAGATGATTTACGCCATCTGGTCGACGAAGCGCACAAACGTGGTATCCGTATCCTGTTCGACATCGTCATGAACCACACGGGCTACGCCACCCTTGCAGACATGCAGACGTACCAGTTTGGTGCGCTGTATCTGCAGGGTGATGAGCTGAAAAAAACGCTGGGTGAACACTGGACGGACTGGAAGCCGGGTGCCGGTCAAAGCTGGCACAGCTTCAATGATTACATTAACTTCAGCGACAAAGCCGCATGGGAAAAATGGTGGGGTAAAAAATGGATCCGCACCGACATCGGCGATTATGACAACCCCGGCTTTGACGATTTGACCATGTCGCTGGCATTTTTACCGGATCTGAAAACGGAATCCACGACACCTTCCGGCTTGCCAAACTTCTATCAACACAAGCCCGATACCCATGCGAAAGCCATCTCTGGCTACACCCCGCGTGACTACCTGACTCACTGGCTCAGTCAGTGGGTGCGCGACTACGGTATCGACGGTTTCCGTGTTGATACTGCAAAACACGTTGAGCTTGCAGCCTGGCAACAGCTGAAAGACCAGGCAAGCCAGGCGCTGGCCGCGTGGAAAGCCGCAAACCCGGACAAAAAACCCGACAACGCGCCATTCTGGATGACCGGGGAATCCTGGGGCCACGGCGTCATGCAGAGCGATTACTACCGCCACGGTTTCGATGCGATGATCAACTTCGATTACCAGGAGCAGGCGGCAAAAGCGGTGGATTGCCTGGCCGACATGGACATGACCTGGCAGCAGATGGCGGAAAAACTGCAAAGCTTCAATGTTCTGAGCTACCTCTCTTCGCACGATACGCGCCTGTTCCGCGAAGGGGGCCAGCGCGCCGCTGAACTGCTGTTGCTGGCACCGGGCAGTGTACAAATCTACTACGGGGATGAATCTGAGCGTCCATTCGGCCCAACAGGTTCCGACCCGCTACAGGGAACGCGCTCTGATATGAACTGGCAGGACGTCACGGGCAAGGAAGCTGTCACCGTTGCCCACTGGCAGATACTGGGGCAGTTCCGCGCCCGCCATCCGGCCATTGGTGAAGGCAAACAAACCACGCTTTCACTGAAAGAAGGATATGGCTTTGTGCGTGAGCATAATGGCGATAAAGCGATGATAGTGTGGGCGGGTAATCAATAAACAACCCCTCACGCTACCCCTCTCCCCGAAGGGAGAGGGAACCGCACGGAGCCGTCTTTCCCCCTCGCCCCTTTGGGGAGAGGGGATAAAAAACCACCAGAACAATTCACTGAATAAATATCAATTCTCCCTACAAAACCACAAACCCTCTCTCACCTCTCGATTTGCACCCACACGATGCTAGCGTTATGGTTACCCACTTTCATAATAAGCTCGACAGATCACCTGCTATGACGTTTTCACTTTTCGGCGACAAATTTACCCGCCATTCAGGCATTACCCGCCTGATGGAGGATCTCAACGACGGGCTGCGCACACCGGGCGCAATCATGCTCGGCGGCGGAAACCCGGCTCAAATCCCGGAGATGAATGAGTATTTCCAGACGCTGCTGGCTCAGATGCTGGAAAATGGCAAAGCGACTGAGGCACTGTGCAATTACGACGGCCCTCAGGGTAAAACTGAACTGCTGACACTCCTCGCCGATATGCTGCGTGAAGAGCTGGGTTGGGATATCGAACCACAGAATATTGCACTAACAAACGGCAGCCAGAGCGCGTTTTTCTACTTGTTCAATCTGTTCGCAGGACGTCGCGCCGACGGCACCACCAAAAAGGTACTGTTCCCGTTGGCTCCGGAGTATATCGGCTATGCCGATTCCGGCCTGGAAGAAGACCTGTTCGTCTCAGCGCGCCCGAATATTGAGCTGCTCCCGGAAGGCCAGTTCAAATACCACGTCGATTTTGAACACCTGCATGTGGGCGAAGAGACGGGCATGATCTGCGTATCGCGTCCCACCAACCCGACGGGTAACGTCATCACTGATGACGAGCTGATGAAGCTGGATGCGCTGGCTAATCAGCACGGCATCCCGTTGGTGATCGATAACGCCTATGGCGTACCGTTCCCGGGCATTATCTTCAGCGAAGCACGTCCGCTGTGGAACCCGAACATCGTACTGTGCATGAGCCTCTCCAAGCTGGGCCTGCCAGGCAGCCGCTGCGGCATCATCATCGCCAATGAAAAAATCATCACCGCCATTACCAATATGAACGGCATTATCAGCCTTTCTCCGGGCGGCATTGGCCCGGCGATGATGTGTGAAATGATTAAACGCAACGACCTGCTGCGTCTGTCGAATGACGTGATCAAACCGTTCTATTACCAGCGCGTACAGGAGACGATCGCGATACTTCGCCGTTATTTACCTGAAGAACGCTGCCTGATCCATAAACCAGAGGGAGCGATTTTCCTGTGGCTGTGGTTTAAGGATCTGCCGATTACGACAGAGCTGCTCTATCAGCGCCTGAAAAAACGCGGCGTACTGATGGTGCCGGGTGATTACTTCTTCCCGGGGCTGGATAAACCGTGGCCGCACACGCACCAGTGCATGCGCATGAACTACGTTCCCGACCCGGAAAAAATCGAAGCGGGCGTGAAAATTCTCGCCGAAGAGATTGAAAACGCCTGGCACGAAAACGGCCTGTAGCACCTTACGCCAGGTTACGCAGCCGTTCCGTGCGTAATCTGGCGGGATCGACACAGCTCAGCGCGTGGGTTGGACACGCCTCCACACAGGCAGGTCCGCTCTCGCGATGCGCGCATAAATCACATTTCAACGCCTGAACGTCATTTCCCACCTGCTGAACCTGCATCGCCCCAAACGGGCACGCCACCATACAGCTTTTGCACCCAATACAGCGCGCCTGCTCGACATGCCAGACTCCCGCATTGCGGCGGACCGCCTGTGTCGGGCAGACATTGGCACAGGGAGCATCTTCGCACTGATGACAGCCAACCGCCGTGGTGTACGAACCGCCTTTGACAACCCGAATGCGGGGCGTAAAGGCGTTTGCAGAGACGGAGCCCTGATGCGCCACCGCGCAAGCCACTTCACAGGTGCGACATCCTATGCATCTGGTTGAGTCCGCCACGATAAATCGGTTCATCTGTTACGCCTCGCGCACGTTAAAACCCAGTTCTTTTGAGATAGCCTCTGCCGTTTCACGCAGTGGTTTGAGCAAGTTCTTCTCACCCACCTGCTTCATGCGGGAGGTCGACAGCGAAATGGAGATCGCATACGGCACACGGCCATGAATATCAAACACCGGCACGGCAATACAGGACACACCCAGCTCGTTCTCTTCTTTGTCCATCGCCAGGCTGTGTTCACGGATATCTGCCAGCTCGTCGTACATGGCGCTCAGTTCAGTGATGGTGTTGCGGGTCAACGGCTGGATCTGCTCCTGATGGCTTTCCCAGTAGCTCGCCACATAGTCCTGGTGACCAAACGCCATGTAGATCTTACCCATTGCAGAGCAGTAAAG
This sequence comes from Enterobacter cloacae complex sp. 2024EL-00214, assembly GCF_043945575.1. Lineage (NCBI taxonomy): Bacteria > Pseudomonadati > Pseudomonadota > Gammaproteobacteria > Enterobacterales > Enterobacteriaceae > Enterobacter > Enterobacter cloacae complex sp. 2024EL-00214. The sequence continues at coordinate 86,957 of NZ_JBIMRC010000015.1, read as the reverse complement.
CGGCATATGCTGGCCGATATACGCGCGCGTACGCAACATGCCGGTTGTCGGCTCCAGCTTGTAAATCAGGATGGCGTGATCGTCTTCACGGCTGGAGAAGTTCACCGTCTCGCCGGTTGCAATGTTCAGCGCCTCAAGGTGTGGTGCCGCCACGTGGATAATGTTCAGCGAGGACAGCGCCTTCTGCCCGACGGCGATAAATTTGGTGGTCAGTCGATAACTCCCCGCAGCAGGAGCCGGGGTAACGTACCCGCACGACTGCAGCCCCTGCAGCAACCGGTGCACGGTGCTCTTATTCAACCCCGCCAGTTCCGATAAGTGTGCAAGCGGACACCCGTTCGGATAGTTACTGAGGATCTCAATCAGCATCAGGCCGCGAAACAAGCTCTGGCTACCCGCTGGCCTCTCTTTTTCTTGCGTCATTTCGCTCTCTTTCATGCTCATCACATGGCTCCTTTTTTATCGCGCCCTGATGGTAGCGCAAAGTGTGGCTCAGTTCACGATCTCAACAGAAAAAACACAACCAGTTGATTTTAATCGATTTTGAAAATCATGAATGCCGTTGATCTGGCAAAATTTGATCGCTATATTTGAAATCAGATTTCGCATAGTGAAATTAAGCGATAAAAAATCACCCGCACTTGCCCCTAAAAAAACAGGAGAACAGGGATGAAAGTGACCTTTGAAGAGTTAAAAGCGGCGTTCAACCGGGTTCTGCTCGATCGCGGTGTGAAAGCAGACACCGCAGACGCATGCGCTGAGATGTTTGCCCGAACGACAGAATCCGGCGTCTATTCGCACGGCGTGAACCGCTTCCCGCGTTTTATCCAGCAGCTTGATGCAGGCGATATCCTTCCTGACGCCCAGCCAAAGCGGGTGACCACATTAGGTGCCATCGAACAGTGGGATGCCCAGCGTTCCATCGGCAACCTGACAGCGAAAAAGATGATGGATCGCGCCACCGAACTGGCATCCGATCACGGCATCGGCCTGGTGGCACTGCGTAACGCCAACCACTGGATGCGCGGCGGCAGCTACGGCTGGCAGGCGGCGGAGAAAGGTTATATTGGAATTTGCTGGACCAACTCCATTGCCGTCATGCCCGCGTGGGGCTCAAAAGAGTGCTGCATCGGTACGAACCCGTTGATCGTTGCGATTCCCTCCAGCCCCATCACGATGGTCGATATGTCGATGTCGATGTTCTCCTACGGCATGCTGGAAGTGAACCGCCTGGCCGGACGCGAGCTACCGGTGGATGGTGGTTTTGACGATGAGGGCAACCTGACCAGAGAGCCGGGCGTCATTGAGAAAAACCGCCGCATTCTGCCAATGGGCTACTGGAAAGGTTCTGGCCTGTCTGTCGTGCTGGATATGATCGCCACCCTGCTCTCTAACGGCTCCTCCGTCGCGGAAGTGACCCAGGACAACAGTGATGAATATGGTGTATCGCAGATCTTTATCGCCATCGAAGTGGATCGCCTGATCGACGCGCCAACCCGCGATGCCAAACTGCAGCGCATCATGGATTTCATCACGACCGCCGAACGGTCTGATGAGAACCTCGCTATCCGTCTGCCGGGACATGAATTCACGCGCCTGCAGGAAGAGAACCGCCGCAACGGCATTACGGTGGATGACAGCGTGTGGGCGAAAATCCAGTCTCTGTAAGGAGTGGGCCATGATATTCGGACATATTTCGCAGCCAAATCCGTGCCGCCTGCCGCAGGCGATTGAAACAGCGCTCAATTTTCTGCGCTCGACCGATTTTTCCGCGCTGGAGCCGGGCGTGGTGGAAATTGATGGTCGCAATATTTTTGCCCAGGTGCTCGACCTCACCACCAGGGAACCACACGAGAATCGCCCCGAAGTCCACCGCCGTTATCTGGATATTCAGTTTCTGGCATCGGGTGAAGAAAAAATCGGTATCGCTATTGATACCGGGAATAACGAAATAAGCGAATCATTACTGGACCAACGGGATATTATTTTTTATCACAACAGTGAAAATGAATCGTTTATCGAAATGACCCCAGGCAACTACGCCATATTTTTTCCGCAGGATGTTCACCGTCCTGCCTGTATTAAAAACAAGGAAACCACAATTCGTAAAATTGTGGTGAAAGTGGCAATCAGCGAATTACAGTAATTTTCTGATAAATACAGGAAAGCGAAATGACCAACACCGGTTTTATTATTGGTGCGTACCCCTGCGCACCCTCGTTTCACCAGAAAGGGGAACAAGAAGAGCTGGCCTTCTGGCGGGAACTTTCCGACACACCGTACATTCGCGGGCTGGAACAACCTTGCCTTGAAAGCCTCCATCCGTTTGGAGACGAATGGCTGTTTCGCCACACGCCGGGCGACTGGCAAATCGTGGTGACGGCAGTCATGGAAACCATGCGCCGTCGTGGTACCAACGGTGCCTTTGGCCTGGCCTCTGCCGATGAAGAGCAACGTAAAGCCAGCGTCGATTTTTATCGTCACCTGCATCAAAAGATTGATGCCGTGAATTCCCGCTTTCCCGGGAAAGTGAACGCGCTTGAGATGCAGGCCGCGCCACAAGCGGGGAATCCATCTGTCGATCAGGCTACCGAGGCATTTTCCCGCTCGGTTCGCGAAATAGCCGCGTGGGACTGGTCATGCGATCTGGTACTTGAGCACTGTGATGCCATGACAGGTCCCGCACCACGCAAGGGGTTCTTACCCCTGGAGCAGGTACTGGACGTCGTGAAAGGCACAGACATTAGCGTCTGCATTAACTGGGCGCGGTCGGCCATTGAAGGGCGTAACACGACTCTTCCGGTGAACCATGTGCAGGCCGCACTCAGGGCGGGAAAACTGGGCGCGCTGATGTTCTCCGGCACCAGCACTCACGGGGAGTATGGCGAATGGCAGGATCTTCATGCACCATTTTCTTCGCTCTGCGCCGACAGTTTATTGTCCACTGAACAGGCAAAAGCACTCTTTACTGCGGCGAGTGCCGCAACATTGAAATTCTCCGGTATTAAATTACTGGAAATAAATGCTAATGCTGACGTCAGCCATCGCATCGCCATTTTACGCGACGGCATTAGCGCTATGAATAAAGCGAAACAATAACAATAACAAATATCCCTATATCGGTTACATTGACTGAGACATTAAATATGAACGCTTCCTCTAATGCTCTACATGCGGATATTCCGCACCAGCGCTGGCTAAGGATCATTCCCCCTATTCTTATCGCCTGCATTATTTCATATATGGACCGTGTGAATATCGCTTTTGCAATGCCCGGCGGTATGGATGAAGAGTTAGGTATTTCCGCCACGATGGCGGGTCTGGCGGGTGGGATCTTCTTTATCGGTTATCTGTTCCTGCAGGTTCCCGGCGGGAAGATTGCCGTTCATGGCAGCGGTAAGAAATTTATCGGCTGGTCGCTGGTCGCCTGGGCGGTGATCTCGGTGCTAACCGGTATCGTCACCAGCCAGTATCAGTTGCTGGTGCTGCGTTTCTTACTCGGTGTGGCGGAAGGTGGGATGCTGCCCGTCGTACTCACCATGATCAGTAACTGGTTCCCTGACGCCGAACGCGGTCGTGCCAATGCGATTGTGATCATGTTCGTACCTATCGCCGGGATCATCACCGCCCCGCTATCAGGCTGGATCATCACCGCGCTCGACTGGCGCTGGTTGTTCATCATTGAAGGGTTGATGTCTGTTGTTGTGCTGGTGCTGTGGGCCTTCACCGTCTATGACCGCCCGCAGGAAGCACGCTGGATCTCAGAGGCCGAGAAGAACTACCTGATGCAAACGCTGGCGGCAGAGCAGAAAGCGATTGCCGGTAAAGAGGTAAAAAATGCCTCATTGGGTGCGGTACTGTCCGACAAAACCATGTGGCAGCTGATCGCCCTGAACTTCTTCTACCAGACCGGGATTTACGGCTACACCCTCTGGCTGCCGACCATCCTGAAAGAGCTTACGCACACCAGCATCGGCCAGGTGGGGATGCTCGCCATTCTGCCTTACATCGGTGCCATTGCGGGCATGTTCCTGTTCTCCTCGCTCTCTGACCGTACCGGCAAGCGCAAGCTGTTTGTCTCTCTGCCGCTGATTGGCTTTGCGCTCTGCATGTTCCTCTCCGTGGCGCTGAAAGAAAACACCTGGCTGGCTTATGCCGCGCTGGTGGGTTGCGGGTTCTTCCTGCAGTCGGCAGCGGGTGTGTTCTGGACCATTCCGGCGCGTTTGTTCAGCGCGGAAATGGCAGGCGGTGCGCGCGGCGTCATCAACGCGCTGGGCAACCTCGGCGGGTTTTGTGGCCCTTATGCGGTGGGCGTGTTGATCACCCTGTACAGCAAAGATGCGGGGGTTTATTGCCTGGCGGTGTCCCTGGCACTGGCCTCACTGCTGGCCCTGCTGTTACCAGCGAAATGCGATACCGGCTCAGAAACGACCCCCACGGTGAACCCGCATAAACATGCGGCCTGATGCCCTCACCCAACCCTCTCCCACGCGGAGAGGGTGCAAGACAAGAGAATCAAAAGATGAGTGAAAAAGAGCCCTTCTGGCTGGGTATCGATTGTGGCGGTACTTATCTGAAAGCCGGTTTATACAACAGCCAGGGCAAAGAAATCTGTATTGAACGCCGTTCGGTTGCCACGCTCAGCCCGCGCCCTGGCTACGCCGAACGGGATATGCACCAGCTATGGCAGCATTGCCATACTACCGTCGCCACACTGCTCAAAAATGCCCATGTTTCTGGCGAACAAATCAAAGGCCTGGGTATCTCCGCTCAGGGTAAGGGGCTGTTTCTTCTCGATAAAAATGACCAACCGCTGGGAAATGCCATGCTCTCCTCTGACCGCCGGGCACTGGAGATTGTTCAGCGCTGGCAGCAGGACGGCATTCCCGAAAAACTCTATCCGCATACGCGTCAGACATTATGGACAGGGCACCCGGCCTCGCTCCTGCGCTGGGTCAAAGAGAACGAGCCGCAGCGCTACCAACAGATCGGCTGCGTGATGATGGCGCACGACTATCTGCGCTGGTGCCTCACGGGCGTGAAAGGTTGCGAAGAGAGCAACATTTCAGAGTCCAACCTCTACAACATGAACACCGGTCACTATGACCCACAACTCACGCGCTGGCTTGGTATTAGTGAAATCGACGGCGCACTGCCACCGGTTGTCGGTTCAGCAGACATTTGCGGAGGAATCACCGCTCAGGCAGCCGCTCTGACCGGTCTTACGGCGGGAACGCCCGTCGTGGGTGGTCTGTTTGATGTGGTTTCTACCGCGATCTGCGCCGGACTGCACGACGAACATACGCTAAACGCCGTGATGGGTACCTGGGCCGTCACCAGCGGAATTGCCAACGGCATCCGCGACAACGAACCGTTCCCTTATGTCTATGGCCGCTATGTGCATCCGCTGCAATACATTGTTCACGAAGCCAGCCCCACCTCTTCCGGCAACCTGGAGTGGCTGACCGCACAGTGGGGCGATATGTCGTTCAGTGAAATCAACCAGGCTGTTTCCAGCCTGCCGAAGGCTGAAAGCGATGTGTTCTTCCTGCCCTTTCTTTATGGCAGCAACGCTGGCCTGGAGATGACCAGCGGTTTTTACGGCATGCAGGCGCTGCACACCCGCGCGCATCTGCTGCAGGCGGTTTACGAGGGCGTGGTATTCAGCCATATGACCCATCTCAACCGCATGCTCGAACGCTTTACCCACGTGCAGACGCTGCGCGTTACGGGCGGCCCAACCCATTCGGATGTATGGATGCAAATGCTCGCCGACGTCAGTGGTCTGGCGATTGAACTGCCTCAGGTAGAAGAGACGGGGTGTTCCGGTGCAGCACTGGCTGCACTGGTCGGCACCGGCATGTATCCCGATTTCCACACAGCGCAGCACGCCCTCAGACATGACATTCGGATCATTGAACCTGATATGCGCGCCCATGCGGCCTATCAGCGCAAATACCACCGTTACCAGTTACTGATTTCAGCACTACAGGGCTATCACGCCCGCGTTAAGGAGTACGACCTATGAGCCGACCATTACTGCAGCTGGCGCTCGACCATACCTCACTTCAGGCCGCTCAGCGCGATGTCGCTTTGCTTTCAGACCACGTCGATATCGTCGAAGCAGGCACCATTTTGTGTCTGACTGAAGGGCTGAACGCCGTGAAGGCACTGCGCGAGCAGTGCCCGGAAAAGATTATCGTGGCGGACTGGAAAGTGGCCGATGCCGGAGAAACACTGGCTGAGCAGGCGTTTGGCGCGGGGGCGAACTGGATGACCATCATCTGCGCCGCGCCGCTGGCAACTGTCGAAAAAGGTCATGAGGTGGCACTGCGCTGCGGCGGTGAAATTCAGATGGAGCTGTTTGGCAACTGGACGCTGGACGACGCCCGCGCCTGGCACCGCGTCGGCGTGAAGCAGGCAATCTACCACCGTGGGCGTGACGCGCAGGCCAGCGGTCAGCAGTGGGGCGAAGCGGATCTCACCAGAATGAAAGCGCTCTCTGATATTGGTTTACAGCTCTCGATCACCGGCGGCATTACCCCCGCTGACCTGCCGCTGTTTAAACAGATTAACGTCAAAGCGTTCATTGCCGGGCGTGCGCTGGCAGGGGCGATCCATCCGCAGCAGGTGGCACATGCCTTCCATTCACAAATCCGCGACATCTGGGGAGAGTAGCCATGCGTCAGCATCCGTTAGGTATCTACGAAAAAGCGTTGCCGAAAACACTCACCTGGCCGGAGCGTCTGGTTCTGGCAAAAAGCTGCGGGTTTGATTTTGTCGAAATGTCGGTCGATGAGACTGACGAACGGTTATCGCGCCTTGAATGGAGCACCACGCAGCGCGCCTCGCTGGTTGAAGCGATGCTGGAAACCGGCGTGTCGATCCCCTCGATGTGTTTGTCCGCTCACCGCCGTTTTCCGTTTGGCAGCCGGGATGAAACCGTGCGCGAACGCGCCCGCGAGATCATGACCAAAGCCATCAAACTGGCGCGCGATTTAGGGATCCGCACCATCCAGCTTGCGGGTTATGACGTCTACTACGAAGAACACGATGAGGGCACTCAGCAACGCTTCGCCGAAGGGCTGGCGTGGGCCGTCGAGCAAGCTGCCGCCGCGCAGGTGATGCTGGCGGTGGAGATCATGGACACCGCGTTTATGAATTCCATCAGCAAGTGGAAAAAATGGGATGAGATGCTCGCATCACCGTGGTTCAGCGTTTACCCGGACGTCGGCAACCTGAGCGCGTGGGGCAACGATGTCACCGCCGAGCTGACGCTGGGTATTGACCGTATCGCCGCGATCCACCTGAAAGATACCCAACCCGTGACGGCACAAAGCCCCGGACAATTCCGCGACGTGCCGTTTGGTGAGGGCTGCGTCGATTTTGTGGGCGTGTTTAACACGCTCAATCAGCTGAACTATCGCGGCGCATTTCTGATTGAAATGTGGACCGAAAAAGCGAAAGAGCCGGTGCTGGAAATCATCCAGGCACGCCGCTGGATTGAAGCCCGTATGCAGGAAGGAGGCATGACATGTTAGAACAACTCAAAGCCGACGTGCTGGCGGCAAACCTGGCGCTGCCCGCCCACCAGCTGGTGACGTTTACCTGGGGCAACGTCAGCGCGGTTGATCGCGAAAGCGGCCTGATGGTGATCAAACCTTCCGGCGTGGAGTATGACGTAATGACCGCGGAAGATATGGTGGTGGTAAATATCGCCACAGGTAACGTGGTCGAGGGCAGCAAAAAACCCTCCTCCGACACGCCAACCCACCTTGCGCTGTACCGGCGTTACCCGGAGATTGGCGGTATTGTTCATACTCACTCCCGCCACGCGACTATCTGGTCGCAGGCGGGGCAAGATTTACCGGCCTGGGGCACCACCCACGCCGACTACTTCTACGGGGCAATCCCCTGTACACGGCTGATGACCACGGCTGAAATTGCAGGGGAGTACGAATACCAGACGGGGGAAGTGATCATTAAAACCTTCGAGGAACGCGATTTAAGCCCGATGCAGATCCCGGCGGTGCTGGTGCATTCCCACGGCCCGTTTACCTGGGGTAAAGATGCCGCCGATGCCGTACACAACGCTGTGGTGCTGGAAGAATGCGCATATATGGGCCTGTTCTCGCGCCAGCTTGCACCACAATTACCGGTTATGCAGCAGGCATTGCTGGACAAGCATTATCTGCGTAAACACGGGGTGAATGCGTATTACGGGCAGTGATCACCCGGAATTGATGCGTTCCTTGCAGTACCGCCGTTTCCAGACGGCGGGGGTTAACCCCGTGTACTTCGAAAATATCTGCCGGAAATACCCGACATCATTAAAGCCGCAGCGGGTTGCCACTTCGGTTAATGATGCCGCATCATTCAGCAGCAACTTTTCTGCCGCCCTGACGCGCTGGCGATGAATCGCCTCCGTCAGGGTTAAATGAAATGTCCGGCGAAATACGCGCCCCAGGTAATCTGCATTACAGTGCAGCTCTTTTGCCAGCTGCGAGGTGGATAACGGTAAATGAAACTGCGTGCGAATACGTTGTTTTGCCTTCCACGCTAATGCTGCACCGGCTTCATCGGCATTGTCTTCATATCCCGAAGAGATCGACACTTGCTGTAAAATCAGCAATAAAATCATTTCCAGCGCTACGCTTCGCTGCAATTTCTCCTGCTCACTCAGGAATTGCCGAAAAAGGGCAATCACATATTGTGCATCTCTCACACAGCAGTGTTGTTCTATTGTCAGAGGAGAAGCATTTGGCAAAAGTGGCGGCATACGCTCAACCTCAAAATGCAGCCAGTAAAACCGAAGGTCAGCCGGAAAATCTTCGGTTCCCACGTGCCGGCGATCCGGCCAGAGCAGTAAACTTTCCCCCGCCTTCACCTCAAAAAGTGTGTTTTCCTCCTGGATCGATAATGTCCCCTTTTCGACAAAGATAATTTCCCACGATGTTAATTTACGCGCCGGATGACGGCCCACTCCCCGGGAAATAAATAACCCACCATTTTGTACTTTAATCGGAAGCGCTATGGATAATTCAAGCATCTGTATTCACTATTCCGCTTTTATTGTCGCAATTATTGGACTTACCCTTTGATTATTAATAAATAGATGAATGTCTTCCCGATCAAATTCACATTTTTATCATCAGGTCGGAATCGTCACCTTTTTATACTTATCCCTTCCCTTGTTGGCCTTACCGTTCGGTGCAGAATAAATGGGTACCTTGCACAAATACGATAATAAATCGCTTACCGAGGAGTTACCTCATGACTTCCACCCCGATTACCGAATCTGACGTTGCACAACGGGCGAGAGATGATCGTTTGTCCGTTCGCGAAAAAATAGGCTATGGCCTGGGCGATGCAGGCGGCACCGTGATCACTTGCCTGATCATGAACTTCCTTACCTTTTTCTATACCGATATCTTTGGCCTGACGCCCGCTCTCGTGGGCACGCTGTTTATTGCCCTGCGCGTATTTGACGCCATCTCCGACCCGGTGATGGGCATTATTGCTGACCGCACGCAGAGCCGCTGGGGGCGTTTTCGTCCCTGGCAGCTGTGGGTGGCGTTCCCCATCGGGATCATCGGCGTACTGACCTTCACCGTTCCTGATGCCAGCATGGGGGTGAAAATCGCCTGGGCATTCGGGACGTATTTAATGCTGTCAGTGGGTTACACCGCCATCAACGTACCTTATTGCGCGCTGATTAACACCATGACCACCCGCCATAACGAGGTTATTTCCTGCCAGTCCTGGCGCTTTGTGCTGTGCGGCGTTGCCGGTTTTTTAGTCTCCGTTGGCCTGCCGTGGCTGGTCGCGGAATTGGGCCAGGGCAATGCCGCACGGGGCTATCAGCTTGGCGTTGGCGTACTTTGCGCTATCGCCGTGGTGATGTTTCTGTGCTGTTTCTTCTGGGTGCGCGAGCGTGTTCCACTGGCGCTGATGGGCAAATTCACCTTACGCGAGCATCTTGCCGGGCTGCGTAAAAACGACCAGTTGCTGCTGATGCTGGTGATGTCATTCCTGCTGATTAACGTCTTCAACATCCGTGGCGGCGGATATATGTACTTCATCACCTACGTGCTCCAGGGGAGTACCGCATATACCTCGCTGTTTTTCACGATGGTGACCTTTGCGGCCATCCTCGGGGCGGTCATTGTGAATCCCCTGTCCCGACGTTTCGATACCGTCAAACTCTACTACTACACCAACCTGTTACTGGCCGGGCTCGCCGCAGGTATGTGGTTCCTGCCTAATGGTCCGGCTTACCAGACGCTCTGGCTGGTTATCATTCTGAGCAATGGCGTGATCCTGGGCTTTACGCTACCGCTGCACTTTTCGCTGATGGCCTTCGCCGACGACTACGGTGAGTGGAAAACCGGTGTGCGTTCATCGGGCATGAATTTCGCCTTCAACCTGTTTTTCATCAAGCTCGCGTGGGCCTCCAGCGCCGGGATCATCAGTCTGGTGTTTATCGCCGTGGCCTATCAGCCGGGCGTGGGCAACCAGACGCCTGCATCGTTGCAGGGCATCACCGCAATGGAAACGCTGCTCCCCGCCCTTTTCCATCTGCTACTGGCCGTCGCTATTCGCTGGTGCAGACTCAACAATCCCATGATGTCGCGCATTGCCACCGACCTGCGCCAGCGTCACGTACTGTCCTGAGGAGAATGATATGTCCATAATGGAAGCCGACCTGCACCAACTGAAAATCAACGACCCGTTTCTCGGCCAGTATCAACGGCTGGTGCGTGATGTGGTGATCCCCTACCAGTGGGATGCGCTTAACGATCGCGTGACGGAAGCCGAACCCAGCCATGCCATCACCAACTTCCGCATTGCGGCAGGTCTGGAACAGGGTGAATTCTACGGCATGGTGTTTCAGGACAGTGACGTGGCGAAATGGCTGGAAGCAGTGGCATGGTCTCTGTGCCAGAAGCCCGATGCGGAACTGGAAAAGACCGCCGATGAGGTGATTGCGCTGGTGGCAGCGGCGCAGTGTGAGGATGGTTATCTCAACACCTACTTCACAGTGAAGGCTCCCGGCGAGCGCTGGACGAACCTGGCCGAGTGCCACGAGCTGTACTGCGCCGGGCATATGATTGAAGCCGGCGTGGCGTATTTCCAGGGAACCGGAAAGCGCCATCTGCTTGAGGTCGTATGCAGGCTGGCAGATCATATCGACAGCGTGTTTGGCCCCGGAGAGAACCAGCTACACGGTTACCCGGGTCACCCGGAAATTGAGCTGGCGCTGATGCGGCTTTACGACGTCACTCAGGAGCCGCGTTACCTGAACCTGGTGAAATACTTCATTGAGGAGCGTGGCGCACAACCCCACTTCTACGACATCGAATACCAGAAACGTGGCAGGACATCACACTGGCACAACTATGGCCCGGCGTGGATGGTCAAAGACAAAGCCTATAGCCAGGCACTGCAACCGCTTGCTGAACAACAAACGGCCATCGGTCATGCCGTCCGCTTTGTCTACCTGATGACGGGCATGGCCCATCTGGCTCGCCTGAGCAATGACGAGGGCAAACGTCAGGACTGTTTACGGCTGTGGGAAAATATGGCGCAACGCCAGCTGTACATTACGGGGGGGATCGGCTCGCAAAGCAGTGGTGAAGCCTTCAGCAGTGATTACGATCTGCCCAATGATACGGTTTATGCTGAAAGCTGTGCCTCGATTGGCCTGATGATGTTTGCCCGCCGGATGCTGGAGATGGAGGCGGACAGCCAGTATGCCGATGTGATGGAACGTGCGTTATACAACACGGTGTTGGGTGGTATGGCGCTGGATGGTAAACATTTCTTTTATGTGAACCCACTGGAAGTCCATCCTAAGACGCTGGCATTTAACCACATTTATGATCACGTAAAACCGGTACGCCAGCGCTGGTTCGGCTGTGCCTGTTGCCCGCCAAATATCGCTCGCGTGCTGACCTCACTGGGCCATTACATCTATACCGTTCGCCCGGATGCATTGTTTATCAACCTGTACGTGGGAAACGACGTTGCAATACCGGTAGGTGAGCAGGCGTTACAGCTGCGTATCAGCGGTAATTATCCGTGGCATGAACAGGTAAAAATCGAGATCACGTCTCCTGTTCCTGTCACTCATACTCTTGCTCTGCGGCTCCCAGACTGGTGCGCGAAGCCTGACGTGACGCTGAATGGTGAAAAGGTTACTGGCGAAGTATCACGCGGCTATCTCTATCTCATGCGCAGCTGGCAGGAAGGTGATGTATTAACACTGACGCTCCCCATGCCGGTTCGCCGGGTGTATGGCAACCCGCAGGTACGCCAGCAGGCGGGTAACGTCGCGCTACAGCGCGGCCCGCTGGTCTACTGCCTGGAAGAGGCCGACAACGGCGCAAACCTGCACAATCTCTCTCTGCCTGCAGACAGCGAATTCCGGGTCTTTGAAGGAAAAGGTATTTTCGCACACAAGATGCTGATTCAGGCGGAAGGGGTGGCTCATCGCACAACGGACACAGGGTCTGGTGCTCTCTGGCAGTACGATCGCTCACCGGTGCAGCGTCAGCCCCAGACGCTGACCTTTATCCCGTGGTTTAGCTGGGCGAACCGTGGCGAAGGGGAGATGCGGATTTGGGTGGATGAGGTGTGATTATCTGCGGCCTGATACCCTCACACCAACCCTCTCCCACGGGAGAGGGAGTAAGGCTCGCAGGCCAGATAAAAACAAGACCACCGTCCGGTAAAGTAAAAAGGCTGTCCCCATCCGTGGGGACAGTTTTAAACCATCAGAAACGCCAGGTCATGCCGGTCATCAGCGCAAAGCTGTCGTCACGGTCGATCATCGGGCTGTTTTTCACGTCATCAGGCAACACGGTGTACACCGCGCTGGCGTTCAGGAACAGCTTCTGGGTCAGCTGATATTTCGCCGCCAGGCCAACGTATGGCGTCCAGCTGTCACCTGCGGTGTATTCCTTCAGACCAGAGCGGCGAGATTCGCTACTGGACACACCGTAGTAGTAATCGTTATAGCTTTCGTCACTGTAGAAAACGCCTGCAGATGGCGTCAGGGTCAGACGCTCCATCCGGATAGGGTGGAAGTATGACAATTCACCCACCATGCCACCGCTTTCATCCATCGCGTCGCCGGAGACGGCAAACTTCAGGGAGCCCCAGCTTTCGTGGCGATAGTATGCCCCACCCAGGAATGCAGACGCTTTACGCTCATCAAGGTGTTTCATCTGATCGTCGTCATTGTCATCAGGGTCAAAGCTCAGAGGCATCCACGACGCGGTGAGGCTTAACTCATTTTTAGCATCTTTCCACAGGATCCATCCCCCTGTAGTCTGGCGTACGTAAAAACGATCGCCTTCATAGCTAATTAACGGTACTGCGGTAGTATTTTCGTTATACCCTTTGTAAGGCGACTCATTAAATACAGCACCTACCCCAAGTGAAAAATCACTGGCCATTGCGGATGATGCGGCAAATAGCGTGGCAGCGATGAGTAAATTCTTTTTGATATTCATTCCATGCAATCCATTTAAACGCCAGACAAGCGAGGCGAATAATAATGGTTACAAATTTACCCATGCAACGATACAGTTTATATAATACTATATATAAAATCATATAGATGCGGTGCGCATGATGAATAAACTACAACTGAAGCCACGTGAGTTAAAAATTATTTCTGTCATTGCCGCAACCCGCAGCATCGGTGATGCCGCCGCCCTGTTGGGAATGGCACAGGCCAACGTGAGTAAATATCTCTCTGACTTTGAGACGCGCGTAGGCCTCAAGGTTTTTGAGCGCACCACCCGCCAGCTGGCGCTCACCCAGTTTGGCGAGGCTCTGCTACCCTACGTTAACGCCTCGCTGGATAAAAATAGCCAACTAATTAATTTTATTGCCGATTATAAGCATGAAAAACGCGGGAAAGTGACGATTTACGCCCCAACGGGTATCGTGACCTATCTGGCGCGCCATGTTATCCACAAAATTGAAGAGATTGGTGATATTCACCTTTCACTGAAAACATACAATCTTGACAGTAATGAATTTTCTGAGGGTGTTTCATTCCCTGATGATTGCGACATTTTACTGACCTACGCGCAGCCGAAAGATGAAAATTTAGTGGCAAGCGTACTGACAAAATATTCCGTAACAGCGTTTGCGACAAAAGAATATTTAATTAACCACCCCATCTCTGGCCCGGATGATTTAATTAACCACTCTTGTATATTAATAGATTCAATGCTGGTTGATGATGCTAATATCTGGCGTTTTCGTGCTCATGGTAGTGAGTTCGTTCATGATTACAAAGTGACCGGTAACTATATTTGCGATAATACGCTGACGGCGCTGGAACTGGCCAGAAATAATCTTGGGATTGTTTTCGCCCCGAAAGAGAGCCTGAAAAAAGAGCTAACGCACGGTATGCTTGTCCCCTGCTTCCCCCATCAGGAAGAATGGTGGCTCGATCTGACCGCGATATTCCGCAAGCGCGAATATCAACCCTGGCGCGTACAATATGTGCTGGACGGCGTACTGAACTGCTTGCGTCAGCAAATAGCTCAGGCCGCCCAGGGACGGCCTGAACTGGAGAATTAAAACAGCCCCAGTGGTTTATCAGAATAGCTGACCAGCAGACATTTCGTTTGCTGATAATGCTCCAGCATCATCTTATGGGTTTCACGCCCAATACCCGACTGCTTGTAACCCCCAAACGCAGCATGTGCCGGATAAGCGTGGTAGCAGTTAGTCCACACTCGCCCGGCCTGAATGCCCCGCCCCATCTTATAGGCCAGATTACCGTTGCGGCTCCAGACGCCAGCACCTAAGCCATACTGCGTATCGTTGGCAATTTCCAGCGCCTCCTCCATCGTTTTGAAGGTCGTCACGGCCAGTACCGGGCCAAAAATCTCTTCCTGGAAGACACGCATGTTGTTCTGACCAAACAGGATCGTCGGCTCAAGATAATAGCCCTCCTGCAGATCGCCCCCCAGAACCTTACGTCGGCCCCCGGTCAGCACATCCGCCCCTTCTTTTTTGCCGATATCAATGTAGTTGAGGATGGTTTCCAGCTGCCCATGTGACACCTGTGCCCCCATCTGTGTGACGCTATCAAGCGGGTTACCGCTGCGGATCGACTCCACGCGGCGGATTGCCCGTTCCATAAAGCGTTCATAAATGGACTCCTGCACCAGCGCCCGGCTTGGGCAGGTACAGACTTCCCCCTGGTTGAAAGCAAACAGCGCAAACCCTTCCAGCGCTTTGTCGAAGAAGGCATCTTCTTCGTCCATCACATCAGCAAAGAAGATGTTCGGGGATTTCCCCCCCAATTCCAGAGTGACCGGTATAATGTTCTGAGTCGCGTACTGCATGATCTGCTGGCCCACTTCCGTCGACCCGGTAAACGCCACTTTGGCAATGCGTTTTGAGGTAGCCAGATATTCGCCGATCTCGCCCCCGGCCCCGTTAACGACGTTAATCACGCCAGGCGGCAGCAAGTCACCGATGACCTCCATCAACAGCAGTACCGACAGCGGGGTTAAGCGCGCCGGTTTCAGCACAACGCAGTTCCCTGCCGCCAGTGCAGGAGCCATTTTCCAGCTCGCCATCAGCAACGGGAAGTTCCACGGAATAATTTGCCCCACCACGCCCAACGGTTCGTGGAAGTGATACGCCACGGTGTCGCTATCTACTTCACTGATCCCGCCCTCCTGCGCGCGAATACAGGAGGCAAAATAGCGGAAGTGGTCAATCGCCAGCGGCACATCCGCCGCCATCGTTTCCCGTATCGGTTTGCCATTGTCCCAGGTTTCCGCTGTCGCCAGCAGCTCCAGATTCTGCTCCATCCGATCGGCGATTTTGAACAAGATAGCTGCCCTGTCCTGAACGGAGGTATGCCCCCATGTATCTTTGACTTTATGCGCAGCATCCAGCGCCAGGTCGATATCACGCTTACCTGAACTGGCGATTTCACACAGCGGCTGGCCAGTGACAGGCGTCAGGTTGGAATAGTATTCACCGTCGACGGGTGCCACCCAGTCGCCGCCAATAAAGTTGTCATAACGCGGTTTTAGCTTGAGGGGGAAACCATACTCGCCAGGCTGAATGCGCGATGAGGGAGGATTGTTTGTCATGACCGTCTCCTTACTGTTGATGTACAACAAGGGTAGTTCCGACTGGCGATTTTCTCGCCAGTCGGTGACGGGTTTACGACGGATGTCACATCGCGGCGCGGTAAATCGCCATGATCTCTTCGTGGGTTGCCTGCACAGGGTTAGTGAACCCGCAGGCGTCCTTCAGCGCATTGGTTGCCAGAACCGGAATATCTTCCTCTTTGACATTCAGCTCACGCAGACCCGCCGGGATATTTACCTTGCGCGCCAGAGTACGAATTTCAACAATGCAGGCCTGAGCACCCTGCTCATCCGTCATCTTGCTGACATCCACCCCCATTGCTTTTGCACAGTCACTCAAGCGCGCCGCCGCCACTTTGCTGTTGAACACCTGAACATGCGGCAGCAGTACTGCGTTACACACACCATGCGGCAGGTCGTAGAAGCCACCCAGCTGATGCGCCATTGCATGCACATAGCCTAAAGAGGCATTGTTAAAGGCCATCCCGGCAAGGAACTGCGCATACGCCATCGCCTCACGCGCCTGAGCGTTACTGCCATCTTCGACAGCCTGCACCAGGTTTTCGCTAATCATCGTTACCGCTTTCAGTGCACAGGCATCGGTAATCGGTGTGGCCGCCACGGAAACATAGGCTTCAATCGCGTGTGTCAGAGCATCCATGCCGGTTGCTGCCGTCAGCGATTTTGGCATGCCGCTCATCAGCGACGCGTCGTTAACCGACAGCAATGGCGTGACGTGTTTATCCACAATGGCCATTTTAATATGGCGCGCCTCATCGGTAATAATACAGAAGCGCGTCATTTCAGATGCAGTACCAGCGGTGGTATTAATGGCGATCATCGGTAATTGCGGTTTTGCCGAACGATCAACGCCTTCATAATCACGAATATCGCCGCCGTTTGCAGCCACCAGCGCAATACCTTTTGCACAATCGTGTGGTGAGCCACCGCCAAGAGAAATAACGCAATCGCACTGATTGGCTTTTAATATTTCCAGGCCAGCAGCCACGTTTGCTGTTGTTGGGTTAGGGTGCGTTCCATCATAAACTACACTGTTAATATTGCGTTCTTTCAGTGCGTTTTGAATATCAGCAGCCATCCCCAGTTTGTTCAGCATAGCATCGGTAACAATCAGCGCGCGACGCCAGCCATAATCACGCATGGTATCCATTGCGCACGATAATGAATCAGAACCAATAATATTCACAGATGGAATATAAAATACGGATGCAGCCATGATATTTCCTCAAAGAGATAAAAACTGTCGGCAGCATACGGAAAAGATTATTTAAAAAACATGATCAAAAACTTGTTTTTGCGTACACCTTCGCAAGGTTAATAAATTTAAACATGCGAAGGTGTTAATCAATATATATATCTATTTCGATCTATTCAAATTATGTATTAATGCCTTGATTGTGTTTCAGGAAATAATAATGAATCACGTAATACATGATCGTTACCACGGCGGCGGGTAAAGCCAATTCGGTTAAAATATTCCAGGATTTGAATAGCCAGCTTGCGACCCACATTGAGACGATCGCGGAAATCTGCCGCACAGGTAGAGCCTCGCGCCTGATCCAGTTCGCGGATCAGGTTAGCAAACGCCACAATCCGATCGTTACGGTAATAACGATCTTTAACGATCGCCACTATCAGCCCCTGTTGTGCGGCATGGCGTAACACCTGGCGCATCACCTGCTCATCAGTATTCGTTTCACGTGCGAGATCGCGAACCCACCACGGCTCATCGCCAAACAGCGACACCACTTTTTGCCATATCGCCTCTTGTTCTGCAGTAAATCCGGCTTTGTGATCCGGCAGATGCAACCAGCCGTGGTGGCTTTTAATCACGCCACTTTCACGCATATTTTCAATCAGCAGCAACACCAGCGCATCGTCTTCCATCGGCAACGCCATGCGTCGCAGACGTTCGCGCCCCGGCCCGGGTTCATCCTGATGCTGTTCATGGTATGTCGCCAGCGTGTTCAACACTTTACGCTGCCAGCATGCCGCAACTGGCGCGTTCAGCAGACTATAACCGGCCTGAATAAAACCTGGCTCTTGTGTCAGCTGGTGCAACCCCTCGCCGCTGAGCTGGCGAGCCCACGCGAAATCAACAAGATTGACAGCACCGCGCTCCAGATGAACCAGCAATGCAGCCTTATCATCCTGCGCCTGCGCCAGCGCTGCCAGCCACTGAAGATACTCGGGCTTACGTTTACCACGACGGGGGGGATTGAGCGTTACCACGCGCGCCCCGGCCAGCGTTTCCCGCGCCGAAATGTCCCGCAGCACCAGGCGGTCATTATCGGCAAGCCACAGTGGAGCGTCGAAAACCAGTTCAGCGAGGTCATTTTCCAGCAGCGACACACGCCCGGTAATATGGCTGGCCGCATGATGAATGTGCAACGGCTGCCACTGGGTAAGCGGTATATGCGTCTGCAGGGAGACGATCACCCGCTCAGACGGTTCAGGTGGTGCATCGGCCAGCAGCCAGTCACCACGGTTAAGCTGCTCTTTTTCCGCATCTCCGGCAATATTCAGTGCGATTCGCTGCCCGGCATGGGCACGCTCAGCAGGCTGGTTTTGCGCATGCAAACCCCGTACGCGCATCGGTTTGTTAACGCCCGTTAGCCACAGGGTATCTCCCACGTTCACTTCGCCGCTCAGTGCCGTACCGGTGACCACCAGACCCGCCCCTTTAACGGTAAACGCCCTGTCGATCGCCAGACGGAAGCGGTGATCGCTGACGTGTTCACGTGGTGTAAGTTGCTGTAGATGGTTGCGCAGGGCATCAATGCCGCGCCCCTCCGTCGCCACGGTGACAAACAGCGGCGCATCGGCAAAACCGTATTCACGCAGTGCGGCCTGCACCGTTTCGCGCACCTCGTCAATGCGAGCCTCATCCACGCGGTCAGCTTTGGTCAGGGCAACGGTCAGCTGCGGGTTGCCCGTCAGTTGCAGGATTGCCAGGTGCTCACGCGTCTGCGCCATGATGCCATCATCACATGCCACCACCAGTAGCGCATGGTCAATGCCCCCCACGCCCGCCAGCATATTGGAAAGAAATTTTTCGTGCCCAGGTACATCAATAAACCCCAGCACGCGGCCATCGGGCTGCGGCCAGTAGGCATAACCCAGATCGATGGTCATGCCGCGCTTTTTCTCTTCCGGCAGACGATCGGCATTTACGCCCGTGATAGCCTGCAATAAGGTGGTTTTTCCGTGGTCAACGTGACCGGCGGTGGCAATAATCATTTCAACAGCATCTCCAGAAATCGCTCTTCATCTTCAAGACAGCGTAAATCCAGCCACATTCGGCCATCGTATATGCGCCCGATAATGGGTGTCGGCAATGCGCGCCAGCGAGCCGACAGCGCATCAAGCTGGCTGCCGCGTCCGTCACGGGGTGTGAACGTGAGCGCCGCACTGGGCAGTCTGTCCACGGGCAGAGAGCCGCTGCCAATCTGCGACTGACAGGATTCGAGGCGCACATCAAAACCAGGGTAGTGCGGCACGACGTTTGGCAACAGCAGCTCGCCCTGAGCGCGAATTGAGGCAGCATCACGCGTCAGCAGACGCAGTGTTGGCAGTCGGTCGCCCAGTTTCTCCGGGTGGAGATAGAGTCGCAGCGTCGCGTCCAGCGCGGCGAGCGTCATTTTATCCGCCCGCAGGGCGCGCTTGAGCGGGTGTTGCTGCAGCTTAGCAATCAGCTCGCGCTTACCAACGATAATCCCCGCCTGCGGCCCGCCCAGCAGTTTGTCGCCGGAAAAACTCACGAGGCTTACCCCTGCCGCAATCATCTCCTGTGGCATAGGTTCTTTTGGTAAACCGTACTGACTCAGATCCACCAGCGAGCCGCTGCCGAGATCGGCAATGACCGGCACATTCAGCTCGTGCCCGAGCGCCGCCAGCTCCGCTTCATCGACGGTTTTGGTAAAACCTTCAATATGGTAATTACTGGTATGCACCTTCATCAGCAGCGCAGTATTTTCATTCACCGCAGCGCGATAATCTTTCGCATGGGTGCGGTTAGTGGTTCCCACTTCATGCAGAGTACAGCCCGCCTGACGCATCACATCCGGAATACGAAACGCACCGCCAATCTCCACCAGTTCACCGCGGGATACGACCACCTCTTTACCGCTCGCGGTGGCCGCCAGCATCAACAGCACCGCCGCCGCATTGTTATTCACAATGCAGGCATCTTCCGCGCCGGTAAGCTGGCAGAGAAGATCTGCCAGGGCACGGTCACGGTGTCCGCGACCGGCTCCGTCCAGATCGTACTCCAGCGTGACGGGCGAACGCATGACCTGCGTCACGGCATCTACCGCCGCTTCTGCCTGTTGCGCACGCCCCAGGTTGGTATGCAAAACGGTTCCCGTCAGGTTAATGACCGGACGCAACGCGCTTTGCGCTTTCTCAATCAGCCTTTTCCCGGCCTCCTGCCCCCACGCAGCGCACCAGTCCGGCAATGTGTTTTCTGCCTGAATATGGCTGCGGGCTTCGCCCTGAAGCAGGCGTAACATGTCTACCGTCGCGGTATGGCCGAACCGCTCCAGTGCGGCAAGGACGTGAGGCTCACGAAGCAGACGATCGGTAGCAGGGATCTGGCTGTAGAGAGAATGATGAGTAGTCATGAAAGCGCCTGGCGAGTAAATATCATCCCCCCTCCCGACGGGAGAGGGAGTTAACATGTAGAGGGATTGTACCGCCTCCGGCAGTGAAGTGTTATAACCCGCATCAAGCCTTTGGCGGTTCGGTACGGGCAAAGCTTTCACGCTGGAAGAGCGTTTGAGCAAGTTTCACCAGTAATGGACGCTCGACGCACCAGCCTGGGGAAACGCGACGAAAGTTGAGATAGCCGATGGCGCAGGCGATAGCAATCGTTGCCAGATCCAGGCTATCACGTTGAATTTTACCCTCCCGGATGAGCTGCTCGCACATATCCAGGCTGCGGTTGATTTTTTCACGCTGCCGCAATAGCTCCGCTTCCGATTGCTGCGCGGCAGGTCTTGCCTGCTCGCGCACAGAGGCGAGCGCGGCATCCATAATGCCATCGGCCAGGGCTTCAATTTGCTTCATCATCAGCGCTGCTTTTGGCTCACGCGGCAGCATCGCCGGGGCGACATCGAGCAGTTCGATATACTCCGCAATAACCGGAGAATCAAACCAGTATTCCCCCTCATCCGTCACCAGCGCCGGGACTTTTCCCAACGGGTTGTACTGCGCAACGCCATTTTCGGCGTGATAAGGCTGTTCATTTACAAATTCAAATTCAATCCCTTTCTCCAGCAGGAGAACCGAAATTTTGCGCACGAAGGGACTGGTGTAGCTGCCGATGAGTTTCATTGCCTGATCCTTGATGCCGGAAAAGAACCAGTATGGATCAAGCAATGAAAAAAGGCAGGTATGCGTATCGCATTCCTGCCCCTGGAAGGATTAATGGTCGAGGTAGAGGTAGTGCATCCAGCTGGTCATACGCAACAGCACCTTACGCATCACGGAAACATGTGCGAAGTGGTCGGAATAGACCGCCACCTGGGCATAGATACCATCTGGCAATGCATCAACATCAGCATTCGGATCCAGTTCGATGGTACCAATTACGCCGTCCATCCCCGGTGCCACCGTCAGAGACTGCAACGCTCCCTGAGCCTGATACGAACCGCCAGGCACTACCGGCAGAATGCTGGTGAGCTTACCGGAGAACACCTGACCCGGCAGCGCGTTGAACACGACTTCCGCTTCATCACCCGGTTTCAGACGCAGTAACGAGTTCTGACGGAACTGAGCAATAATCTGCCGTTTTTGTTCCGGAATAAAGACCATCACCGGACGCAGAGGCAGTGCCGCTGCATAGGTACCCGGACGGATCAGCACCTGGGTGATATAGCCATTGCTCGGTGCACGCACCACAGTCTGTTCCAGATTGTATGTCGCCTCAGCAAGCTGGGCGCGCAGAGAAGCAACCTGGGATTGTTCACCGTTAACCATACTGTCTAATTGAGTCTGGATCTGCGTCTGCTCGGCAACGGAGCCTTTTACCAGTGCATCCTGTGCCAGATAGTTCTGACGCGCGTTGTCGATATCGCTTTCAGAGTACGGGTTAACCTTTGCCTGGCTGCCTTTCAAATAACGCTGATAGTCTTTATACAGACGGTCACGTTCAGCAGACACACGGGTGGTATTGGCTACCGCTTCCGAAAGCTGTGCTTTCAGATTGTCGATATTATGCGTGGCGGTCACCAGGTCTGCCTGCAGCCTGTCGACGCGCGCCTGATAGCGACCTGGATCGAGTTTAAATAACACGTCACCTTTTTTAATGAGCTGGTTATTTTTATCGGTGACTTCACTGACAATCCCTGTAACCTGCGGCGTAATCGGAATTGAAATAACCGCTTTTTGCGCCGTAAAAGTATACGGATGGTTATAGTTCATTAATAAGATGAGGCCCGCGACAATAAATACCCCACCTAAGGTGGCGGTGGCGAGCGTCCACTGGTTTACCGGAATACGGAATATTTTAAAAATGGCCCAGGCAAATGCCACATAGGTCAGAATAATCAACAAATCCATGATTAGCGCTCCAGCGTGTTCTTATCAGCAGTGGGTTGCACCGCGGCCAGTTTTTGCTCCAAATCGGCTACACGTTTTGCAAGCGCATCGACGTCAGGGCTTCCCCCTGACGGCGAAATGTGGTTTTGCATTCCCCAGCCACGTTCTGGCTGGTAGAGGGTTGCCCAGATCCACAGGAATGGCCAGATAGCATGCAGTGTAAACAGACTAATCCAGCCCGCTGTATGAATAGCATCGGCATGGGGATGGTTCCGCTTTTTGGCCATATTATAAGGGATGTCATGGATGGCAATGATTCCATAAAACAGAACCAGGAACACAAAAATCAATACGCCCAGCGCAAAATAGTTGAGAAACATATTCTCCTCACTTAAACAACGTCAACTCATTAAATTGATAAAATAGTACACAAACCAATTAGTTTATTTTAAACACAGATAGCGCGCTTACTATTTCAAAGCCGGTGAGTATCGTTTTATACAATATCTCCACGCAAGTTTATAAGCGTGTCAAAATATATCATGAATAATAATAGACTTAACCTTACAATATCAGCGTAATCCAGGTTTTTGCTTTTCGCCATACCACATTTAAAAAGTGGTTTTTTAGCTTTAAATGTTACCTGCAAACATCCTGGTGCCTGGCGGAAAAGCAGAGCTTGCCGTCGATCACATCTGTAGAAATCGGCATAAAAATTTTTTGCGACTTAAATCACAATTCACAAACAAACACACGGCCACTCAATGTGATATCAATCACAAATAATGGGATGTTTTGCTCTTTTTATGCCCGTTGTATTTTTTTTATGCGTCACTTTTGTGATCAGCATCACTTCATTAATATCCTCTTACCCTACATTTGCGTGATTTAGATCACACAAATTTTCACCGTCTGGACAGTTGAACGATTCAGTGCCAGATTTCACAACATCAGAACAGAGCCCGGCTACCTCTACCGCCGCACATTAACGATAAACCTCGGGCCGCAAGCCTTAGCGTAAACAGAAGAAGGGGTGTTTTATGTCATCCGATTTCAAGATCAAAGTTCAAAGCTTTGGTCGCTTCCTCAGCAACATGGTGATGCCAAATATCGGCGCGTTTATCGCGTGGGGTATCATCACTGCATTGTTCATTCCGACAGGGTGGTTGCCTAACGAAACGCTGGCGAAACTTGTTGGCCCAATGATTACCTATCTGCTGCCTCTGCTCATCGGTTTCACCGGTGGTCGTCTGGTCGGCGGTGACCGTGGTGGTGTGGTCGGTGCTATTACCACGATGGGTGTTATCGTCGGTGCGGATATGCCGATGTTCCTCGGGGCAATGATTGCCGGGCCGTTGGGCGGCTGGGCGATCAAACATTTCGACGCCTGGGTTGATGGTAAGATCCGCTCTGGCTTCGAAATGCTGGTGAACAACTTCTCTGCCGGTATCATCGGTATGATCCTGGCGCTGCTGGCATTCCTCGGCATTGGCCCGGCAGTTGAAGTGCTGTCCAAGGTTCTGTCAGCGGGCGTTAACTTCATGGTTGTGCATGACATGCTGCCGCTGGCGTCCATCTTTGTTGAACCGGCGAAAATCCTGTTCCTCAACAACGCCATCAACCACGGTATCTTCTCACCGTTGGGTATTCAGCAGTCCCATGAGCTTGGCAAGTCTATCTTCTTCCTGATTGAAGCAAACCCAGGCCCGGGTATGGGTGTTCTGCTGGCGTACATCTTCTTCGGTCGCGGTAGCGCAAAACAGTCTGCTGGCGGTGCGGCTATCATCCACTTCCTGGGTGGTATCCACGAGATTTACTTCCCGTACGTGCTGATGAACCCACGTCTGATCCTGGCCGTTATCCTCGGCGGTATGACTGGCGTGTTCACTCTGAGCGTGCTGGGTGGTGGTCTGGTTTCTCCGGCATCTCCGGGGTCTATTCTGGCAGTTCTGGCGATGACGCCAAAAGGCGCTTACTTCGCTAACATCGCAGCTATCTGTGCGGCAATGGCGGTCTCCTTCGTCGTTTCTTCTATCCTGCTGAAAACCAGCAAAGTAAAAGAAGAGGACGACATCGAAGCGGCTACCCGTCGTATGCACGACATGAAAGCAGAATCCAAAGGCGCAACCCCGCTGGCGGCTGGTGATGTCTCTAACGACCTGAGCCACGTACGTAAAATCATCGTTGCCTGCGACGCCGGTATGGGTTCCAGCGCAATGGGTGCAGGCGTGCTGCGTAAGAAAGTACAGGATGCGGGTCTGACCCACATCTCCGTCACCAACAGCGCCATCAACAGCCTGCCACCGGATGTTGATCTGGTTATTACGCACCGCGATCTGACCGAACGCGCCATGCGTCAGGTACCACAGGCCCAGCACATTTCGCTGACCAACTTCCTGGACAGCGGTCTGTACACCAGCCTGACCGAACGTCTGGTTGCAGCGCAGCGTCATGAAGACAATGAAGTCAAAGTGCGTAGCAGCCTGCAGGACAGTTTCGATGCAAACGATAGCCACCTGTTCAAACTGGGCGCGGAGAACATCTTCCTGGGCCGTACTGCTTCCAACAAAGAAGAAGCGATTCGCTTTGCCGGTGAGCAGCTGGTGAAAGGCGGTTACGTTCAGCCTGAATATGTTGATGCAATGCTGGAACGTGAAAAACTGACCCCAACCTACCTGGGAGAATCCATTGCGGTTCCACACGGTACGGTTGAAGCGAAAGACCGCGTGCTGAAAACCGGCGTCGTGTTCTGTCAGTATCCACAGGGTGTGCGCTTCGGTGAAGAAGAAGACGACATCGCCCGCCTGGTGATTGGTATCGCTGCACGTAACAACGAGCACATTCAGGTGATTACCAGCCTGACCAACGCCCTGGATGACGAGTCTGTCATTGAGCGCCTGGCCAGCACCACCAGCGTAGAAGAAGTACTGGCTCTCTTAAACAAGTAAGTCCGAACTATTCCCTCTCCCTTTGGGAGAGGGTTAGGGTGAGGGATAAGCCTCACCCCAGCCCTCTCGGGTAAAAACATTGATGAAGGTTAACACTATGAAAGCATTACATTTTGGCGCAGGTAATATCGGTCGTGGTTTTATCGGCAAACTGCTGGCAGACGCGGGCATTACGCTGACATTCGCCGATGTGAATCAGGTAGTACTCGACGCCCTGAATGCCCGTCATAGCTACCAGGTACACGTGGTGGGAGAAAACGAGCAGGTTGAGACGGTATCTGGCGTAAATGCAGTAAGCAGCATTGGTGACGACGTGATTGACCTGATCGCAAGCGTTGACCTGGTCACGACGGCCGTTGGCCCGGTCGTGCTTGAACGCATCGCTCCTGCGGTAGCAAAAGGTCTGGCAAAACGTAAAGCACAGGGTATCGAAACCCCACTGAACATCATCGCCTGCGAAAACATGGTACGCGGTACCACGCAGCTGAAAGGCCACGTTCTGGCAGCCGTCGCCGACGAAGACAAAGCCTGGGTTGAAGCGCACGTTGGCTTTGTGGATTCCGCCGTTGACCGTATCGTACCGCCGTCTGAATCCGCCACCCGCGACCCGCTGGAAGTGACGGTAGAAACCTTCAGCGAGTGGATCGTCGATAAAACGCAGTTTAAAGGTACGCTGCCGACCATCCCGGGAATGGAATTAACTGATAACCTGATGGCATTTGTCGAACGTAAACTCTTCACGCTGAACACCGGGCATGCTATAACCGCGTACCTCGGAAAATTGGCCGGTCATCAGACCATTCGTGATGCGATCCTCGATGAGAACATCCGCGCGGTGGTGAAAGGGGCAATGGAAGAGAGCGGCGCGGTGCTGATCAAACGTTACGGTTTTGATGCTGACAAACACGCAGCATACATCCAGAAAATCCTCGGTCGTTTTGAAAACCCGTATCTGAAAGATGACGTTGAGCGCGTTGGCCGTCAGCCATTGCGTAAACTGAGCGCAGGTGACCGCCTGATTAAGCCCCTGCTGGGTACGCTGGAATACAGCCTGCCGCATGCCAGCCTGGTGAAAGGGATTGCTGCCGCGATGCATTACCGCAGCGAGCAGGATCCACAGGCACAGGAGCTGGCTCAGTTGATCGGCGATGAAGGCCCACAGGCTGCACTGGCGCAGATTTCTGGTCTGGATGCCAACAGCAACGTGGTTGTGGAGGCGGTTAACGCATACAACGCAACCAAATGATGCAGAATGCGGCGCAGGTTAACCTGCGCCCAAATTACAGATTGTCAGATATGCAGGCAATAATGGAACAAACCCAGGCCTTTGAAAATCGTGTGCTTGAGCGTCTGAATGCTGGCAAAACCGTACGAAGTTTCCTGATTGCCGCCGTCGAATTACTGACAGAGGCGGTGAACATTCTGGTACTTCAGGTGTTTCGCAAAGACGACTACGCGGTAAAATATGCTGTAGAACCGTTACTGGACGGAGACGGACCGCTGGGCGATTTATCGGTTCGCCTGAAGCTGATTTATGGTCTTGGCGTGCTGAGCAGGCCAGAGTATGAAGACGCTGAGCTGTTAATGGCGCTGCGCGAAGAGTTAAATCATGACGGGAATGAGTACGCCTTCACCGATGATGAAATTCTGGGACCTCTCGGCGAGCTACACTGCGTCTCCGCACTGCCTCCTGTACCGCATTTTGATAACAGCGATCCTGAACTGTACGCGATGCAAAAGCTTCGTTATCAACAGGTTGTCAGATCCACTATGGTGCTTTCCCTGACAGAGCTGATTTCCCGAATCAGCTTAAAAAAAGCGTTTCAGAAGTAAGCCTGCGCACATTGGTGTATCCTTCCTGTAAATTCCCCCGTTTTTAGAGTCATTTGTCATGAAAGAAGTCGAAAAGAACGAAATTAAACGCCTGAGCGACCGCCTGGATCTGATCCGCCACCAGATGGCTGGTCTGTCACTTATCGATTCCGCTGAAAAGTACGCTGAGCTCGAAAAAGAGACAGCCACGCTCGAAACAGAAATCGAACGTCTGCGCGAAGTTAAAGGCCAGAAGCTGAGCAAAGAAGCCCAGAAGCTGATGAACATGCCGCACCGCCGCGCGATCACCAAAAAAGAGCAGGCTGACATGGGCAAGCTGAAGAAAAGCGTCCGTGGCCTGGTGGCGGTGCACCCGATGACCGAACTTGGCCGTGAAATGGGCCTGAAAGAGATGACGGGTTTTTGTAAGACGCCGTTCTGATCATTTTCCCCTCACCCTAACCCTCTCCCCAAAGGGGCGAGGGGACTGTACGGCGCAGTTTGCCGGGGTGAGGGTATCAGGTCCCATCCCACTTCAAATTGGCCCAACCAATCCCATAACCAATCCTCCCCCGGTTCACATTTCCATCATTTTTGCTCACAAAATCATTGCCTATCTATAACATTCAGTTAACCATTCATTGTCATTCACCCTACACAACAACATTGGCAGGACCACTTTTACACAGACTGTGACACGGAGATGAGCGGAGACTCACCCGAAGTGCAGACTGTATGGTCCCCAGGAGACCTGCATGAGCCTCTGGCAACAAAACTACGATCCAGCCGGGAATATCTGGCTGTCGAGTCTGATCGCATCGCTTCCGATCCTGTTCTTCTTCTTTGCGCTGATTAAGCTCAAGCTGAAGGGCTATCTTGCCGCCACGTACACCGTCACCATCGCCCTTCTGGTGGCGCTGTTTTTCTATAAAATGCCGGTCGACCGCGCCCTGGCTTCCGTCGTGTATGGCTTCTTCTACGGCCTGTGGCCGATTGCGTGGATCATCATTGCTGCGGTGTTTGTCTATAAAATCTCGGTGAAAACCGGGCAGTTCGACATAATCCGCTCGTCGATCCTCTCCATCACACCTGACCAGCGCTTACAGATGCTGATTGTCGGCTTCTCCTTCGGCGCATTTCTTGAGGGTGCGGCAGGGTTTGGTGCGCCTGTAGCTATCACCGCCGCATTACTGGTAGGCCTGGGCTTTAACCCACTGTATGCCGCAGGTCTTTGCCTGATTGTGAACACCGCACCGGTGGCGTTTGGTGCAATGGGGATTCCGATTCTGGTGGCCGGACAGGTTACCGGGCTGAACAGCTTCGAAATTGGCCAGATGGTTGGCCGCCAGTTGCCGTTCCTGACCATCATCGTGCTGTTCTGGATCATGGCGATTATGGACGGCTGGCGCGGTGTGAAAGAGACCTGGCCTGCAGTGATGGTGGCGGGTGGTTCGTTCGCTATTGCCCAGTTCCTCAGCTCAAACTTCCTCGGCCCGGAACTGCCGGACATTATCTCCTCGCTGGTCTCACTGGTCTGTCTGACGTTGTTCCTGAAGCGCTGGCAGCCGGTGCGTATTTTCCGTTTTGCCGATATGGGTGCTGCGCAGGTCGATAACACACTGGCACGCACAGGCTACACCCCGGGGCAGATTGTCCGCGCATGGTCACCGTTCCTGTTCCTGACCGCAACCGTTACGCTGTGGAGCATTCCACCGTTTAAAGCCCTGTTCGCCCCTGGCGGTGCGCTGTACGACATGGTGATTAACATCTCCGTGCCGTTCCTCGACAAGATGGTTGCCCGCATGCCACCCGTGGTACACGCGGCCACGCCGTATGCTGCGGTGTATAAATTTGACTGGTTCTCCGCAACCGGTACGGCCATCCTGTTTGCCGCTATTCTTTCAGTGGTATGGCTGCGCATGAAACCTGCCGCCGCCATTCAGACCTTTGCGGCAACCATTAAAGAACTGATGCTGCCGATTTACTCCATCGGCATGGTGCTGGCGTTCGCATTTATTTCGAACTACTCCGGCCTCTCCTCCACGCTGGCACTGGCGCTGGCTCATACCAGCCATGCCTTTACCTTCTTCTCGCCATTCCTCGGCTGGCTGGGGGTATTCCTGACCGGTTCAGACACCTCATCTAACGCCCTGTTTGCCGCACTACAAGCGACAGCCGCGCAGCAGATCGGCGTCTCAGACGTACTGCTGGTTGCGGCCAATACCACTGGCGGCGTCACCGGCAAGATGATTTCTCCGCAGTCCATCGCCATTGCCTGTGCCGCGGTGGGACTGGTGGGTAAAGAGTCGGATCTGTTCCGCTTTACCGTTAAACACAGCCTGATATTTACCTGCATGGTCGGGGTAATCACCACGCTGCAGGCCTATGTCTTAACCTGGATGATCCCATGATAGTGATGCCCAGACGCCTGTCCGACGAGATTGCCTCTCGCGTGCGGGCGCTGATTGAAGAACAACAGCTGGAGGCGGGCATGAAGTTGCCCGCCGAGCGCCAGCTTGCCGCTCAGCTTGGTGTGTCGCGCAATTCACTGCGCGAAGCGCTGGCCACGCTGGTTAGTGAAGGCGTGTTGCTGAGCCGTCGCGGCGGTGGCACATTTGTCCGCTGGCAGCATGATGACTGGTCCGAGCAAAACATCGTCCAGCCGCTGAAAACGCTGATGGAAAACGACCCGGACTACAGCTTTGACATCCTCGAAGCACGCCACGCCATCGAAACCAGCACCGCCTGGCATGCGGCCATGCGGGCAACTGAGGCCGACAAAGAGAAGCTCAAAGCCTGCTTCGAAGCGACCCAAAGCAGCGACCCGGACATCGCCTCCCAGGCGGACGTGCGCTTTCATCTGGCGATTGCCGAGGCGTCGCACAACGTCGTTCTGCTGCAAACCATGCGCGGTTTCTTCGACCTGCTGCAATCTTCCGTGAAGCAGAGCCGTCAGCGTATGTATCTGGTTCCGCCCGTTTTTGCCCGGCTGACCGAGCAGCATGAGGCGGTACTCAACGCCATTCTGGCCGGTGATGCCGACGCCGCGCGCAAAGCGATGATGGCGCATCTGGGCTTCGTCCACACCACCATTAAACGCTTCGATGAAGATCAGGCCCGACAGGCGCGTATTACCCGTCTGCCTGGCGACAACGATATTTCCAGGGAGAACAAAGCATGATTATTTCCGCAGCCAGTGACTATCGCGCCGCGGCGCAGCGCATTTTGCCGCCATTCCTGTTCCACTATATCGACGGCGGTGCGTATGCCGAACATACCCTGCGCCGCAATGTGGAAGATCTGTCAGACGTGGCCCTGCGCCAGCGCGTGCTGAAGAATATGTCCGATCTGAGCCTGGAGACAACGCTGTTTAATGAAACGCTCTCCATGCCGGTGGCCCTCGCCCCCGTCGGTTTGTGCGGCATGTACGCCCGTCGTGGTGAAGTGCAGGCGGCCGCAGCGGCAGATGCCAAAGGGATCCCCTTTACCCTCTCCACCGTTTCCGTCTGCCCGATTGAAGAAGTCGCCCCCACCATTAAGCGCCCGATGTGGTTCCAGCTGTATGTCCTGCGCGATCGCGGCTTTATGCGTAACGCACTGGAGCGCGCCAAAGCAGCAGGGTGCTCAACGCTGGTCTTTACCGTCGATATGCCAACACCAGGCGCACGCTATCGTGATGCCCACTCCGGTATGAGCGGCCCGAATGCCGCCCTGCGCCGCTACTGGCAGGCTGTGACTCACCCGCAGTGGGCGTGGGATGTTGGCCTGAACGGGCGTCCGCACGACCTGGGTAATATTTCAGCCTATCTGGGTAAACCGACCGGGCTGGAAGATTACATCGGCTGGCTGGCGAATAACTTCGATCCGTCAATCTCCTGGAAAGACCTGGAGTGGATCCGCGAATTCTGGGACGGCCCGATGGTGATCAAGGGGATCCTCGATCCGGACGATGCCCGCGACGCCGTGCGCTTTGGTGCGGACGGTATTGTGGTGTCAAACCATGGCGGACGTCAGCTTGATGGGGTGCTCTCTTCTGCGCGCGCGCTGCCGGCCATTGCTGACGCAGTGAAAGGCGATATCGCCATTCTGGCCGACAGCGGTATCCGCAGCGGGCTGGACGTGGTGCGCATGATAGCGCTCGGTGCAGACAGCGTATTGCTGGGGCGCGCGTACCTCTATGCGCTGGCCACCCACGGCCAGGCGGGCGTGGCAAACCTGCTGAACCTGATCGAGAAAGAGATGAAGGTGGCGATGACGCTGACCGGCACGAAAACGATCGGTGAAATCAGCCAGGATTCACTGGTACAGGAGCTGAGTAAATTACCTGCATCGCTGGCAGCGCTTGCTCAGGGGGACGCAGCGTAATGAAAGTGCTATGCTGCCCGCGCAATTAAGGGGGCAGCATGCTTAACATCGTTTTATTCGAACCAGAAATTCCACCGAACACCGGCAATATCATTCGCCTGTGCGCCAACACCGGGTTTCGCCTGCATATCATCGAGCCGATGGGGTTTGCGTGGGACGACAAACGTCTGCGCCGCGCGGGGCTGGATTATCATGAATTTACTGCCGTGGTTCGTCATCACGATTACGCCGCATTTCTGGAAGCAGAGAAACCGCAGCGCATGTTCGCCCTGACCACTAAAGGCACGCCAGCACACAGCGCCGTAAGCTATCAGGACGGTGATTATCTGATGTTTGGCCCGGAAACCCGTGGTCTGCCAGCAACCATTCTGGACGCCTTGCCCGCGGAACAAAAAATCCGGATCCCGATGATGCCGGACAGCCGCAGTATGAACCTGTCAAATGCGGTGTCGGTCGTCGTGTATGAAGCATGGCGTCAGTTGGGTTACCCTGGCGCGGTACTACGCAGCTAATTTCTCGGGTGGCGCTGCGTTAATCGATACGATTGCAGCGCCTCAGGCGTGTTCTCAAATACCGTCGCCGTATTCAAAGGTATGGCGAATACCATTGAAGTGCTGATCCATATCCATCGACGGTTTATCACTGTCTGGCTTGCCGACAATACGCGCCGGTACACCCGCGACAGTCGTGTGCGGTGGAACGGGCTGCAGTACCACGGAACCCGCGCCGATCTTCGCGCCGCGTCCGACTTCGATATTGCCGAGGATTTTCGCCCCTGCACCAATCATCACCCCTTCACGAATTTTCGGATGACGATCGCCGCTGGTTTTACCGGTACCGCCCAACGTGACCGACTGCAGAATTGAGACGTCATCTTCAATCACCGCCGTTTCACCGACCACAATACCGGTGGCGTGGTCGAGCATGATCCCACGGCCAATTTTCGCTGCTGGGTGAATATCCACCTGGAAGGTGACGGAAACCTGGTTTTGCAGGAAGATAGCCAGCGCGCGGCGGCCTTCGTTCCACAGCCAGTGGCCGATGCGATAAGCCTGTAAGGCGTGGAAACCTTTCAGATACAGCAGCGGCGTGGAGTATTTATCCACTGCCGGGTCACGCGTGCGCACGGCCTGGATATCGCAGGCAGCGGAGGCGATCATTTCAGGGTCTGCGGCGTAGGCCTCTTCCACCACTTCACGAATAGCGATAGCAGGCATGATGGAGGAAGCCAGTTTGTTGGCGAGCATATAGCTCAGGGCGCTGCCGAGGTTTTCGTGCTTGAGTAGCGTCGCGTGATAGAAGCTGGCCAGCATAGGCTCGCAGTCGGCCAAAGCCCGGGCTTCGGCTTTAATATTGTTCCAGACGATATCCAGTTCTTCACACGGCATTGCATACTCCAGACGATATGTTAATGACCAGCCAGTTCTGCGCTGGCTGGGTCATATAGCTAACAAGGATCCCTGCGACTAGTTGCTGCTGCGCTCGTCCTTGCGCGCACGACCTAATAAGGTCAATGCTGCCTCGCGCGCATTTTTTCCGCAATACAATACCTGATAAATTTCCTCGGTTATTGGCATTTCGACACCAAAACGGTGTGCCAATTCGCGGACTTCTTTGGTATTGCGGTAGCCTTCAACCACCTGACCAATCTTCTCCTGCGCGCCTTTCACATCCATGCCCTGTCCGAGCATCATGCCAAAACGGCGGTTACGCGACTGGTTGTCGGTACAGGTCAGTACCAAATCGCCCAGACCAGCCATCCCCATAAAGGTGGCCGGGTCAGCGCCCAGCGCCGCACCAAGACGGGACATCTCGGTCAACCCACGGGTGATCAGCGCCGTACGTGCATTCGCGCCAAAACCAATACCGTCTGACATCCCGGCACCAATAGCAATCACGTTCTTCACCGCACCGCCCAGCTGCACACCGATAAAATCGGGGTTGCTGTAGACACGGAAGCTCTTGCCGCAGTGCAGCAGATGCTGAAGATCGTCAGAGAAAGTCGGGTCGGTTGATGCCAGCGAGATTGCCGTCGGCAGGCCGGCAGCCAGCTCTTTAGCAAACGTCGGTCCGGAAATAACGGCCAGCGGAATGGCATCGCCCAGCGCTTCACGAGCAACGTCCTGCAACAGGCGTCCCGTTTCAGCTTCCAGCCCTTTCGTCGCCCACACAATGCGCGCATCCGGGCGCATCAGCGGCTTAATCTGACGCAGGACTTCGCCAAACACATGGCTCGGCACCACAATCAGAATATTGCGACTGGCCGCCAGCGCGGTCGCAAGGTCGCTTTCCAGGTGCAAAGAGTCAGGGAACGGAACGTCCGGGAGAAACGCCACGTTGCAGCGGTCGTGTTGCAACGTCGCGACATGTTTAGGGTCGTGGCCCCACAGGACCACGTCGTGACCATTTCTTGCCAGCGTGATGGCAAGAGCGGTGCCGTATGAACCGGCACCGATCACAGTCATTGACGCATTAACAGTGCTCATCAGGCATCCTGATGTTGTTCAGCACCTTCGCCAGCCTGCTGCTGCAGATAGTTCATGAACAGCGCATCAAAGTTTACAGGTGCCAGGTTCAGTTGCGGGAAAGTACCGCGAGAAACCAGGCTGGTGATGCATTCACGCGCATACGGGAACAGGATGTTCGGGCAGTATGCACCCAGGCAATGCGCCATCTGGTTACCTTCGATGCCGCCGATGGAGAAGATGCCACCCTGTTGTACTTCGCACAGGAATGCAGTTTCTTCGCCCAGAGAAGCAGTAACGGTCACACGCAGTACGACTTCGTACACATCATCCGCCAGCTGAGTGGATGCGGTATCAAGATCAAGTTTAACCTCTGGCTGCCAATCTTTCTGGAAAACGTGTGGCGCATTTGGCGCTTCGAAAGAGACATCCTTGGTGTAGATGCGCTGGATCTGGAAAGTCATTTCGGTGTTGTTTTGTTCTGACATGGAAAAACCCTTTTTAATTGTCCTAAAGTCTCTTAGCGCAGCAGGGGATCGAGTCCACCACGCGCGTCGAGCGCATACAAGTCATCACAGCCGCCAATGTGCTGCGCATCAATAAAAATCTGCGGAACCGTCGTGCGACCACTACGTTGAATCATCTCTTCGCGTTTTGTTGCGTCACCATCGATCGGCAATTCCTGGAACGTTACGCCTTTGCTGTTCAGCAGCGCTTTCGCACGGTGGCAGAACGGGCAGGTCGCTTTGGTGTAGATCTCAATATTGGCCATCACTGAACTCCTTATTTACCGCGAACCAGAGGAAGGTTTTCCCCGCTCCAGCCGGAAATGCCTTCTTTCAGTACAGAGACGTTTTCGAAGCCTGCTTTATGGAGCGCGCTGGCAGATTCCTGCGCCTGCATGCCGGTACCGTCCACAACGATAATTGGCTGGGCTTTATGCTTATCCAGCTCACCGATGTTGTTCGCTTTGATTTCAGCAGGCAGCAGGTTGATAGCACCTGCAATGTGACCTTTACGGAAATCGTCACGCTGACGCAGATCGACAATCACCGCCTCTTCTTTGTTGATCAGACGCGTCGCTTCACCACGGGTGATCACCTTAATTTTAGACGTCAGCCCCTTAAAGGTGGTGAACAGGACAGCGGCCAGCAGGCCAATCCACGCGATGCTCAGAACCGGGTGGCGGCTAACAAATTGCATAATTTCTTGCATGGGGGGTAACAACTCCCGACTAAGTGATTAAAAAAACCAGGACAGGAGTATACCTGTGCGTTGTGGCAAATACAGCCAGCGACAATAAGCTAATCCATTTTCTGCGGCATGCCACGAAAAAAAAGCCTCAAAATAACCGGGGAACTGCCTTGCCCCTACGCATTCTTTGATCTTCTGCGGCTATTTTATCGATTCAGCTGTAGTAAAATTACGCAAATTTTTTGTCTCTTGAGCATGAGGTTGTCGCAATGTCGGTTTCTAAAAAACCTATGGTACTGGTGATTCTGGATGGCTATGGCTACCGCGAAGATCAGCAGGATAACGCCATTTTCAACGCCAAAACCCCGGTCATGGATGCACTGTGGGCAAAACGTCCCCATACCCTGATTGATGCGTCGGGCCTGGAAGTGGGTCTGCCGGATCGCCAGATGGGTAACTCCGAAGTCGGTCACGTTAACCTGGGCGCAGGTCGTATCGTCTATCAGGATCTGACCCGTCTGGACGTTGAAATCAAAGAACGAGCGTTCTTCGCCAACCCGGTGCTGTCTGGTGCAGTGGATAAAGCCGTTACTGCGGGTAAAGCTGTACACATCATGGGCTTGCTCTCCGCTGGCGGCGTTCACAGCCACGAAGATCACATCATGGCAATGGTTGAGCTGGCAGCAGAACGCGGTGCTGAAAAAATCTATTTGCATGCGTTCCTGGATGGCCGCGATACGCCACCACGTAGCGCAGAAGGTTCACTGAAAGCCTTCGAAGATAAGTTTGCTGCACTGGGTAAAGGCCGTGTGGCGTCCATCATTGGCCGCTACTACGCGATGGATCGCGACAACCGCTGGGATCGCGTTGAACAGGCCTATGACCTGATGACGCTGGCAAAAGGTGAATTCCAGTTTGCGACTGCCGTTGCAGGTCTGGAAGCGGCTTACGCACGTGATGAAAACGACGAATTCGTGAAAGCGACCGTTATTCGTGCTGAAGGTCAGGCCGATGCCGCAATGGAAGATGGCGATGCGCTGATCTTCATGAACTTCCGTGCTGACCGCGCGCGTGAAATCACCCGCGCATTCGTAAATAGCGATTTCGACGGTTTCACCCGTAAAAAAGTGGTGAAACTCGACTTCATCCAGCTGACTGAATACGCAGCAGACATTAAAGCTCCGTGCGCTTACCCACCCGCGTCGCTGGCAAACACCTTCGGCGAATGGATGGCGAAGAACGATAAAACGCAGCTGCGTATTTCCGAAACCGAGAAATACGCGCACGTCACCTTCTTCTTTAACGGCGGTGTAGAAGAGCCGTTCAAAGGCGAAGATCGCATTCTGATTAACTCTCCAAAAGTGGCGACCTACGATCTGCAGCCAGAAATGAGCTCTGCCGAGCTGACCGAAAAACTGGTGGCGGCAATCGAAAGCGGCAAGTATGACACCATCATCTGTAACTATCCGAATGGCGATATGGTTGGTCATACCGGCGTGATGGAAGCCGCAGTTAAAGCCGTTGAAGCGCTGGATCACTGTGTTGAGCAGGTAGCAAAAGCGGTTGAATCCGTTGGCGGCCAGCTGCTGATCACCGCTGACCACGGTAACGCCGAACAGATGCGCGACCCGGCAACCGGTCAGGCACACACTGCCCATACCAACCTGCCTGTTCCGCTGATTTATGTGGGTGATAAAGCCCTGAAAGCGGTGGAAGGCGGCAAGCTTTCCGACATCGCGCCAACTATGTTGACGCTGATGGGTATGGAAATCCCTGAAGAGATGACTGGCAAGCCGCTGTTCATCGTGAAATAATCGATCCCCATGAGGGGAAAGGCGATTTTTTCAATCACATGGGCCGTGAAGCCGCTTAGGTTATCAGTCAGGCCTTTGCTTTACGCCAGCGCACTCAGCGCTGGCGTATTGCTGTGCGCCGCATCCGCCCACGCGGACGATCGCGACCAGCTAAAATCCATTCAGGCCGATATCGCCGCCAAAGAGCGGGCGGTACGCCAGCAGCAGCAGCAGCGCTCCTCACTCCTTGCGCAGCTTAAGCAGCAGGAAGAGGCCATCTCCGCCGCCGCGCGTAAGCTCCGTGAAACGCAGAACACGCTCGCCCAGTTGAATAAACAGATCGACGATATGAACGCGTCGATTGCCAAACTGGAACGCCAGCGTGATGCGCAGGAACGCAATCTTGCCGCGCAACTTGATGCCGCTTTCCGCCAGGGTGAACACACCGGTCTGCAGTTAATCCTGAGCGGCGAAGAGAGCCAGCGCGGCCAGCGTTTGCAGGCTTACTTTGGTTATCTGAACCAGGCGCGTCAGGAGACGATCGCGCAGCTGAAACAGACCCGCGAAGAAGTCACCACCCAAAAAGCCGAGCTGGAAGAGAAGCAGAGCCAGCAGCAGACGCTGCTCTACGATCAACAGGCGCAGCAGGCGAAGCTTGAGCAGGCACGTAACGAGCGTAAGAAAACGCTTTCCGGCCTGGAGTCCTCCATTCAGGAAGGCCAGAGCCAGTTAAGCGAAATGCGCGCCAACGAATCCAGGCTGCGCAACAGCATTGCGCGTGCGGAAGCGGCGGCCAAAGCGCGCGCCGAAAAAGAAGCCCGTGATGCACAGGCTGTTCGCGACAAACAGCAGGAAGCCTCCCGCAAAGGGACCACCTACAAACCAAGTGAAAGCGAACGTTCCCTGATGTCGCGTACCGGCGGCCTGGGCTCACCTAATGGTCAGGCTTTCTGGCCCGTTCGCGGTTCTATTCTGCATCGTTATGGCGAACAGCTGCAGGGTGAACTACGTTGGAAAGGGATAGTTATCGGTGCGTCTGAAGGTAGCGAAGTGAAAGCCATCGCCGATGGCCGCGTGATCCTGGCCGACTGGCTGCAGGGCTACGGGCTGGTGGTGGTGGTTGAGCACGGTAAAGGTGATATGAGTCTTTACGGTTACAACCAGAGCGCACTGGTCAGCGTGGGCACTCAGGTACGCGCCGGCCAACCCATCGCCCTTGTAGGCAGCAGTGGCGGTCAGGGCCGCCCGTCACTCTATTTCGAAATTCGTCGTCAGGGTCAGGCGGTCAATCCACAACCGTGGTTGGGAAGATAAGCTTTGCTTCAATTTCGTCGAATTATGCTCTCCGTCGCCAGCGCACTGGCGCTGGCTGCACCGGTATACGCGGGTAAACTCGCCATTGTGATTGATGACTTCGGTTATCGTCCGCAAACAGAAAACCAGGTGCTGGCGATGCCGTCAGCCATCTCTGTCGCCGTTCTCCCTAATGCACCACATGCGCGTGAGATGGCGACCAAAGCCCACAACAGCGGCCATCAGGTGCTTATCCATCTGCCAATGGCTCCGCTCAGCAAACAACCGCTGGAAAAAGACACCCTGCGCCCGGAGATGAGCAGCGATGAAATCGATCGCATCATCCGCGACGCTTACAATAAAGTTCCGTATGCCGTGGGCCTGAACAACCACATGGGCAGCGCGATGACATCCAGCCTGTTTGGCATGTTGAAAGTGATGCAGGCTCTGGAGCGCTATAACCTCTATTTCCTGGACAGTATGACCATCGGCAACAGCCAGGCCATGCGTGCCGCGCAGGGGACAGGCGTGAAGGTGATTAAGCGCAAGGTGTTCCTGGATGATACCCAGAACGAAGCGGACATCCGCATGCAGTTCAATCGTGCCGTGCAACTGGCCCGGCGCAATGGCTCGGCAATTGCCATCGGCCACCCGCATCCGTCTACCGTTCGCGTTCTGCAACAAATGTTGCCAACCCTGCCGTCCGATATCACCCTGGTGCGTCCGGGCGATCTGCTGAATGAACCGCAGGTTGATACGTCGACGCCGAATCTGGGGCAACCCGTCCCCACAGCACCACGTAACCCGTTCCGTGGTGTGAAGAGCTGCTTGCCGAAAAAACCGCCTGAACCAGTCTACGCGACCCGTTTCTTCTCCGTTATTGGCGAAAGCATCAGTGAAAGCACGCTGGTGAAATACGTCCAGCATCAATGGCAGGGATGGGGTAAAAAACCCTGATAGCAACAAGCCACCGTTAAGGTGGCTTTTTTGTCACTCAGGATGGAAGGAACCGTCCAGGATCTGGCTATAAACCGTTGGCTGACCGTTGTCCGAAGTGCGGTATTGTTCTTTGTGCGAAAGCTTATAAATGCCTACAGGATCATTATTCAGCACCACCATTGCCGCCCTGTCGGGTTTAGCCGAGATGTACTGGCGGATCAAAAAGCGGTTATTCCCGGTGACCGGCTGTCGATCCATCACCTGGCGAAGCTGCGGATACCTCTCACGTGCGTACAAGAAGCTGTAATCAATGAGGAAGTATTCAATCAGAGAATTGTGGTGCTGCCAGTAGCGATACAGGATATCCCGAACCAGCTTCACCAGCGAATTCCCCTTCCGGGCAGCAAGAAAATAGGCCGTCCAGTAACCCTGACTCAGCGCATTTTCAGGTGAATCAAAACGCAGTGATGAGAAGGCATTTTCATAGAACGACTCCGGTACCGGCTTCGTCATAAATACGGTGGCATCCATCCAGATCCCCCCGTACTGATACAGTAATGAACAACGAACAATATCGGAATATTGCGCCTTACTGATAAGCCCGGCCTGGTATTTGGTTTTGATATGTTCCGGGAGGGTGAGATAGTCAGGGATGTTCTCATCCGTCAGGATAATGACCTGCGCTTCTGGCGCATTACGCTGCACGGAAGCAATGCAACGCTTCACCAGCCCGGGTGCGCTATCAAGCCCCTGGAACCAACAGATCCAGATAATACGCGATTGCGCCGGTTCCGCTGCGTCTGCAGCATCAGGCTGGACCTTCAGATCGTCAATAACGCTAAAAATCGTCTCTTTTTTCTTCTGCTCAAAATGGCTGGCCGCACGCTGAAAAAGAGAAAAACCCGTTTTTTTGTGCCAGCGACGGGTTTTCTTGATGAGTTTATTCGTTACATTGAGATTCATCATTTCACCTTATCAAACTCAGAACAGTTCTTTTAACGTACGGCGAAACAGTTTCATTTTTAACTTGGCGTCTTTTTTATGCCCGCGTAATAAGCAGTTCATGCGCGTCGATTTAAACCCCCGGAACGACATGAGCTGAAAAAGGTTATTACTGCGCGTAACTTCAGACATATGCTGGCGATATTTAAAATAGAGTTTACGGTACGCATTATACTTTTTAATTTGCGACGTAATTCGGTTACTGCCGTGTTCAGCATCCACCATTGCCGTACTGAAACTGTATTTAATACCAGGGCCATATTTAAGGATCAATTTAATCCAGACATCACGATCCTGTTGCTGTTTGATCTCAGGGGAAAATCCGCCCACACCTAACAGCTTTTCTTTGGTCGTCAGTACCTGATTACCCACCACGTTTTCACACAGAATATCCTGTAACTCTATGATTCTTTTATCATCTGTGTCCGGGTAGGTACGGTGGTTTTTGTCCAGTCTGGCAGGGGTATCCGTCACGAAGGCATAGTTGTCATCGTAGCGCTCGGCGAGCTTTGTCAGGCGTTCTGGCAGGAAATAGTCATCATCATCCAGACCCGTTACAAACACCCCGTGCGAGAGCGCATAACCCCGGTTCCGGCTGAAGTTAGAACCGCTGTTCTTTTCATTACGTTCATAGGTGAAATGGACAAAACGCGCGTCACACTCCGCTCTCATCTGCTCGATGAGCTGCGCAGTTTTTTCGTCAGAACAATCATCAACAATAACCAATTCTACCGCAGAGTACGTCTGAGCAATAACTGAACGAATGGCACGTTCCAGTAAGTCCTCTCTGTTGTAAGTGGTGATGATTACTGAAATCAGTTCGTTCATGGCATGCTCGTCTGGTAAATGACATTTCTCCACCAGGAGAATACCTTTTTCCCGGTGGAGAATCAAAACGGTTACTTAATGACCGTGCGGTGTTTGTTCTGCTCCAGGAAAACAATCGACATTATCAGTGTAAGCATCCAGGCAACAGGTGTTGTTTTTGAATAAAGCATCACACCGCTCAGCCCGAACATAATTATCGAGACCAGGAACGCGAAAAGAATAATGCTTTTTTGTTTCCGCAATGCATACCAGCCGAGCGATATCACAAACAGAATATACAGAATTAATCCTGACGGACCTTTTAAGGACAGTGTTTCTACCACTTCATTATGTAGATGACCTTGAATATAGCCCAGCGCACCACTCAGACTCGGATCACGTTTTATTTCAGCCACTATTTTCGCATTGCGCTCATCAGTTGACTGCCACAGGTAGTTATCTTTAGCGGCAGCAAGCCCTGTTTTCCACATGGCAAAACGCGCCCCTACAGACGTTACGCTGTTGTTCTTATCATAGGCCACAATATCGCTGTTGAGGTCGTTATATCGTTGTTGCAAACTGTTTTTCATCATAAACGCCCCCGCCAGTAATGCGATCAGAAAAACAGCGACACCTTTCCAGGGAATATGCTTTTCCTTATAAAGTTTGACCATCAGCAGACCAAAGAAAATAATGGGATAGGTCAAAATAGCGGCCCGTGTTTCTGTCGCGACTAACACCAGGAAGGTCACGAAAAAATGGCCCAGGATGAAAAGCTCTTTCCATCTGGATGAGCTGTGCTGCAGCACCAGTATGGTGTAGAAGGAGATGAAAGCAATCGTATAGGCGGCCCCTGTTGCATCAGCCCCTCCAGCCAGAGACAGCGTCACCCTTGTGTTTTCAAGGAAGAGATACTGATAACCCGCATAGATAACAACCATTATCTGTACGGCAATGGCCAGCAACATATGAATTGTATTGTTGCCTATTTTTATCTGATGTCTGTTCACAAAGACGAAGATAGAGAACGCACCAAACAGCAATATTTTCCCCACTTCAAGGTATGCCCGATATGAGTTTATCGCCGTGCTGTTATCCACCTTATACATCCGATACCACACCAGATCGCAGATACCGATGACCAGCAGCACAAGACAGAGCCAAAATGCATCATTCTTTTTGAAGTTCCTGATATCCAGCAGGAAAATAACAAGTGCAGTGACACCCGCCACACCCAAAATTTTGGCAGAAAGATTGGGAGAAACGACAACGCAGCCGAAAGCTATCACGCACAGTCCAAAGAGTAATTGCAATAACGCAAACTGGACCTTATCTCGTTTTACACTAATCATCATGATTCCATTTACCAGAAGACATCGCAGGCTAACACACCGCTAAAAACAAGTTTATCGCGTCTGTGTTAACGAATATTGCGCCACTCATAGGACTTACCTGTCGTGTCCAGCACGGACACATTTTTATCATAACCGGCAAGCCAGGACTGTACAGTGTGAACAGGCTCTCCCTGGCGATGGATCCCAAGCCACAGTTCCGCGAGGGTATTAACATCATCAGCCGACCAGACGGTATTGTAGTCTCCGGTATATTTATGAGCAGAATCAACCTGATGCCCATACCAGATAAACACGGGAATATGCAGAGCCTCTCTCGGCGGATTGACATTCCCGTGGGAGTAAACCACTGCACGCTGCGGGTCGCGAATCAGGCCATGATCGGAGAAATACATTACCGATGAACGTGAGCTTTCCAGCATGTTAAACACTTTGCCCATCACCGTATCTGTGTACCGCACGGAGTTGTCATAGCAATCATCAGCCTCGCTCCCTCCGGTTAACACCGCCTGATTAGCCGGGAAACGTCGGCAGGCCGGTTCATGGCTACCATTTAAATGCAATACGATGATTTTTTTGCCCGGTTTCTTCAGTGCATCGCCCAGCAAGGGCAGCAGGCCTTCATCGTATCCCCCTTCCACCCACTCATGCTGTTTGGTATTCATGGCAATACCGGTGATAACGTTATTATGCGCACCGCCTTTGCCCTGACGGCTAAACCAGTAGGTGTCATACCCTG
Source organism: Enterobacter cloacae complex sp. 2024EL-00214 (assembly GCF_043945575.1). Lineage (NCBI taxonomy): Bacteria > Pseudomonadati > Pseudomonadota > Gammaproteobacteria > Enterobacterales > Enterobacteriaceae > Enterobacter > Enterobacter cloacae complex sp. 2024EL-00214. Next base: position 43,551 of record NZ_JBIMRC010000015.1, on the reverse strand, counting down.
CTTTATTGGCGATATTAATGACGTTATCGCCATAATTACGGGGATCGCGCGCACCTACCGTATCCGCCGTCATGGCTAATGGCACCGCCATGATCGTGACAGGGGCAGGCGTTACGGCATTGCGGAACAGTAAAAGCTGCGACTGGTATTTCACCAGCTCAGGTGTGGTATCGCGTTGATAACCATAGATACCCATATTTGCCGTACGCTCGGACTCACCGATGATCAGCACATAGTTGTCGATACCGGTATCCGACAGGGTGAGTTTGTAATCAGGAATATTGTTGCCGATATTGGCCACCACCGCGTTATCTTCAATCGCCTGCATAAAGACTTTTGCCGTGCTGACAGGCGTCGCCTGAATTACACGCTGCGCCAGACTCTCAACGCTGCTTTTCCTGAGTTGGTGCTGCAGCGCCTGGCCATAAAAAGCAAGCAACGTCGCGGCCAGCGCAATAGCAGGCCAGCGACGAAAACGGGGTGCAACAGGCCACATTCCTGTATTCGCGGTATAAATAAACAGCGCGGACAGCGCGACAAACGTCAGGCAGTCACGCCAGTACAACCCGAGCATCGAACTGGCTTCACCCGGCGTGGTATTGAGCACACTTAACGCAAATCCATAACTAAACGCTGAGTCGAAATTATTCCATGCATATAACTGCAGCGTAATATCCGCTGCGATCGGAATGAGTAAAACAGCCGCCAGTATATTTCTGATTAATTTGTTATTAAGACATTTGAGCGTCAGTAATATCAGCAGAAATACCAGCGTTCGGTTAATCACCGCATTATATTTGGCATTAATAATATTAACACCAATGATTATTAGCAGGGAAATTACCACAGTAAAAAAAGCGGCAAGCCTTGAAGGGGTATCAACCAACTTTTGCGAAAACAGTGTGGACATAATGACCTGATTAGACTGACAAAAATCTTTCCTGACGTAATCATTATGACTGCAAGAATGAACGTGCGGAGAAGACAAAATGGAGAAAAATTCGCCAGAAGTTAACAAGTAACCCCTGGAAAGTCAAACCGCTAAAAAGCGTAAAGGCACCCGTCGGCGCGGGTGCCTGGAGGCAGGTTTAATCCCAGTTAAGGATAACTTTCCCGGACTGACCGGAACGCATCGCGTCAAAGCCTTTCTGGAACTCATCGACGGAGAAACGATGAGTAATAATCGGCGACAGATCCAGGCCGGACTGGATCAGCGCGGCCATCTTGTACCAGGTTTCGAACATCTCACGGCCATAGATACCTTTGATGAACAGCCCCTTAAAGATGACTTTATTCCAGTCGATGGACATATCTGACGGTGGGATACCCAGCATCGCAATACGGCCGCCGTGGTTCATGGTATCGAGCATGGTGCGGAACGCCGGTGGCGCACCGGACATCTCCAGACCAACGTCAAAACCTTCGGTCATGCCCAACTCTTCCATTACATCGCTCAGGCTTTCTCTGGAGACATCGACCGCGCGGGTTACGCCCATTTTGCGCGCCAGGGACAGACGGTATTCATTCACATCAGTAATCACAACATTACGCGCGCCCACGTGCTTCGCGACCGCTGCTGCCATAATACCAATTGGGCCTGCGCCGGAAACCAGCACGTCTTCGCCGACCAGATCGAAGGAGAGAGCCGTGTGTACCGCGTTACCAAACGGGTCAAAGATGGACGCCAGATCGTCAGAAATGTTGTCCGGGATTTTGAACGCGTTGAATGCCGGGATCACCAGATATTCCGCGAAGCAGCCAGGACGGTTGACGCCCACGCCGATGGTGTTACGGCACAGGTGCGTGCGTCCGCCACGGCAGTTACGGCAGTGGCCGCAGGTAATATGGCCTTCACCGGAGACGCGGTCGCCAATTTTAAAACCTTTCACTTCCTGGCCAATACCGACCACTTCGCCGACATATTCGTGACCAACCACCATGGGTACCGGAATGGTTTTCTGTGACCACTGATCCCAGTTGTAGATATGAACGTCAGTGCCGCAAATGGCGGTTTTACGAATTTTGATCAGCAGATCGTTATGACCGACTTCCGGCTCCGGCACGTCGGTCATCCAAATCCCTTCTTCCGCTTTCAGTTTGGATAACGCTTTCATCACACGTCCTCAGGCAATTACGCCCAGCTGTTTGCCGATGCGGGTAAAGGCTTCCACCGCACGTTCAATTTGTTCAGGCGAATGCGCCGCAGACATCTGGGTGCGGATACGCGCCTGACCTTTTGGTACCACCGGGAAGAAGAACCCGGTAACGTAAATCCCTTCTTTCTGCAGCTCGCGGGCAAAGTTCTGCGCTACCACTGCATCGCCCAGCATCACCGGAATGATCGCGTGGTCAGCACCGGCCAGGGTAAAACCTGCGGCGCTCATTTTTTCACGGAACAGACGCGCGTTTGACCACAGACGGTCGCGCAGCTCAGCGCCTGACTCCACCATCTCCAGCACTTTGATGGAGGCGGAAACGATGGCCGGAGCCAGGGAGTTGGAGAACAGGTACGGACGGGAGCGCTGGCGCAGCCACTCAACTACCTCTTTGCGCGCGGCGGTATAGCCACCAGACGCGCCGCCGAGCGCTTTGCCCAACGTACCGGTAATGATGTCCACACGGCCCATCACGTCACAGTATTCGTGGGAACCACGGCCATTTTCGCCAACAAAGCCCACAGCGTGAGAATCATCGACCATCACCAGCGCATCGTATTTATCGGCCAGATCGCATACGCCTTTCAGGTTGGCAATCACGCCGTCCATCGAGAACACGCCGTCGGTGGCAATCAGAACATGACGAGCACCGGATTCACGCGCTTCTTTCAGACGTGCTTCCAGCTCAGCCATATCGTTGTTGGCATAGCGGAAGCGCTTCGCTTTACACAGACGCACGCCGTCGATGATGGAGGCGTGGTTCAGGGCGTCGGAGATAATCGCATCTTCTGCGCCGAGCAGGGTCTCAAACAGACCGCCGTTGGCGTCGAAGCAGGAGGAGTACAGAATGGCATCTTCCATACCTAAGAAATTCGCCAGCTTTTTCTCAAGCTGCTTGTGGCTGTCCTGCGTACCGCAAATAAAGCGCACGGAGGCCATACCAAAACCGTGGGTGTCCATACCGTTTTTTGCAGCGGCAATCAGCTCAGGGTGATTCGCAAGACCTAAGTAGTTGTTCGCACAAAAGTTGATCACATGGCTGCCATCGGCAACAGTGATGTCCGCCTGCTGAGCAGACGTGATAATCCGCTCTTCCTTGAACAACCCTTCCGCACGTGCGGTGTCCAGGTCGTTGTTTAACTGTTTGTAAAAATCACCACGCATTGCAATTCTCCAGACTCGGCAAATTTCGGCACATATTACCCAAACCTATAGTTCATGACGAGATGACACATTATCTCTTCTCGTTTTTGCAGCATAAATCACGTGTAGTCTTTTTACACATACACAAAATCATTCACGTTGCATCAAGGCGGCAAGAGAAGAAATCCCCGGGAGCATAGATAACTATGTGACCGGGGTTTCTGAACGCAGCCAACGCCGAGGCGGCGTGAAGGATGAAGTGTATGTCGGTGAATGGCTGTAGGGTCGCCATACTAATGATATGATAGAAACATTAGCGTCCGGGATTGTCCCCGGACTCCACACTTCAAAGGTTACAGTTATGATTATCGTTACCGGCGGCGCGGGCTTTATCGGCAGCAATATTGTTAAGGCTCTCAATGACAAAGGCATCACCGACATCCTGGTGGTGGACAACCTGAAAGACGGCACCAAATTTGTAAACCTGGTGGATCTGAACATTGCTGACTACATGGATAAAGAAGACTTCCTTATCCAGATTATGGCAGGTGAAGAGTTCGGCGAGATCGAAGCTATCTTCCATGAAGGTGCATGCTCTTCCACCACCGAGTGGGATGGCAAGTACATGATGGACAACAACTATCAGTACTCCAAAGAGATCCTGCACTACTGCCTGGAGCGTGAAATTCCGTTCCTGTACGCCTCTTCTGCGGCAACTTATGGCGGTCGTACCTCTGACTTCATCGAATCCCGCGAATATGAACAACCGCTGAACGTCTACGGTTACTCTAAATTCCTGTTCGACGAGTACGTGCGTCAGGTGCTGCCAGAAGCGAACTCCCAGATTGTCGGCTTCCGTTACTTCAACGTTTACGGGCCGCGTGAAGGTCACAAAGGCAGCATGGCAAGCGTGGCATTCCACCTGAACACCCAGCTGAATAATGGCGAAAGTCCGAAACTGTTCGAAGGCAGCGACAGCTTTAAGCGTGACTTCGTCTACGTCGGTGACGTTGCCGCCGTGAACCTGTGGTTCTGGGAAAACGGCGTCTCCGGCATCTTCAACCTGGGCACAGGCCGCGCGGAATCCTTCCAGGCGGTGGCTGACGCAACGCTGGCATACCACAAGAAAGGCAGCATTGAGTACATTCCATTCCCGGATAAACTGAAAGGCCGCTACCAGGCATTCACGCAGGCCGATCTGACCAACCTGCGTGCTGCGGGCTACGACAAGCCGTTCAAGACCGTTGCCGAAGGCGTAACGGAATATATGGCCTGGCTGAACCGCAACGCGTAAGGCAAGCAACCGATGAGAATACTGGTGGTTGGCCCGTCCTGGGTGGGCGACATGATGATGTCGCAAAGTCTCTATCGCACGCTCAAGGCGCGCTATCCCCAGGCGATAATCGACGTGATGGCACCCGCGTGGTGCCGTCCGCTTTTATCGCGGATGCCGGAAGTGAATGAGGCGATCCCGATGCCGCTCGGCCACGGGGCGCTGGAAATCGGCGAACGCCGCAAGCTCGGCCATAGCCTGCGTGACAAGCGCTACGACCGCGCTTACGTGCTGCCTAACTCCTTCAAATCGGCCTTAGTGCCCTTCTTTGCCGGCGTACCGCATCGCACTGGCTGGCGCGGTGAAATGCGTTACGGCCTGCTGAACGACGCGCGCGTGCTGGATAAAGCCGCCTGGCCGCTGATGGTGGAACGCTACGTGGCGCTGGCCTACGACAAAGGCGTGATGCGCAGCGCGAAAGACCTGCCGCAGCCGCTTCTGTGGCCGCAGCTACAGGTTCACGAGGGTGAGAAATCCCAGACCTGTAATGCATTTGGCATTTCGTCTGAACGCCCAATGATCGGTTTCTGCCCTGGCGCAGAGTTCGGCCCGGCAAAACGCTGGCCGCACTATCACTACGCCGAACTGGCGAAGCAGCTGATCGACGAAGGCTACCAGATTGTGCTGTTCGGTTCGGCGAAAGACCACGAGGCGGGCAACGAAATCCTTGCCGCACTCAGTACCGAACAACAAGCCTGGTGCCGCAATCTGGCGGGGGAAACCCAGCTGGAGCAAGCGGTGATCCTGATTGCCGCCTGTAAAGCCGTGGTCACCAACGACTCCGGCCTGATGCACGTTGCCGCCGCGCTAAACCGCCCGCTGGTTGCGCTGTACGGCCCAAGCAGCCCGGACTTTACGCCGCCGCTGTCGAATAAAGCACGCGTCATTCGCCTGATCACGGGCTACCATAAAGTGCGTAAAGGCGATGCAGCTGAAGGTTATCACCAGAGTCTGATCGACATTACGCCGCAACGCGTTCTGGAAGAACTCAACGACCTGCTGTTGAGCGAAGAAGGATAACGAATGCGGGTATTGATCGTTAAAACCTCTTCGATGGGTGATGTGCTGCATACGCTGCCCTCGCTGACGGATGCCATGCAGGCCATTCCCGGCATTCGTTTTGACTGGGTGGTGGAAGAAGGCTTCGCGCAGATCCCCACCTGGCATGAAGCGGTCGACCGTGTGATCCCGGTGGCTATCCGCCGCTGGCGCAAAGCGTGGTTCTCCGCACCGATTAAAGCTGAACGTAAAGCCTTCCGCGATGCGGTACAGGCTCAGCATTACGATGCCATCATTGACGCGCAGGGGCTGGTCAAAAGCGCCGCGCTGGTGACGCGTCTGGCGCACGGCGTAAAGCACGGCATGGACTGGCAAACCGCCCGCGAGCCGCTGGCGAGCCTGTTCTATAACCGTCGGCACCATATTGCTAAACAGCAGCACGCCGTGGAACGCACCCGCGAGCTGTTTGCCAAAAGCCTCGGCTATGCGAAACCACACATGCAGGGCGATTACGCCATTTCTCAGCATTTTCTTCACGGTTCGCTGCCTGACAACGCGCCGTATCTGATTTTTCTCCACGCGACCACCCGGGACGATAAACACTGGCCGGAAGCACACTGGCGCGAACTGATTGGCCTGCTTGGCAACGCGGGACTGCGCATCAAACTGCCGTGGGGTGCACCGCACGAAGAGGCACGAGCCAGACGCCTGGCAGACGGGTTTGATTACGTGGACGTTCTGCCGCGCATGAAGCTGGATGGCGTGGCACAAGAGCTGGCAGGTGCCGCGGCAGTGGTTTCCGTCGATACGGGCTTAAGCCACCTGACGGCCGCGCTGGACAGACCTAATATTACGCTTTACGGCCCAACGGACCCGGGTCTTATCGGCGGCTACGGAAAAAATCAATATGTCTGCCGCCCGGAACATTCATCGCAGCTGAGCGACCTCAGTGCCGCTGCGGTATTTGCGCAATTAGAGCCTTTGCTGGCAGCAGAGAGAGCTTATGTCTGATTTTTTCTCAGCGGAGCGCCCACCAAAGCGCGTGCTGATCATTAAATTGCGTCACCACGGTGACGTTCTGCTTACCTCGCCGGTGTTTACCGTGCTGAAAAAGAACTGGCCGGACGTGGAAGTTGACGCGCTGGTCTATGACGACACGCAGGCGATGCTGACCAGCCACCCGCATATCGACCAGGTGCATACCATTGGGCGCAACTGGCGTAAAAAGGGCTGGTTTGAACAATTCCGTCTCTACCGTGCGCTGCTGAGTACCCTGAAAGGCCGTCAGTACGATGTACTGATTAACCTGACCGAACACTGGCACGGCGCACGTCTGGCGCGTCGCCTGAAACCGCGCGTCTCCGTGGGCTTTCGGCCTGATAAACGCGGTGGCCTGGCACGCCGTCGCTGGGTGAAATCCTTCACCACGCTCTACCCGGCGATTCAGGACAACAGCCGCCATATGGTCGAGGTGAACCTGGATGCCCTGCGCCGGATCGGCATTCACCCCCAGTCCGATGAAGATAAGCACACCCTGTTTGTACCGGGCGACGCGGCGGAAGCGTCTGTCGCCGAAAAACTGGCCGGATTCGGGCTCCAGAGTAAATCCTATATTCTGGTGCATCCAACGTCGCGCTGGATGTTTAAGGCCTGGGATATCAAAAAGCTGGCGGCCACCATCGATAACCTGGCGGCTCGCGGCCTGCCGATTATCCTCTCCGCTGCACCGTCAAAAGACGAGAAGGCCTACATGGATGAGTTGCGTGCCGCACTCACCCAGCCGGTGTTTGATTTAAGCGGTCAGCTGAACCTCAAAGAGCTGGGCGCACTGATGAAACACGCGCGGGTTTACTTCGGCGTGGACTCCATGCCAATGCACCTCGCGAGTGCCGTCGGTACGCCGACCGTTGCCATCTTCGGCCCAACCGGAGCCATTAAATGGGCACCGTGGGGCGTTAATTATCGCGTGATCGTTGCCGGGTTTACCTGCCAGCCGTGCGGTAAAGCGGGTTGCGGCGACGGCGGTGTCTCTGACTGCATCACGGCCATCACGCCGCAGCAGGTGCTGAGCGCCATCGACACAATGCTCCTGGAAAATCCTGCATGAAGCTGGCGATAGTCCGACAGACTTACAACCCCAACGGTGGTGCGGAGCGTTTTGTCTCCCGTGCGCTGAACGTGCTGGCACAGGACACGTCGCTCGACGTCACGCTGATCGCCCGCCAGTGGGAAGATGCTTCCGGCTGGAAAACGCTGACGGTGAACCCACCGTTTCGTAACCGCATCGCGCGGGAATCTGGTTTTGCCGCCGAAGCCGCCGCGCATTTCGCACAGTTCGATATTGTGCAAAGCCACGAGCGCATCCCGGGAGCAACCATCTTCCGCGCAGGCGATGGCGTTCACGCCACCTGGCTTGAGCAGTATGGCCGCATTCTGTCGCCACTGGCGCGCTGGGCGCAGTCGCTGAGCCGCTATCACCGCTATATTTTGCAGGCGGAAGCACAGATGTTTACCCATCCGCAGCTGCGCAAGGTGATCTGTAATTCGAAAATGGTGCGCGATGATATCGCCCGTCGTTTTGCCCTGTCGGATGACAAGCTGACGGTGATTTACAACGGCGTGGATACTGCGCATTTCAGCCCGGATGTCCGCGCGCTGTCGCAGCGCGATACGCTCGGTATCCCGCAGCATGCGCCGGTTCTGGCGTATGTCGGTTCCGGATTTAGCCGTAAAGGTGTGGCCACTGCGCTACGCGCCATCGTGCCTCATCCTGAGGTCTGGCTGCTGGTTGCCGGACGCGATAAGCATGCGCGTAAGTTTGAAAAGCTCGCCCGAACGCTGGGCGTGGCGTCACGGGTGCGTTTCCTCGGCCCGGTGGCAGATGTCCGTGAGGTCTACGGCACGGCTGATGCCCTGATCCTGCCGACGCTCTACGACCCGTTCCCGAATGTCTGCGTGGAAGCGCTGGCCTGCGGTCTGCCGCTGCTTACCAGCCACGGCTGTGGTGCTGCAGAGTGGATTGAAGAGGGCAAAAACGGCTGGGTATGCGACGCGCTGGATAGCGAAGGCTACCAGCAGGCCATCACTCAATGGCTGAAAGGCCGCAATCAGGGTGTCGATTATTCCGCTGCCGCACGCGCAACAGCGGAACCGTATACCCTGGACAGAATGGCCAAAGAGCTGCAGGCGCTTTATCGCGATTTACTGCGCTGAGCCGCATCGGAGAAAACCTTCTCCATCGCGTCCAGCATACATTCGCGGGTAAAGTGGGTGCTCAGGTAATCATACCCCTGCTGCGCCAGCGTCTCGCGGAGGGTGGCATCGTCACAGAGCTTCACAATTGCATCGCACAGCGCGTTTTCATCGCGCTGTGCGATCAAAATCCCCGTCTGACCATTAATCACCGCATCTCCCGTACCACCTGCGTCAGTGGCAATAGTGGCAATGCGGGAGGCTAATGATTGCAGCACGCCCTGCGGCACACCTTCCATATCGTGAGACGGGCTGAGCGCAATATCAAAGGCCGGGAACCAGCGTTCAGGGTCGCTGCGATGCCCCGCCATCACCACGCGCTGCTGCAACCCCAGACCCACAACCTCCTGCTCCAGCGTCGCTTTATGCGGCCCTTCACCGACAATCGCCAGTTTGAGGTGCGGGTTGTCGATCTTCGCCAGCGCGCGCAGCAAAACGCTGTGTCCTTTGTTCGGACGCAGGTGCGATACCACGCCAAGCCAGAAGTCATCCTGCGATAGCCCACAGTGCGCACGCGCCTCGTGCTTATCCCCCGGACGGAAACGCTGCGTATCCACGCCGCTTGGCACCGACGTGCTCTGGGACATCGGTACGCCAATATTCGCCACCTGGTGACGCAGCGCTTCGCCAGTCGTTACGATATGCGCGCAGGCGGTGCGAAACAGCCAGCGGGTGGTCCAGTTATTACGCGGCACGCCTGAGGCATGGCGGGTACGCACCAGCGGCACCGGGTTTGCGAGCGTCAGGTTCGCCAGTGCCACCAGCCAGGTATCGGCAGAGTTATGGCTATTGATGACATCAATGGACTGACGGTTAGCCTTCAGCCAGCGGCGCAGCAACTGCAGGTTTTTAAGGTTCTTACGCTTTAACGGCATGGTGACAACCGTTAACCCGGCATCACGCGCCAGCGCATGCAGCGGCGCGGTTTCCGGACAAAGAATGGTCACCTGATGGCCACGCTGAATCATCCCTAGCGATTCATTAATAATGCGCAGAGGCTGTCCGCCTTTGCCGCCGTCTGCTTCAGTGTGAACAATATGCATACATTTCCTGTTAAGAATCTCGCCAGCGTGACGCTAATTTGCCGCCTGACGGGATCTTTGTCCCTCCAGGCATATGTTTTTAGTATCCACCAGATATAATACAGCACGAATGGTATCACCAATATGGGTGGCCTGCCCTGAACACAACGGAGAAAGCATGTCCGACAAACCTTTATTGAGCCTTGTGGTCGCCGTCTATAACGGTGAAAAATTCCTGAGTGCATTTTTCGACAGCATCAAAGCTCAACATCTGGACAGTCTGGAGCTGGTCGTTGTGAACGACGGGTCAAATGACAACTCTGCGGCCATCATTGCGCAATACGCCAGTGAATTCCCGTTCTACAAGGTGATTGACCAGGCCAACCAGGGCGTATCCGCAGCCCGCAATACCGGCCTGGCAGAAGCGACGGGCGAGTATGTTGCATTCCCGGACATCGACGATGTGATCTATCCGGGCATGTATCCGCGCCTGCTTGAGATGGCTAAAAAGAACGATCTCGATGTCGCGACCTGCAACGGCACCTATATTTACGATGACGGAAGACCGTCAAAGAAAATCTTCCCGTCAGACAAACTGCAATCTACCGACGTGCTGGACGGCCCAACGTGGCTACAGCGCGCGCTGGCATCACGTAAATTCCTGCACGTCACCTGGCTGAATATTTATCGCCACGCGTTCATTAAAGAGCAGGGCTTCACCTTTGAACATGGCCTGCGTCATCAGGATATTCCGTGGACGACCGAAGTGCTGCTGACCGCCAGACGCGTGCAGTACACCGACGAAACCTTCTACGACTACCTTATTCACTCCGCCTCGGTGTCACACACGCCGGGTACGGATGACTCGCGCATGCGTAACGCACGCCACTACATGAAAATCCTTGAGATGCTGGATGTTATCAACCAGCGCTACCCGGATACCGTGCGCCGGGTTCCGGCTTGCCAGTGGCAAATCGCGAAAGAGGGGCTGGGCATTCTCCACGCCATTAACAACATTGGCGATCTCAGCAAAAAACGCGAAATCATCCGCGAACTGTTCGACCGGGGGATCTGGGCACTGATCTGGAAAAACGCCCGTGGGCTGCGCCAGCACTGGCGACTGGGCCGCCGTTATTTCCGTTTAAAACGGTATCTGGCATAAGAGATAGCTTTACCTGGCTTAAATGCTTAGAATTTGCCCGCCGAAACTAAAAAAAACGGATAATCGCTTGGAATTGTTGTATACCGCCCTGCTCTACATCATTCAGCCACTGGTGTGGCTGCGACTGTTGCTTCGTAGCCGTAAAGCGCCTGCGTATCGTAAACGCTGGGCTGAACGCTATGGTTACTGCCGCAATAAAGTCGCCCCGGACGGTATTTTGCTGCATTCCGTTTCTGTTGGCGAAACGCTGGCGGCGATCCCGCTGGTTCGCGCCCTGCGCCACCGCTATCCGTCACTGCCTATCACCGTCACCACCATGACGCCGACCGGCTCTGAGCGCGTGATGTCCGCATTCGGTAAAGACGTTCATCACGTCTATCTGCCTTACGATCTGCCCTGCGCCATGAGCCGTTTCCTGGACACCGTTCGCCCGAAGCTTGTGATCGTGATGGAAACTGAACTGTGGCCAAATATGATTTCCGCCCTGCATGCCCGTAAAATCCCGCTGGTGATTGCCAACGCCCGTCTCTCAGAGCGGTCGGCGAAAGGCTACGGCAAGCTGGGTAAATTTATGCGTCGCCTGCTCAGTAAGATCACGCTGATTGCTGCGCAGAACGAAGAAGACGCGGCGCGCTTTCTCTCTCTGGGCCTGAAACGCAACCAGCTTGCGGTGACGGGCAGCCTGAAGTTCGATATTTCCGTCACGCCTGAACTCGCCGCCCGTGCGGTGACGCTGCGCCGCCAGTGGGCACCGCGTCGTCAGGTCTGGATTGCCACCAGTACCCACGACGGTGAAGAAGCGGTCATCCTGCAGGCTCACCGTACGCTGCTGGAAAAATTCCCTGATTTATTGCTGATCCTGGTTCCTCGCCATCCGGAGCGTTTTAAAGATGCCCGTGAAATGGTGCAAAAAGGCGGTTTCAGCTTCACCCTGCGCAGCAGCGGTGAGATCCCGTCCGGCAGCACCCAGGTGGTGATTGGCGATACGATGGGCGAACTGATGCTGCTGTACGGCATTGCTGACCTCGCTTTTGTCGGTGGCAGTCTGGTCGAGCGCGGTGGTCATAACCCGCTGGAGCCTGCCGCGCATGCCATTCCGGTGCTGATGGGGCCACACACGTTTAACTTCAAAGATATCTGCGCTAAATTGCAGCAAGCCGATGGTTTAATTACCGTAACCGACGCGGATTCGGTGGTGAAGGAGGTTTCGACCCTTCTGACCGACGAAGATTACCGCCTGTGGTATGGTCGTCATGCCGTCGAAGTGCTGCATCAGAACCAGGGCGCACTGACCCGTCTGCTGCAACTTCTGCAACCTTATCTGCCTCAGCGGAGCCACTAATGTCAACGCGTCTGTCGGTCGTGATGATCGCCAAAAACGCCGCCGACCTGCTTCCGGACTGCCTGGCTTCTGTCGCCTGGGCTGACGAAATTGTCCTGCTCGATTCCGGTAGCACGGACAACACGGTGGAGGTCGCCCGCGCAGCGGGTGCAAAAGTGTATACCAACACCGACTGGCAGGGTTATGGCATCCAGCGCCAGCGCGCGCAGGAGTACGCCACCGGTGATTACGTGCTGATGCTCGACACCGACGAGCGCATCACGCCGGAATTGCAGCAAGCCATTCAGACCGTGCTCGCCGCACCTCATCCTGGCGCGGTATACAGCATTGCGCGTCGTAACTACTTCCTCGGTCGTTTTATGCGCCACAGCGGCTGGTATCCTGACCGCGTGATGCGCCTGTATGAGCGCGAGCAGTATCAGTACAACAATAATCTGGTGCACGAATCCCTGGCCTGTGACAACGCTCAGGTGATCCCCCTGACGGGCGATCTGCTCCACCTGACCTGCCGGGATTTCGCCAGTTTCCAGCGTAAACAGCTCAACTACGCCACCGCATGGGCACAGGAACGCCACCAGCGCGGCAAGAAGGCCACGCTGACCGGTATTTTTACCCACACGCTGGGCGCGTTTCTGAAAACGCTGCTGCTGCGCGGTGGGGTGCTGGACGGAAAACAGGGCTGGCTACTGGCGGTGGTGAATGCCCAGTATACTTTTAACAAATACACCGAGCTGTGGGCGCTCTGCCGCGGCTACTCAGAGAAAACGTGAGCCATGAGCACAAAAGCGATTTATCCGGGTACCTTCGATCCGATCACCAACGGTCATCTTGATATCATCACCCGTGCGACGAGCATGTTCGACAAGGTGATTCTGGCGATTGCCGCCAGCCCCAGCAAAAAGCCGATGTTCAACCTCAACGAGCGCGTTGCGCTGGCTACCGCGGCGATCTCGCACCTGCCGAACGTTGAAGTGGTAGGGTTCAGCGACCTGATGGCCAATTTCGCCCGCACCCAACAGGCCAATATCCTGATCCGTGGTTTACGCGCGGTGGCTGACTTCGAGTATGAGATGCAGCTGGCGCACATGAACCGCCACCTGATGCCGGAGCTGGAAAGTGTGTTTCTGATGCCATCCAAAGAGTGGTCGTTTATCTCCTCCACGCTGGTGAAAGAGGTGGCTCGTCATCACGGCGATGTGACCCATTTCCTGCCAGTGAATGTCCATCAGGCGTTGATGGAGAAACTGAAGTAAATCTTTTGCCCGGTGTCGCTGTGCTTGCCGGGCCTACGCTTACTTCTGGCACTGACGGCAGTAGAACGTGGCACGCTGGGCGTGTTTCGTTGCAATAATTGGCGTTCCGCAGACTCTGCACGGCTCGCCTTTACGGCCATACACCTGCAACTCCTGCGCAAAATACCCCGGCTTACCGTCGCTCTGCAGGAAGTCCTTCAGCGTCGTCCCCCCCTGCTCAATTGAACGCAGCAGCACCGCTTTAATCACCCTGACCAGCAGTTCGCACTCCTGTGCCGACAGCGAAGAGGCCAGCCGATCGGGATGGATCCCGGCAGCAAACAGCGATTCACTGGCATAAATATTCCCCACGCCGACCACCAGCTTGTTATCCATCAGCCAGGGTTTGATCGGGGTTTTCTTCTTCGCACACTTCGCTTTCAGGTATTCCGCGTTAAAGGCCTCTGAGAGCGGCTCTGGCCCCAGATGTGCCAGCACGCTATGTCCTTCAAGCTCTTTGGTCCATAGCCACGCGCCAAAGCGTCGTGGGTCGGTATAACGCAGCACTTTACCGTTACTCATCACCAGATCGACGTGGTCGTGCTTTTCCGCAGGCAGTTCTTCAGTAAGGATGCGCAGGCTCCCGGACATCCCCAGATGGATGATGATCCAGCCATCTGGCAGCTCCAGCAGCAGATACTTGGCACGGCGCTGGACGCTGAGAACGGGTTTGTCGCTCAGGGCATGGATCTCATCGGAAACCGGCCAGCGGAGACGACCATTTCGGATAACAGCATGAAGAATGGTCGCGCCGACCAGATGGGGCTCAATACCGCGACGGCTGGTCTCTACCTCAGGTAATTCAGGCATGGTTCCTCCGTTGAGAGATGCAGAATGCAAAAAACCCCGCAGTTGCGGGGTTTTTCAATACAAGGAGACTAAAATTATTTAATTTTAGCTTCTTTGTACAGTACGTGCTGGCGTACAACTGGATCGAATTTTTTCAGTTCCAGTTTTTCCGGCTTAGTACGTTTGTTCTTCGTGGTGGTGTAGAAGTGACCTGTACCAGCAGAAGAAACCAGCTTGATTTTCTCGCGAATACCTTTAGCCATGATTTATTTCCTCTTTAAGTACTTAGTACTTTTCGCCACGGGCACGCAGTTCGGACAGAACTGTATCGATGCCTTTCTTATCAATTACACGCATACCTTTAGCAGATACGCGCAGGGTGACAAAACGCTTCTCGCTCTCAACCCAGAAACGGTGAGAGTGCAGGTTCGGCAGGAAACGGCGTTTAGTCGCGTTCAGTGCGTGGGAACGGTTGTTACCGGTCACCGGACGCTTGCCAGTAACTTGGCAGACTCGGGACATGTCTATTCTCCAAAAATCAAATTAGCTCGAGCTTCGTATGGGGTATCGGCGCCTCGTCAGGCTTTACAGCCCGGTCATCGCATAGTTCTAAGTGAACTCTCGATTGCCAGGCCCAAATGCCAAACCCGAGATTCTCAAAGGTGGCGTAGTATACGCTGACTCGGCGGTGTGCTCAAGTCCCGAACAGACAAAGATCCCGATGGATCGCGTGAAATGGTCTAAATCCAACCATGTTCTGCAAAAGAAATGTACTCTCCGCGGCCAATTATCAGATGGTCCAGTACACGAATGTCCATGAATTGACAGCATTTGATAATGCGTTCGGTGATTTCTTTGTCAGCTCTGCTCGGTTGTGCACAGCCAGAGGGGTGATTATGCGCGAGGATCACGCCGGCTGCATTCACTTTTATCGCTTCCCGCACAATTTCACGCGGATGAACCTCAACATGGCTCAATGTTCCCGAAAACAGGTGACTATGTTTCAGTATCCGGTTCCTGTTATCGAGAAAGATCACCATAAAGATCTCGCGCTCCGCATCCGCCAGTTGGCTCTGCAGGAATTCACGCGCGCCTTCTGGCGTCAGAACCGGATCTTCTTCTTCCAGACGGACATTGTAAAAACGCCGTGCCAGTTCGGCAATGCCTCTTAACTGAGCGTACTTCGCGACCCCAATCCCCTCAACGTGTCGGAACGCCTCCAGTTCAGCCGTCAGCAAACCGTACAGTGAGCCAAAGTGGTCTATCAAATCGTTTGCCAGCGTAAACACCGTCTTCCCTTGCGTCCCGGTGCGCAAAAAGAGTGCCAGCAGTTCGTCATCTTTTAACAACGTGACGCCATAGCGCAGCAGTTTTTCACGCGGTAGCAGCAGTTCAGTCTCTTCCATGTGCTGTCTCCTTATGTTTGCCATTATGCTGCCACAGGTACATCCGGTGCTCGACGGCCATGTTTCGTTCTTGCGTAACGCCTCGCAAAGTGACTGAAGGACAAAAGCACCCCGATTTTTGGATTGTGATAAAATGCCCGCTCTCTGGTGAAACCCAACAGGAAAGAATCATGATGAGCCTGGCCGGTAAAAAAATCGTTCTTGGCGTGAGCGGCGGTATTGCTGCCTATAAAGCGCCGGATCTGGTGCGTCGTCTGCGCGAACGCGGGGCCGACGTGCGGGTCGCGATAACTGAAGGCGGCAAAGCCTTTATCACTCCTCTGAGCCTGCAGGCCGTTTCAGGGTACCCGGTATCTGACAGCCTGCTTGATCCAGCCGCGGAAGCCGCGATGGGTCATATCGAGCTGGGGAAATGGGCAGACCTGGTTATCCTTGCCCCCGCCACGGCAGATTTAATCGCCCGTGTAGCCGCGGGTATGGCGAACGATCTGGTCTCGACTATTTGCCTGGCGACGCCTGCCCCTGTCGCCGTCGTGCCCGCCATGAACCAGCAGATGTACCGCAATGCCGCCACCCAGCACAATCTGGAGACGCTGTCCTCTCGCGGCTTGTTGATCTGGGGGCCGGACAGCGGCAGCCAGGCCTGTGGCGATATTGGCCCAGGGCGCATGCTTGACCCACTGGCTATCGTCGATATGGCCGCCGCTCATTTTTCGCCTGTCAACGATCTGCAACATCTCAACATCATGATTACCGCGGGCCCAACGCGTGAGCCGCTGGACCCGGTGCGTTACATTACTAACCATAGCTCCGGTAAGATGGGCTTTGCCATTGCTGCCGCAGCGGCAAAACGCGGTGCGAACGTCACGCTGGTGAGCGGCCCGGTCTTGTTGCCTACCCCTCCATTTGTGCAGCGCATTGATGTCACTACCGCACTGGAAATGGAAGCCGCTGTACAGGCACATGCGCAAAATCAGCAGATTTTTATCGGCTGTGCCGCCGTCGCCGATTACCGCGCCGAGACAATTTCTGATGCCAAAATTAAAAAGCAAGGCGATGAATTAACACTAAAAATGGTGAAAAACCCGGATATCGTTGCCGGCGTTGCCGCACTGAAAAGCCATCGTCCTTACGTTGTTGGGTTTGCCGCAGAAACGAATAATGTGGAAGAATATGCCCGGCAAAAACGTACCCGCAAAAACCTCGATTTGATTTGCGCGAACGACGTATCGCTGGCCACACAAGGATTTAACAGCGACAGCAACGCACTGCACCTTTTCTGGCAGGATGGAGATAAAGTCTTACCGCTTGAGCGCAAGGAACTCCTGGGCCAACAATTACTGGACGAGATCGTTACCCGTTATGATGAAAAAAATCGACGTTAAGATTCTGGACCCGCGTGTTGGCGAGCAATTCCCGCTGCCAACCTATGCCACCTCCGGCTCCGCCGGTCTTGACCTGCGCGCCTGTCTCGATGACGCCGTAGAACTGGCTCCGGGTGCAACCACCCTGATCCCGACCGGTCTGGCGATTCACATTGCTGACCCATCACTCGCAGCGGTGATCCTGCCACGTTCTGGCCTGGGTCATAAACATGGCGTCGTGCTGGGTAACCTGGTCGGCCTGATCGACTCTGACTATCAGGGTCAACTGATGGTTTCCGTCTGGAACCGCGGTCAGGACAGCTTCACCGTCGAACCCGGTGAGCGCATCGCACAGATGGTATTCGTACCGGTGGTGCAGGCCGAATTTAATCTGGTGGCAGATTTTGACGCTACCGACCGTGGCGAAGGCGGCTTCGGCCATTCCGGGCGCAAATAATCGCCCGACTGTTACGCATCTCACAGCGCCATAATGCAATAACAAACCGCAAACCGTAGTTTGCGGTCGCTGTGTGGATGCCAGCCTGGCAGTGCTTATTTTCAGGGGTATTTTGTAACATGGCAGAAAAACAAACCGCGAAAAGGAACCGTCGCGAAGAAATACTTCAGTCTCTGGCTCTGATGCTTGAATCCAGCGATGGCAGTCAACGCATCACCACCGCAAAACTGGCGGCCTCTGTAGGCGTGTCGGAAGCGGCACTGTATCGCCATTTTCCGAGCAAAACCCGGATGTTCGACAGCCTGATCGAGTTTATCGAAGACAGCCTGATCACACGCATCAACCTGATTCTGAAAGATGAAAAAGACACCAGCGCGCGTCTGCGTCTGATTGTGCTGTTGATTCTGGGCTTTGGCGAACGTAATCCCGGTTTAACCCGTATCCTGACCGGCCACGCGCTGATGTTCGAACAAGACAGGCTGCAGGGTCGCATTAACCAGCTTTTTGAGCGTATTGAAGCCCAGTTGCGACAGGTACTGCGCGAGAAGAAAATGCGTGAAGGTGAAGGTTACAACACCGATGAAACGCTGCTGGCGGGCCAGCTGCTGGCGTTTTGCGAAGGGATGCTCTCCCGCTTTGTGCGCAGTGAATTCAAATACCGACCAACGGACGATTTTGACGCCCGCTGGCCGTTAGTGGCTGCCCAGTTGCAGTAACACTGTTGCCGGATGGCGTCTTCGCCTTATCCGGCCTACGGTTATGTAGGCCCGGTAAGCGCAGCGCCACCGGGCAGTACATTACACGCCAAACTCTTCCCGATATTTACGCACTGCTGCCAGATGGTCTGCCATCTCTGGCTTCTCTTCCAGGTACGCGATCAAATCTTTCAGTGTGATAATCGACGTCACTTTGCAGCCGTAATCACGTTCCACTTCCTGAATTGCAGAAATTTCGCCGCGACCACGCTCCTGGCGATCCAGAGAAATCAGTACACCTGCAAGCGTAGCGCCGTTAGCCTGGATAATCTCCATCGATTCACGAATAGCAGTGCCTGCGGTGATCACATCGTCCACCAGCATAACGCGGCCCTGCAGCGCACTGCCCACCAGATTGCCGCCTTCGCCGTGGGTTTTGGCTTCTTTACGGTTAAAGCAGTATGGCACATCGCGATCGTGGTGCTCCGCCAGCGCCACCGCCGTAGTGGTCGCAATCGGAATGCCTTTATAAGCCGGGCCAAACAGCAGGTCGAAATCGATCCCGGAATCCACCAGCGCTTCGGCATAGAAACGGCCTAACAATGCCAGATCGCGCCCGGTATTAAACAGCCCGGCGTTGAAGAAATAGGGACTTTTACGCCCGGATTTCAGCGTAAATTCGCCAAACTTAAGTACCTGCTTGTTAAGCGCAAACTCAATAAACTGGCGCTGATACGATTTCATGGATTCGCTCCTTTGGTTTTTTCTGTCTTACAGGCAAAAAAAAGGCGACTCACTGGTCGCCTTTAAAATCAATTTTCTAACGCCGCTTTCTGCGTCGTTACAATGGATTCGATTCCCCCTCGGGCCAGCGCCAGCAAGGTGAGAAGCTCTTCGTGGGTAAACGGCTCGCCTTCCGCTGTGCCCTGCACTTCAATAATGCGACCGTCTTCGGTCATTACCACGTTCATGTCGGTCTCGGCTGCGGAATCTTCAACGTATTCCAGATCGCACAGCGCTTCACCGTTAACGATACCGACGGAAACCGCCGCAACCATCCCTTTCATTGGGTTCGTTTTCAGCTTACCGGCAGCAACCAGTTTGTTCAGTGCATCGGCCAGCGCCACACATGCGCCGGTAATCGACGCCGTACGCGTGCCGCCATCAGCCTGGATCACATCACAGTCCAGAGTAATGGTGAATTCGCCCAGGGTTTTCAGATCAACGGCTGCACGCAGTGCACGCGCGATCAGACGCTGGATCTCCATAGTACGGCCACCCTGTTTACCCTTTGCCGCTTCGCGGGCGTTACGGGTATGGGTTGCACGTGGCAGCATGCCATATTCCGCAGTGATCCAGCCCTGGCCCTGGCCTTTCAGGAAGCGAGGAACGCCTTCTTCGATAGAGGCAGTACACAGTACCCTGGTGTCACCAAACTCAACCAGCACGGAGCCTTCAGCGTGTTTTGTATAGTTACGGGTCAGGGTGACGGGACGCACCTGATTGGCGCTACGACCTGCTGGACGCATGATGAATTCTCCGGCTTGAAACGAATGTGGCTGCGCATTATACGGATAAAGGACGCTTATTCCTATCCTGAGAAGCCCCTGAAAGCTATAATCCCCCCATCTCTCCTTTAAAAACGGGAATGTCTATGATCCGCAGTATGACCGCCTACGCCCGGCGTGAAATCAAGGGTAGCTGGGGTAGCGCTACCTGGGAAATGCGCTCGGTAAACCAGCGCTATCTGGAAACGTATTTCCGTATGCCGGAGCAGTTCCGCAGTCTTGAGCCTGTGGTGCGTGAGCGTATCCGTACTCGTCTGACACGCGGTAAAGTGGAATGTAACCTGCGCTTTGAGCCGGATGCCAGCGCACAGGGTGAGCTGATCCTCAACGAAAAACTGGCGAAGCAGCTCGTCAATGCCGCGAACTGGGTCAAAATGCAGAGCGATGAAGGTGAAATCAACCCGGTTGATATTCTGCGCTGGCCTGGCGTGATGGCCGCTGGCGAGCAGGATCTGGATGCAATTACTGCGGAAATTCTTGCAGCTCTCGACGGCACGCTGGATGACTTTATTGTTGCCCGCGAAACCGAAGGTCAGGCGCTGAAAGCGCTGATTGAGCAGCGTCTTGAAGGCGTTAGCACCGAAGTGGCTAAAGTTCGCACCCATATGCCAGAAGTGCTGCAATGGCAGCGCGAACGCCTGGTCGCGAAACTGGAAGAAGCTGAAGTTCAGCTGGAAAACAACCGTCTGGAACAAGAACTGGTACTGATGGCGCAGCGTGTGGACGTGGCCGAAGAGCTGGATCGTCTGGAAGCGCACGTTAAAGAGACCTACAACATTCTGAAGAAGAAAGAAGCGGTAGGCCGTCGCCTCGACTTTATGATGCAGGAGTTCAACCGGGAGTCGAACACCCTGGCCTCGAAATCGATCAATGCCGACGTCACCAATTCCGCCATTGAGCTGAAGGTGCTTATTGAGCAGATGCGCGAGCAGATCCAGAATATCGAGTAAATCTCTGAAAGCCCCTGACGGGGCTTTTTTTATAGCGTAATCACAATCTTACCGAATGGGCCACTCTCCAGGTGAGCCAGCGCTTCGGGTAGCTGTTCCAGCGTCCAGGTACTGTCGATAACAGGCTTCAGATGTGTCGCATCTACCGCCCGGACGAGATCGGTTAATGCCCGGCGATGCCCAACACCAATGCCCTGAATCACGGCAGATTTCATTAACATCGGTACGGCAGGAACACCAATCTCTGTTCCTTCTAACACTCCAATCAACGAAACCCTTCCTCCGGGAGCAACGGCGGCGACAGAGTGTGCAACGTTACCGCCACCAACCGTATCCACAACATGATCGATGCCCCGACCACGGCTCAGCGATAACGCCTGTTCCACCCAGTCACCCTGATGACGATTTATGACGAAATCAGCCCCCAGCGCTTTCGCGCGGTCCAGTTTAGCGTCACTGGAAGAGGTGACATAAACCGTTGCCCCCTGCGCTTTGGTAATTTGCAGGGCGAACAGAGCCACACCGCCTGTCCCCTGAACCAGAACGGAATCTCCGGCTTTTAACTGCCCCTGTTCAACCAGGGCAAACCAGGCGGTTAATCCTGCACAGGGCAGCGTACTGGCCTCGATATCGCTGAGACTCTCCGGGGAAGCCACCAGCCAGTTTTCGTTCACCACAATTTGCTGAGCCAGCATACCAGGATAGGCACCACCGAGCGCAGCCCCGTGGGGTTCGACTGCGCTGCCGGGACGTTTACCGTCTATCCAGTCGGGCGAAAAAGAGGAAATGACCCTGTCGCCAGGCTGAAAGCGGCTCACCTGTTCACCAACAGCCTCAACAACACCTGCCATATCTGACGCAGGCGTTAGCGGAAAAACGGCAGGCATTGCCCCCTCAACAATCAACTTATCACGGTAGTTCAGTGCAACCGCGTTAACACGAACCCGGACGTCAAACGGCCCCGGTTCTGGCTGAGCTTGTGTATCCAGAATAAGGTTGTCGCGCCCGGCTGACTGCATTGTCCAGTACTTCATCTTTTTCTTCCTGTGTCGTCTGACAGATGACACAAGGATAGCGTTGCAATTTACTCACCAGTGCTGATACTTTTTCCTCATATTGGTGCTTCAGGAGCGACAATGCTTAACCGGTTTGATGGTATTGACCTTTTCCTGCAAGTTGTTGAAAGCGGTAGTTTTGCCCGGGCAGCGGAGCGACTACACCTGTCGCGTTCTGCCGTAGGTAAGAGCATCGCGCGGCTTGAAAGCAGGCTGGGTGTCAGGTTATTCCTGCGCACCACACGCAGCCAGACGCTAACGGCTGAAGGCTCACTATTGCTTGAACATGCCCACCGCGCGCACAGCGAAATGGAGGCAGCACAAGCACTTCTGGAAAGCGGCAAACAGATCCTGCGCGGTAAATTACGCGTCTCCTTGCCCGTACTGTTCGGACGTCGCTGCGTCGCCCCGGTTTTACTGGAACTGGCACGAGAGCACCCCGAGCTGGTACTGGAGCTTTCTTTCAGCGATCGCGTGATTAATCTGGTGGATGAAGGGTTTGATTTCGCGGTGCGTAACGGCCAGCTGGAAGACAGCACCGACCTCATTGCCCGCCCACTTTCCTGGCACGACATGCGCCTGTGTGCAGCACCGTCATATCTCGCCCGATATGGCACCCCGGCTTCACCAGATGAACTTATGCAGCATCAGGCTATTTTTTACCTGAACAAAACCAGACCGCTGGAATGGCAGCTCACCATCAATGGTCAAATCGAACGTTTCAAACCTGAAGGGCGGCTCTACATGGACGATCTGGACGCCATTGCCGACGCCGCAGAAGCCGGGGACGGCATTGCCTGGCTTCCTTACTGGCTCATTAACGAACGCCTGCACAGTGGACGCTTAGTTCAGATCCTTCCTGACACCGCCGGTGTCCGGCTTCCTATTCATGCCGTCTGGCCAAAAACGCGCTGGCTGCCGCTGAAGGTTCGCATGGCTGTCGATCGCTTACGTGAGCAACTCCCACAACGCATTGCATTAAAAGATTAGTTTTTATAAGTAAAACTCAAAACAAACACTTGTCGAAATGACATTATTTAATGTCATTTAATCTTTATAAAACAAAGAAATAAGACAAATAAAAACAAAACAAACACATTATAAATATTAATCCTTAATCGTTTACCTTAGAAAAACTCAATCGTGATCGTGCGCACAAATCGCTAACCTCCACGCCTTCACACCGGAGGTTATATGCTGCTTCACATTCTTTATCTCATTGGTATCACCGCAGAAGCCATGACCGGCGCACTCGCAGCCGGACGTCGCCGTATGGACACCTTCGGCGTGATTATTATTGCCACAGCGACCGCACTGGGCGGCGGTTCCGTGCGCGATATCCTGCTTGGTCATTACCCGCTCGGTTGGGTTAAAAACCCTGAATACGTCATTATCGTGGCAACTGCCGCTGTATTAACCACCATTGTTGCTCCCGTTATGCCGCACCTGCGTCGTCTGTTCCTGGTGCTTGATGCACTTGGTCTTATTGTCTTTTCTATTATTGGCGCACAAATCGCGCTCGATATGGGTGAAGGCCCGGTTATCGCCACTATTGCAGCGGTAGTAACGGGGGTGTTTGGCGGCGTGCTGCGCGATATGTTCTGCAAACGTATTCCACTGGTTTTCCAGAAGGAACTGTATGCTGGTATCTCCTTTGCTGCTGCCGTGCTCTATATCGCCCTGCAGCATTATGTTTCTAACCACGATGTGGTGGTCATCTCCACGCTGCTGTTCGGCTTTACGGCCCGTATGCTGGCGCTGCGCCTGAAGCTCGGGCTGCCCGTTTTTCACTACAAACACAGCGCGCACTGATGTCAGAACCCGTTGATGTGCTGCTCAGCCAGCCACTTAGCCAGCACATCAACCTGGGGCGCGTGGATCCAGTTCACGATTTGCCGCGCCTTCTCCTCTCCCGTTCCCGGTAAAGCACGCCAGTCAGCGGCATTACGCTGACTCATCGCTTGCCACGACAGCCCTCCTGCAGCATTCAGCGTCGCTTTGGTTAGCGGAACTCCCATCGCCGTGATCCAGCGGATAAAGGGCTGCTCACGCACCAGATTAAAACGATGCCAGAGCGCTAACCCGCGTGCGGCAGAAAAACCCGGCGTGGCCTGAAGCTGCGCCTGCGTTAATAACAACCATGAAAAGATATGCTCAAAATGGTGTACCTGGTGAAGTGTCCGCCAGCCTGACTCCCCCAACCCTTCAATATCCAGCCCTTGTTTTGAACTGAGCCACGTCAGCCGGGCAAAGAACTGCGCCATACAGTCCGGCGAGGCATAAAAGCAGGTCAGCGAATGATAATCAGAGGCCGGAGGCTGCGGTTTTTGTCTGTCCGACCCACGCCAGACCACCTTGTCAAACCGGGGAATCCCCTGTCCGGCCAGGCTCACCAGCACCTGATCGCCAGGAGCAATATCCAGCTGTTGCCAACGCCCCACCGACCCCAGACTCACCCGCTGCACATGCTTATCATCCAGTTGCACCGGTTCCAGCGTTGCCACAACGGACACCTTTCCCGTTCGCCCCACAGTAAACTGGATCCCTTTCACCTCAGCCACCTGTGCGACAGGTGAATATTTCCACGCAACGACCCAGCCTCCCTCCCCGGGTAACCAGCCTTCACCCGGTGGTTCATCAGTAGAACGCACCACAATGCCATCCGTGGCAAAGGGTAACGCGGTGGTTTGCCACGCTAAACGCTGCATCTCCACAGCATCAACAGACACTACAGGTTGGGTATAACGTGCCGTCAGGGTAAATCCTGCTTTTGCTAACTCAGCCAGCGCGTTCTGCATCTCTTTCGGCCCATCCGGCCAGGCCCAGATAAACACGCCGATCTGGCTCAGAAGCGAATTATCCGTTTGCCGCATCATCGCACCCGCCACTTTTGCGCGTGCATTCATCCCGCCCATCTGGCGCTGGATGTGGTTGTCGCGCAACCAAAAAAGCTCGCCCTGAAGCACGCTATTCGCCAGCGTTCCGGCCAGGGTTTGTGGTATTGAAGGTATTAAATGAACCTGCGCCGTCCAGTCTTCACCTTTTAGCCCATCACCACGACTGATGGCCTGGATGAGCTTTCCGTTGCGGTACACCAGCGTCACTGCCACGCCATCCACTTTGGGCTGCATCCAGAGGTTGCGCCGGGTATGCATCCACTGGCGAAGCTCATCTTTACTCGCCACTTTATGCACCCCCGTATGGGCGACAGGATGTTTTACGCTTCCCGCCAGTGCGGGAAGTGTTTCCCCGGAAAGCTCACTGCCAAAACAGTGCTGCCATTGTTTTAACCGTGCGTTAAGCTGATCATAAACCTCGTCATTAACCTCGCTCACGCCCTGTTTCCAGTAGACATCATCCCAGCGTTTGATTTGCGCGCTTAACGCCGAAATTTCTTTCTCTGCTTTTGCCTGTGACCACACCGGGCACACCGCCACACCATAGCCACACCACAACAGCAGTAACCCGCTTATCCATCGCCACATTGCTACCCCTCCTTTACGTTGCAGGAGGTATACCCCGACGTCCGAAACAACGCTAACGGCAACATTTCACTCTGCGAGACGCTATCCAGGGTTTATTTTTGTTGCTGCAAAGCGCAGGTAAAACCTGAAAACGGCACGCAAAATTCAATAATCCAGGGGAAAAAGTGTGACAAAGGCTACGTCACACAGCGGTGACGTGTATAATAAGCCCGTATGTAGGACTTCTTCGCTAACACATACAAAAGACTCTCATGGCTCAAGGCACGCTTTATATTGTTTCTGCCCCTAGTGGCGCGGGTAAATCCAGCCTTATTCAGGCACTGTTAAAAACCCAACCGTTGTACGACACACAGGTTTCTGTTTCTCACACCACGCGTCAGCCGCGTCCGGGTGAAGTGCACGGTGAACACTATTTCTTTGTGAATCACGACGAATTCAGGGCGATGATTAGCAGAGATGCGTTTCTTGAACACGCGGAAGTTTTCGGTAACTACTACGGTACCTCGCGTGAAACCATTGAGCAGGTTCTGGCAACAGGCGTGAATGTGTTCCTGGATATCGACTGGCAGGGCGCACAGCAGATTCGCAAGAAAATGCCTGATTCGCGCAGTATCTTTATTTTACCGCCATCGAAAGACGAGCTGGATCGCCGTCTGCGTGGCCGTGGCCAGGACAGCGAAGAAGTGATCGCGAAGCGTATGGAACAGGCAGTTGCAGAAATGAGCCATTACGCGGAATATGATTACCTTATTGTGAATGATGATTTTGATGCCGCGCTGAGCGATCTCAAAACCATTCTTCGCGCAGAACGCCTGCGTATGAGCCGCCAGAAGCAGCGACATGACGCATTAATCACCAAACTGTTGGCAGACTGAACCCACTTTCAGTATCATGCCCAGTCATTTCTTCACCTGTGGAGCATTTTAAGTATGGCACGCGTAACTGTTCAGGACGCTGTAGAGAAAATTGGTAACCGTTTTGACCTGGTGCTGGTCGCCGCGCGTCGCGCTCGTCAGATGCAGGTAGGCGGTAAAGATCCGCTGGTACCGGAAGAAAACGATAAAACCACCGTTATTGCACTTCGCGAAATCGAAGAAGGTCTGATCAACAACCAGATCCTCGACGTGCGTGAGCGCCAGGAGCAGCAAGAGCAGGAAGCCGCAGAACTGCAGGCCGTAACCGCCATTGCTGAAGGTCGTCGTTAATTAAACCTGCGGGTCGCCCTTGTATCTGTTTGAAAGCCTGAATCAACTGATTCAACACTACCTGCCGGAAGACCAGATTAAGCGTCTCCAGCAGGCGTATCTCGTTGCACGTGACGCTCACGAGGGCCAGACACGTTCAAGCGGTGAACCCTATATCACGCACCCGGTAGCGGTGGCCTGTATTCTGGCCGAGATGAAACTCGACTACGAAACGCTGATGGCTGCCCTGCTGCATGACGTGATTGAAGATACCCCCGCCACCTATCAGGACATGGAACAGCTGTTTGGCAAAAGCGTTGCCGAACTGGTGGAAGGGGTCTCTAAGCTTGATAAGCTGAATTTCCGCGACAAGAAAGAGGCGCAAGCCGAAAACTTCCGCAAGATGATTATGGCGATGGTGCAGGATATCCGCGTCATTCTCATCAAACTCGCTGACCGTACCCACAACATGCGCACGCTGGGCTCACTTCGCCCGGATAAACGTCGCCGCATTGCCCGTGAAACCCTCGAAATCTACAGTCCGCTGGCGCACCGTTTAGGTATCCATCACATTAAAACCGAGCTGGAAGAGCTGGGTTTTGAAGCGTTGTACCCGAACCGCTACCGCGTGATTAAAGAGGTGGTGAAAGCCGCACGTGGTAACCGCAAAGAGATGATTCAAAAGATCCTCTCTGAAATCGAAGGGCGTTTACAGGAAGCGGGAATTCCGTGCCGCGTCAGCGGTCGCGAAAAACATCTGTACTCCATCTACTGCAAAATGGTGCTCAAAGAGCAGCGTTTCCATTCGATTATGGATATCTACGCATTCCGCGTGGTTGTTCATGACGCCGATACCTGTTATCGCGTGTTGGGCCAGATGCACAGCCTGTATAAACCGCGTCCGGGGCGCGTTAAAGATTACATCGCCATTCCAAAAGCGAACGGCTATCAATCTTTGCATACCTCGATGATCGGGCCACACGGCGTACCTGTTGAGGTGCAAATCCGCACCGAAGACATGGACCAGATGGCAGAGATGGGTGTCGCAGCGCACTGGGCTTATAAAGAGCACGGTAGCGAAAGCAGCACTACTGCACAAATCCGCGCCCAGCGCTGGATGCAAAGCCTGCTGGAGCTGCAGCAGAGTGCGGGTAGCTCGTTTGAATTTATCGAGAGCGTTAAATCCGATCTCTTCCCGGATGAGATTTACGTTTTCACCCCAGAAGGGCGCATTGTCGAACTGCCTGCGGGTGCTACACCGGTCGACTTCGCTTACGCCGTGCATACCGATATCGGCCATGCCTGCGTGGGTGCGCGCGTCGACAGACAGCCTTATCCGTTGTCTCAGCCGCTCTCCAGCGGTCAGACGGTGGAAATTATTACCGCACCGGGCGCACGTCCGAACGCGGCCTGGCTGAACTTTGTCGTGAGCTCCAAAGCGCGCGCTAAAATCCGTCAGTTGCTGAAAAACCTCAAGCGTGATGACTCCGTCAGCCTGGGACGCCGCCTGCTCAACCACGCGTTGGGTGGTAGCCGTAAGCTGGCTGAAATCCCGAAAGAAAACATCCAGCGTGAGCTGGAGCGTATGAAGCTCGCTTCGCTTGATGATCTGCTGGCAGAGATTGGCCTCGGCAACGCCATGAGCGTGGTGGTGGCGAAGAACCTGCAACAGGGCGATACCTCTGCGGTTCCGACAACAACACCAGGCCACGGCCACCTGCCGATAAAAGGCGCGGACGGGGTGCTTATCACCTTCGCAAAATGTTGCCGTCCAATTCCTGGTGACCCAATTATTGCGCACGTCAGCCCAGGCAAAGGTCTGGTTATTCACCACGAGTCCTGTCGTAACATCCGTGGCTACCAGAAAGAGCCTGAGAAGTTTATGGCGGTCGAGTGGGATAAAGAGACAGCGCAGGAATTTATCGCCGAAATTAAGGTGGATATGTTCAACCACCAGGGTGCGCTGGCGAACCTGACGGCGGCAATCAATACGGCGTCTTCCAATATTCAGAGCCTGAACACGGAAGAAAAAGATGGCCGCGTGTACAGCGCCTTTATTCGTCTGACCGCCCGTGACCGCGTGCATCTGGCGAACATTATGCGCAAGATCCGCGTCATGCCGGACGTTATCAAAGTCACCCGAAACCGAAACTAGATTAATGAATTCAAAACGTTACGAGCGGATCTGCGAAATGCTCGCCAGGCGTCAGCCTGACCTGACAGTCTGCATGGAGCAGGTCCATAAACCTCATAACGTCTCTGCTATTGTCCGTACCGCAGACGCCGTCGGCGTGCATGAAGTCCACGCCGTCTGGACGGGCACTCGCATGCGTACGATGGTGTCCGCCGCTGCGGGCAGTAACAGCTGGGTTTCTGTCAAAAGCCATCAAACCATCGGTGAAGCGGTATCACATCTGAAAGATCGCGGTATGCAGGTTCTTGCAACCCACCTTTCCGACAAAGCCGTGGATTTCCGTGAGATCGACTATACCCGCCCGACCTGCATTTTGATGGGTCAGGAAAAAACCGGGATCACTCAGGAAGCGCTGGAGCTGGCAGATCAGGACATCATCATCCCGATGATCGGTATGGTGCAATCCCTGAACGTATCCGTCGCCTCTGCGCTCATCTTGTATGAAGCGCAGCGCCAGCGTCAGAACGCCGGGATGTACGAGCGCAGCAACAGTATGCTGCCGGAAGACGAACAACAGCGCCTGCTGTTTGAAGGCGGTTATCCCGTACTGGCTCGCGTCGCGAAGCAGAAAAAATTACCTTACCCCCACGTCAATGCGCAGGGCGAAATCGAAGCCGATGCAGAGTGGTGGTCTACCATGCAGTACGCAGGATAAAACATGAAAGGCCGCCTGCTGGATGCCATACCGCTCAATACGCTGACGGGCGTGGGTGCGGCGCAAAGCAGTAAACTGGCCAAAATTGGCCTGCACACCCTACAGGATCTCCTGCTTCACCTCCCCCTGCGTTACGAAGACCGCACCCAGCTGTATAAGATTGGCGATCTCCTTCCTGCACTCTACGCCACCGTTGAAGGCGAAGTGCTGAACTGCAACATCACCTTCGGCGGACGCCGGATGATGACCTGCCAGATCAGCGACGGCACCGGCATTCTCACCATGCGCTTTTTCAACTTCAGCGCGGCGATGAAAAACAGCCTCGCCACGGGCCGCAGGGTACTGGCTTATGGCGAAGCCAAACGCGGCAAATATGGCGCAGAGATGATCCACCCGGAGTACCGCGTGCAGGGCGATCTCAGCACGCCAGAGTTGCAGGAGACGCTCACCCCGGTCTACCCGACGACTGAAGGGATCAAGCAGGCGACACTGCGTAAGCTCACTGACCAGGCACTGGAGCTGCTCGATACCTGCGCCATTACCGAACTGTTACCGCCTGAGCTGGCACAGGGGATGATGAGCCTGCCGGAAGCGATGCGCACCCTGCACCGCCCACCACCGTCACTGCAGCTTAGCGATTTAGAAAGCGGTAAACACCCCGCCCAACGGCGTCTTATCCTTGAGGAATTACTGGCTCATAACCTGAGCATGCTGGCACTTCGCGCGGGCGCGCAGCGTTTTCATGCCCAGCCGCTCAGCCAGCGTGATGAGCTCAAAGATAAGCTGCTGGCCTCGCTGCCGTTTAAGCCGACCGGCGCACAGGCACGTGTGACCGCTGAGATTGAACGTGATATGGCGCTTGATGTGCCGATGATGCGCCTGGTACAGGGTGATGTAGGCTCCGGTAAAACACTGGTTGCCGCCCTGGCCGCCCTGCGCGCGATTGCTCACGGTAAGCAGGTGGCACTGATGGCACCGACCGAACTGCTGGCCGAACAGCATGCAAACAATTTCCGCAACTGGTTCGCCCCGCTTGGCGTGGAAGTGGGCTGGCTCGCCGGTAAGCAAAAGGGCAAAGCGCGCCTTGCGCAACAGGATGCCATCGCCCGCGGTGATGTGCAGATGATTGTCGGCACGCATGCTATTTTCCAGGAACAGGTGCAGTTTAACGGCCTTGCGCTGGTGATTATCGACGAACAGCACCGTTTCGGTGTGCACCAGCGTCTGGCGTTGTGGGAAAAAGGTCTGCAGCAGGGCTTTCATCCGCATCAGCTGATCATGACCGCCACGCCAATTCCACGCACCCTGGCGATGACCGCCTATGCCGATCTGGATACCTCCACCATCGACGAACTGCCGCCAGGCCGTACGCCAGTCACGACCGTCGCCATTCCGGACACGCGGCGCAGCGATATCATTGACCGCGTGCGCAATGCCTGCACACACGAAGGGCGTCAGGCGTACTGGGTTTGTACGCTGATTGAAGAGTCTGAACTGCTGGAAGCACAGGCTGCAGAAGCAACGTGGGAAGAGTTAAAGCTGGCGCTGCCAGAGCTGAACGTTGGGCTGGTTCACGGACGCATGAAGCCCGCCGAAAAACAGGCGGTGATGCAGTCATTCAAACAGGGTGAGCTTCATCTGCTGGTTGCCACAACGGTTATCGAAGTGGGCGTGGACGTGCCGAACGCCAGCCTGATGATCATTGAAAACCCGGAGCGTCTGGGGCTTGCACAACTCCACCAGCTCCGTGGCCGCGTGGGACGTGGCGCGGTGGCATCGCACTGTGTGCTGCTCTACAAAGCCCCACTCTCTAAAACCGCGCAAATGCGCCTGCAGGTGTTACGCGACAGCAACGACGGCTTCGTGATTGCGCAAAAAGACCTGGAGATCCGTGGCCCGGGTGAACTGCTGGGCACACGCCAGACGGGTAACGCCGAATTCAAAGTGGCAGACTTACTGCGCGATCAGGCCATGATCCCCGAAGTTCAGCGCCTCGCACGCCATATTCATGAACGCTACCCCGAACAGGCGGCAGCGTTAATTGAGCGCTGGATGCCGGAAACCGAGCGCTATTCCAACGCCTGATATCAGGCAAACATCGGTAGCATCAGGTAAAGTTTGATCACCAGTGCGTTGACGATATCAATGAAGAACGCACCGACCATCGGTACCACCAGAAACGCCATATGAGATGGCCCAAACCGCTCGGTGATCGCCTGCATGTTCGCGATAGCCGTTGGCGTTGCCCCCAGGCCAAACCCGCAGTGCCCTGCCGCCAGTACCGCCGCATCGTAGTTTTTACCCATCATGCGCCAGGTCACGAATATGGCATACAACGCCATAAACAGAGCCTGAACCGCCAGAATCGCCACCATTGGCAGCGCCAGGGACGCCAGCTCCCAGAGTTTGAGGCTCATCAGCGCCATCGCCAGGAACAGCGACAGGCAAACGTTGCCAAGCACCGACACGGCGCGTTCAAACACGCGGTAGAAGCCCATCACCGCCAGACCGTTACTGAGGATCACCCCGATAAACAGCACACAAACAAACGTTGGCAGTTCAAACATGGAGCCCGCCAGCCATTGCGCAACCACTTTGCCCACGGTCAGGCAGATGGCAATCATGGCGATGGTTTCAATCAACACCAGCGACGTGATATTGCGCCCGACATCCGGCTTTTCAAACGCTGTGGGGACTAGCTCATCGTCTGGTCTGCCGTCTGGCGTAGCAGAATGCTTCACCAGATAACGCGCCACCGGGCCGCCAATCAACCCGCCCAGCACCAGGCCGAAGGTTGCGCAGGCCATCGCCACTTCCGTTGCGTTTTCAAAACCATAACGCTCGATAAACAGCTTACTCCACGCCGCTCCGGTACCGTGTCCACCGGACAGAGTAATTGACCCAGCCAGCAGGCCCATTAGCGGATCCAGCCCCAGCAGCGTCGCCATGCCGATACCAATGGCGTTTTGCATCAGCAGCAACCCGACCACCACAATCAAAAACACGCCGAGCACTTTACCGCCCGCACGCAGGCTCGCCAGGTTAGCATTAAGGCCGATGGTGGCAAAGAAGGCCAGCATCAGCGGGTCTTTCAGGGACATATCAAAATCGATTTCCCAGCCCATGCTTTTTTTCAGCACCAGCAGAGCCAGTGCCACCAGCAATCCACCGGCGACGGGTTCAGGAATAGTGTACTTCTTGAGAAGGGAAACGCTGTGTACCAGCTTGCGACCAAGCAGTAAAACCAGCGTTGCGGCAACAAGGGTCGACAACGTATCAAGATGAATCATAAAAGGCTCCTTTTGTGCGCGTGTTCCTTACACACGCGGCGTTATCCTGGCCGGTTTGCGCTCGTCATGAGCCACCGGCGGAAAAAGTGTAATTTTTTTTCCTCATGGGTTGTAGAAAAGCTGTCCGCAGTAGCAGATTTTCTTGTCATTTTTTGTTGGCAATCGTTTGCTTTTACCAGATGGTCAGATAAAATGCCCGCTTTTCCACCGTGGGATTGTCGTCGATGTCCGTTAACACCATAGAGTCTCCTGATGCGCAACCGATTGCGCAGAAGCAAAATAGCGAACTGATTTACCGCCTTGAAGACCGTCCACCGCTGCCGCAGACGCTATTCGCCGCCTGCCAGCATCTTCTGGCTATGTTCGTTGCGGTAATCACCCCCGCGCTGCTGATTTGCCAGGCACTCGGTTTACCGGCTCAGGACACACAGCACATCATCAGCATGTCTCTCTTTGCCTCCGGCGTGGCCTCGATTATTCAAATTAAAGCGTGGGGTCCGGTGGGATCTGGATTGTTATCAATTCAGGGCACCAGTTTTAACTTTGTGGCACCGCTGATCATGGGCGGTACGGCACTGAAAACCGGTGGTGCGGATGTCCCGACCATGATGGCTGCGCTCTTTGGCACGCTGATGCTGGCAAGCTGCACGGAAATGGTTATCTCCCGCGTTCTTCACCTGGCACGCCGCGTGATCACCCCGCTGGTATCCGGCGTGGTGGTGATGATTATCGGCCTGTCGCTGATTCAGGTCGGCCTGACCTCCATCGGCGGGGGTTATGCGGCCATGAGCGACCACACGTTCGGCGCACCGAAAAATCTGCTGCTGGCGGGTGTGGTGCTGGCTATCATTATTCTGCTTAACCGTCAGCGTAACCCTTACCTGCGCGTGGCCTCGCTGGTGATCGCAATGGCGGCCGGTTATCTGCTGGCATGGGCACTGGGTATGCTGCCGGAACACACGGCATCCACAAACACGGCACTGATCACCGTCCCCACTCCGCTCTACTACGGCCTGGGCATTGACTGGGGTCTGCTGCTGCCACTGATGCTGGTCTTTATGATCACCTCGCTTGAAACCATCGGGGATATCACGGCCACCTCTGACGTTTCTGAGCAGCCGGTTTCCGGCCCGCTATACATGAAGCGCCTGAAGGGCGGCGTGCTGGCGAACGGGCTGAACTCGTTTGTCTCTGCGGTCTTCAACACCTTCCCGAACTCCTGCTTCGGCCAGAACAACGGGGTGATCCAGTTGACCGGCGTTGCCAGCCGTTACGTCGGTTTTGTGGTTGCGCTGATGCTGATCGTCCTCGGCCTGTTCCCGGCGGTGAGCGGCTTTGTCCAGCACATCCCTGAACCGGTACTGGGCGGCGCGACGCTGGTGATGTTCGGGACGATTGCGGCCTCAGGCGTGCGTATCGTCTCCCGCGAGCCGCTGAACCGTCGCGCAATTATGATTATTGCGCTGTCACTGGCCGTTGGTCTGGGCGTTTCCCAGCAACCGCTGATCCTGCAGTTTGCTCCGGACTGGGTGAAAAACCTGCTCTCTTCCGGCATCGCGGCAGGGGGTATCACCGCTATCGTACTGAACCTCGTTTTCCCGCCTGAAAAAAATTGATCGTCATCACGGCAGGCTGTCAATGCCTGCCGTGACATCTTATTACGCCATTCCCGCCTTGAGGATTGCGCATAAATCGTGCATAACTCCTTTATGTGCGTTTTGCGGGATGGAAGACCATGAAATTTATTGGAAAGCTACTCGTCTATCTTCTGGTAGCCCTGCTCATTGTGGTGCTGGCGCTCTATATCCTGCTCCAGACCCGCTGGGGCGCGTCACAGGTCAGCAGTTGGGTAACGGTGAATACCGATTACGAACTCAATTTTGACCTGATGGATCACCGCTTTTCATCGCCTTCCCACATCATTCTGGAAAACGTCACCTTTGGCCGTGATGGCAAACCCGCCACGCTGGTTGCGAAAAAGGTCGATATTGGTTTAAGCAGCCGCCAGTTTACCGACCCGCTGCATATGGACACCATCACCCTGTCTGATGGCACGCTGAACCTCTCTCCGCAAACCGCACCGCTGCCCTTCCAGGCAGACCGTCTGCAACTGGACAACATGGCCTTTAACAGCCCCAATACAGAGTGGGATTTAAGCGCCCAAAAAGTCACGGGTGGCGTCAGCCCGTGGCAGCCTGAAGCAGGTAACGTGCTGGGTCAAAACGCACAAATCCAGATGAGCGCAGGCTCACTCACCCTCAACGGTGTTCCGGCCAGTAATGTGCTGATCCAGGGCCAGATCAACGGCAAAGAGGTGGTGCTGAATACCATCGGGGCCGATATGGCGCGCGGCTCGCTCACGGGCTCTGCCCTGCGCAACGCGGATGGTAGCTGGATCATCGACACCCTGCGCCTGAATGAGACCCGCCTGCAGAGCGATAAGTCGCTGATGGATTTCTTCACTCCCATTACCACACTGCCCTCCCTGCAGATTGGGCGGCTGGAAGTCACCGATGCCAGCCTCCAGGGGCCGGACTGGGCGGTTACCGACCTCGATTTAAGCCTGCGTAACATGACGCTGAGCAAAGGCGACTGGCAGAGTCAGGAGGGACGTTTGTCCATGAATGCCAGCGAATTTATCTATGGCTCAGTGCATCTTTTCGACCCGATCCTGAATGCGGAATTCTCCCCGCAGGGCGTGGCGCTGCGCCAGTTCACCTCACGCTGGGAAGGCGGTATGGTGCGCACCTCCGGCAACTGGCTGCGCGACGGTAAAGCGCTGGAGCTGGACGATGCCGCCATCGCGGGTCTGGAATACACCCTGCCACAGAACTGGAAAACGCTGTGGATGGATCCGCTACCCGAATGGCTAAACAGCGTGACGCTGAAAAAATTTGGCCTGAGTCGTAACCTGGTGATTGATATCGACCCGGCCTTCCCGTGGCAAATTACCTCTCTTGATGGTTACGGCGCGAACCTGCAGGTGGTAAAAGACCGGCGGTGGGGCGTTTGGGGTGGCAGCGCCACATTGAACGGCGCGGCGGCGACGTTTAACCGCGTGGACGTGCGTCGCCCGTCGCTGTCGCTGAATGCCAACGCGTCAACGGTTAATATCACCGAGCTCAGCGCCTTTACCGAGAAAGGGATCCTGGAAGCTACCGCGACGGTTTCACAACTGCCACAGCGACAAACCACCGTGAGCCTGAACGGGCGCGGTGTGCCGCTGAATATCATTAACCAGTGGGGCTGGCCAGCATTGCCTGTTACGGGAGATGGCAATATTCAACTGACCGCGACTGGCAGCGTGCAGGCAAACGCCCCACTGAAGCCAACGGTAAACGGCAAGCTGAGCGCGGCAAATATGGATAAACAGCAGGTACAGCAGGTGATGACCGGTGGCGTGGTGACAACCGTTCCGGCGGCTCCGCCCTCACCCCAGCCCTCTCCCTAACAGGGAGAGGGAGTAAACCATTCCCTCGCCCCTTTGGGGAGAAGATGAGGGGGCTCAGAGATGGATCACAATCTCATTCCCCTGCGCTTTCACCACCACGCCCCACTCGCTACCGGCATGGGAACCACCTTTCACTTCGCTGACCTGCTGCACGTTACGCAAACAGACCGACCAGTTTTGCGCCTCGCCTTCGCCCTGGAGGATCACCGTGTCGCCCTGGCGTGTCGCTTTCAGCGTAAATACCACCGAACCGTCCGCCGCAGGCACTTCGCTGATTGCCGTTGCGCCATCGCTCAGGTTAAACAGCTGGAAGGTTGTGCCCTCGTTCCACGCATAGTCCGGTTTCTGGTTATTATTGCCCAGCGCCAGCAGGGTGTTGTCACGCACGTAGACCGGCAGGCTCTGGAAACCATGCTGCTGTTTATGCCAGCGGCTGCCCTGGATTTCATCGTTGTGCCACAGGTGCGTCCAGCGTCCTTCCGGCAGGTAGAACTGCACGTCACCCGCTTCGGAGAATACCGGCGCAACCAGCACTGAATCCCCCAGCATGTACTGGCGGTCGAGGTAATCGCACGCTGGATCGTCCGGGAACTCCAGTATCATCGCACGCAGCATCGGCGTGCCGCACTCGCGCGCCAGCGCCGCCTGACGGTACAGGTACGGCATCATCTGGCATTTCAGCTGGGTGAAGTGACGTACGACGTCGCAGGACTCGTCATCATACGCCCACGGCACACGGTAGGATTTGCTGCCGTGCAGGCGGCTGTGGCTGGAGAGCAGCCCGAACGCACACCAGCGTTTGTAAACGTGCGCCGGAGCCGTGTTTTCGAACCCGCCGATATCGTGGCTCCAGAAACCAAAGCCGGACAGGCCAATCGACAGCCCGCCGCGCAGGCTTTCAGCCATTGATTCGTAGTTGGCATAGCAGTCGCCGCCCCAGTGAACCGGGAACTGTTGCGCCCCGACGGACGCCGAGCGGGCAAACAGCACCGCTTCATCGTCGCCCACCGTCTCTTTCAGCACGTTCCACACCAGCGCGTTATAGATGTAGGCGTAGTGGTTGTGCATCTTCTGCGGGTCAGCGCCGTCAAACCACTGGACATCCGTCGGGATGCGCTCACCGAAATCGGTCTTGAAGCAGTCGACACCGATATCCACCAGGCCTTTCAGCTTGCTGGCATACCACTGGCACGCTTCCGGGTTGGTGAAGTCATAAATTGCCAGCCCCGGCTGCCACTTATCCCACTGCCACAGGGAACCGTCCGGGCGCTTGAGCAGGTAGTCCTTCTCTTTCAGCTCCTGGAATACTGGTGATTTCTGGCCGATGTACGGGTTGATCCACACGCAGACCTTCAGCCCTTTCGCTTTCAGGCGGCGGATCATGCCTGCCGGATCCGGGAAGGTCACCGGGTCCCATTCAAAATCGCACCACTGGAACGCCTTCATCCAGAAGCAGTCGAAGTGGAATACGTGCAGCGGCAGGTTGCGCGCGGCCATGCCGTCGATAAAGCTGTTCACCGTGGCTTCGTCGTAGTTGGTGGTGAACGAGGTGGTCAGCCACAGGCCGAACGACCACGCGGGCGGCAGCGCCGGACGCCCGGTGAACTGCGTATAGCGGTTCAGCACCGCTTTTGGCGTCGGGCCGTCGATCACGAAATATTCGAGAGACTCGCCTTCCACGCTGAACTGCACTTTGGAGACTTTCTCGGAGCCGATTTCAAAC
The DNA here is from genome assembly GCF_043945575.1 of Enterobacter cloacae complex sp. 2024EL-00214. NCBI lineage: Bacteria > Pseudomonadati > Pseudomonadota > Gammaproteobacteria > Enterobacterales > Enterobacteriaceae > Enterobacter > Enterobacter cloacae complex sp. 2024EL-00214. The sequence continues at coordinate 5,584 of NZ_JBIMRC010000015.1, read as the reverse complement.
GACACATTTTCCGGGTGGTTGACCAGCACGCCGTAGCCACGGTTGGTGAGGTAGAACGGGATGTTTTTGTACGACTGTTCGGTACTGGTACCACCATCACGGTTCCAGGTTTCGACCGTCTGGCCGTTGCGCACCAGCGCGGTAAAGCGTTCGCCCAGGCCGTAGACCGTTTCACCCACGCCCAGATCCAGACGCTCAAACATATAGTTGCGATCGGTGTTGCCGTCCTGCACGTAGCCGTTATTTTTCAGCTGGCTGCCAGTCAGGCGCTGGCCATCGCGCAGGAAATCCAGCGCCCAGAACTCACCTTTGGTGACGCGCACGCTGATATTGCCACTTTTCAGCTCGGCAAATTCCGCGTTATTTTCAATCTCAACCTTCACGTCTTTCAGGACATTCAGTGGATAGTGTGGGCCGTTATTCAGTGCGCCCTGGAAGTGCTCAATGCGCACCCCAACAATCCCTTCCTGCGGGGCAAACAGACGAACCGTGAACATCAATGTATCGAGCTGCCAGGTCCGTTCGCGCACGTCTCGCGGTGCAACCCAGACCACCAGGTCATTGCCCTGTTGCTCCACGTCGAACACCTGCACCGGGCAGGTCACCTCCAGACCCGGTTGAATAAGCCAGTTTCCATCACTGATTTTCATGCTCTCATCCTCTTAGTTCTGTAATTCTTTGCTGATCGACAGGTTTTCAAATTCCTGCTGATTGCGGTGCGCGCCCTGCGCCAGCTCGCCCATGATTCTGGTCAGGAAGGGGGTTTTCAGCGTGTAATAACGTTTGGCGATGATGGCGCTCAGCACGTAGCAGGCCGCCGGAACCAGCGTGAACAGACCGATAATGATGCTGATGGTGGCACTGTTCTGGGTTTTGGCTGCGGCGTCATAACCGCCACCTGCCAGCATCCAGCCAATCAACGCGCCGCCCAGTGCCAGGCCCAGCTTCAGCACGAACAAGGTGCCTGCAAAGCTGATGCCGGTCAGGCGTTTGCCGTTGGTCCATTCGCCGTAATCGACGGTGTCGGACATCATCACCCACTGGATTGGCGTCACCAGCTGGTGCAGCACGCCAATGACGAAGATAAAGGCGAACATCACCACGCTGGCATGCATTGGCACGAAGAACATCGCCACGCTGACCACTGCCAGAGCGGCATTAGTCCACCAGAAGATGCTGACTTTGCATTTCCAGTCGGTAAGCGGTTTTGCCAGCGCAGAGCCGATCAGGTTGCCGACACAGTAGGTGGTGAGGAACGCGACGAAGATTTCCGGCGAGCCCATGATCCAGGTGCAGTAGTACATCATCGCCCCACCGCGCACGCAGACGGCGAGGATATTGAGGATGGTGAGCACACCCACGATGCGCCACTGGTCGTTGCGCCAGATGTCGCGCAGATCTTCCCGCATGGAGGTGGTGCTCGGCGGCACCTGGATACGCTCTTTAGTCGTGAAGAAGCAGAAAGCCAGCATCAGGAACGCCACCACCGACAGCACGGCGATCCCGCCCTGGAAGCCAAAGGCTTTATCTTCGCCGCCAATCAGGTTCACCAGCGGCATCATCAGCACCGTGGAGAGCATGCCGCCTGCCGTTGCCAGCACAAAGCGCCAGGACTGCAGGGAGATACGCTGCGTCGGATCGTTGGTAATGACGCCACCCAGCGCGCAGTAAGGGATGTTGACCACGGTATAAAGTAGGGTCAGCAGCGTGTAGGTCACCGCGGCATAAATCAGTTTGCCGTTGTGGCTGAGGTCTGGCGTGGTGTACGCCAGCACGCAGACGATGCCGAACGGGATGGCCCCGAACAAAATCCACGGGCGGAACTTGCCCCAGCGGCTGCGGGTGCGGTCGGCAATCAGACCCATGCACGGGTCGGAAATGGCATCCAGCGCACGCGCCAGCAGGAACATGGTACCGACAAATCCGGCGGGAATGCCGAAGATATCAGTATAGAAAAACATCATGTACAACATGACGTTATCAAAAATGATGTGGCTGGCGGCATCACCCATACCGTAGCCAATCTTCTCTTTTACGGACAATACGTCGCTCATCTTTTTTATCCTTCACGCTGTAGGAGGCGCTGAAACCGGTTTCTCGTTTTTAAACCATTGTTTCAGGAGCGGGTATTGCGTTTTCTGGTTAGCCGATTACGTTTCTTGTTTTTTGTGATCGCGGTAAAAGTCACTCAGCACGAAGGTCTAACTTGAGGATTTTCTTAGGAATTAACTGAAATGACCGTGTGCAGGTCAAAAGAGAGGTGAAAAAAGTGTGTTTTGGTATGTGGTAAATGCCTGAAAGTAGCTATAATGCGCCCCGCCTCCATGTAGCAATGCAGGCGCGGAAGATCGTCATCTCCGGTGAGGTGGCTGGACTTCAAATCCAGTTGGGGACGCCAGCGTTCCCGGGCAGGTTCGACTCCTGTGATCTTCCGCCAAAAGTTTCTATAATTCTAAAGATCCTTTCATTTTATTCTGTAGTGTTTCTTAAAGCATTTAACATATCAAAAAACCTCAACTAGGAATGTTACATGAATATATCATTTGGTATGGAATCGAAAGATATTATTATGACAATTGCAGTTATAGTAGGTCCAGTTCTTGCTGTTCAAATACAGAAAAGATTGGAGCTATTTAGGGAAAGGAAACAAAGCCGCCTATCAATCTTCAGAATTCTAATGTCGACAAGAGCCCAAAGACTGCATAGGGAACATGTACAAGCATTAAACATGATTGATATAGAGTTTTACGGAAGAAAAATCCCCATATTAAAAATTAGATACCAAACTAAAAAAGAACAAGCTGTGACGCATGCTTGGAAAAGTTACAACAGCCATTTAAATAAGATAAATGACTACCCAGACATTAATATCTGGATATCAAAATCAGATGATTTATTTACTGAATTACTCTATGCTCTTTCACAAGCAATGAGTTACGATTTTGATAAAGTTCAATTACAAAGAGACTGTTACAGACCGGTAGCACATGGTGATTTAGAAACAACACAAGCAAATATTTTGAAAGGGCTAGAAAAAGTTTTCTCCGGTGAAAAATCTTTACCTATGTTTATAACCAATGCCCCTTTAAATAACTCAAACCAAGGCGATGAAATCGTTTCTGAAGATCCAATAGATTTCAGTCCAGAAACTCGCTGATATATTTATGCTTTTGGTTGAATTCCTCTGGATCTTAACGCCTCTCTCGCCAGCTCCTTCAACCAACTGGCGAGACTCACCCCTTCCTCAGCCGCCACTGCATCCAACTGTTCCTTCAATGCCGGATCAATACGCATTTTAAACTGCGGAGACTGCCCACCGCCTTTTGGTTTTTTTTCGCGCGATATGATTGACATGAGGCCACCTATCCATCTACTCTGACACATATAGGAGGCCACCTAACCCCCCCCCTTTACTTGCAACGCCCCGATGTGCGGGAACACAAACGGAGCGTCTAACCTCACCAACTATCAAGGAGTTGATTATGGCTGATTCGCATTCTACCCCAGACACCGACCAATCCGGAACCGAGCGTTCGTTAATTGTGGGATACCGCCCGAATGTTTTCGACAAATCCACGCCCAATATTATTCTTTCCGGCAAGTGGTTACGCGCGGCGGGGTTTGATACCGGGCATCAGGTGACGGTGAAGGTGATGAAAGGGTGCATCGTTCTGGTGGCGTATAGCGAGAATGAGCAGAGGTTGCTGGACGAATACAAACGGACGAAGGCAAAGCTCATTCAGATAGAAGAAGCGCTTGCAGCGATTCAAACTCAACTTCCTGGAAAGCTCCTCGCAAAATCAGTAACAACTCCCCGGGCTTAGCGGCTATTTCTGGCATACTACGAGCGTAAAGACATACACCTTAAAACGCGGAGGCAGCATGACATATGAAGAATTAATAAATTCGCCAGCAGGTGAATTTGTCATGTTTGCCAGCGGGGATGGAAAAGTACGTATCGAATGCCGATTTGAAAGCGATACTTTGTGGCTTTCACAGGCCATGATCTGCGACTTATACAGCAAGGCCAAAGCAACGATCAGCGGGCATATCAAGAATATCTTTGATGAGGGAGAGTTGGTCGAAAATTCAGTTGTTCGGTTTTACCGAACAACTGCCAGCGATGGTAAAACCTACAATGTTCAATACCTTAGCCTGCCCGTCATTCTCGCCATCGGCTACCGTGTCCGCTCCACGCGAGGCACACAGTTCCGCCAGTGGGCCACCCAGACGCTGCAGTAATACCTGGTAAAAGGCTTCGTCATGGACGATGAGCGGCTGAGGAATCCGCCCGTTGGTTCCTCCGCCGTACCCGATTATTTCGATGACATGCTGGAACGCATTCGCGACATTCGGGCCAGCAAACGCCGGGTTTATCTACGGGTCAGGGAGATTTTTGCATTAGCGGCTGACTATCAGCCCTCGCTTAAAGAAACCACGCAATTCTTCCAGACCATCCAGAATAAACTGCATTTTGCCTGCACAGGCCACACCGCTGCGGAGTTGATTCACCAACGCGCAGACGCCAGTCAACCGCATATGGGGCTGACCCACTATAAAGGCGAAGAAGTCCGTAAAAGCGATGTCACCACCGCCAAAAATTATCTGTCCCAGGATGAAGTGAACGAGCTTAATCGCGTCGTTAATATGTGGCTGGATTTTGCCGAAGATCAGGCCAGACATCGCCAGCAGGTATTTTTACGAGACTGGCAAACCAGACTCGATCAGTTCCTGCAATTTAACGACCGGGACGTTTTAGACGGGGCAGGTAAAATCAGCAAGAAAGCGGCTGATGAAAAGGCGTGTTCGGAATACAGTCAGTTTGAAAAAAAACAGCGCCTGCTTAAAGAAGCCGAAGGAGAAAAAGATATCGTCGGCTTATTAAAATGGGATAAGCAGGCTAAGCGCTAACCTCGGTATTTCCACTCAACCGCATATGCAGCAACGGAAACGGATTACCCTGCCCGTCCAGTTCCGAGCGCCCTACCTGCTCAAACCCCATATGGCGATAAAACGCCACGCCCTGCGGGTTTTGCTCGTTCACATCCACTTCATTCGCACTGAACTCTGCGATGGCGTATTTCAGCAGTAATTTGCCGACGCCCTTACCCCGGCTTACGTCGTCGACAAACAGCATTTCAATGCGGTTTTCATCAACGCCCAAAAAGCCATGAATAACGCCGGTTTCATCGCGGGCAATGGCGACGTTGAGGTTTGGCAGATACACGTTGAGCAATAACGGACGCAGTGCCGCAATATCGCTTTCCTGTAAAAAGTGGTGGGTGGCGCGAACGGAGGATCCCCAGATTGCGACCAGACGTTCGAAGTGTGAGGGAAGTGCGGTTTCTATTTTCATGAGGGGGATCATGTGCGGATAACCACGTTAATTCAAGTCTATCCCGGTTGCCTGTTCCCCCTCACCCCATCCCTCTCCCTCAAGGGAGAGGAGGTATTCTGTGAAGTGGTCTACTTAATTTGGACACGACCTGAGGTTCTTTGTCTTTCCATCTCGGCAGGTGTTAACCCTCCGTTGTTTTTATGCGGCCTTACCCGGTTGTAATACCCACTCAGGTACTGAACCACA
>NZ_JBIMRC010000014.1:0-135992 GCF_043945575.1 Enterobacter cloacae complex sp. 2024EL-00214 | reverse complement strand
TGGCACGGGTGTTGAGTCCCCGCTGAAATCGGCGAACCGGAGACCGGATGACAAGGGCTGGACGCCAGGGATGGCGGCCAGAGGCGAAACGAGACAGGACAAAATTGCCGGGAGCAATTTTGAACAATGCTTGCGTTGGCCCCGAAGGGGCGAGTCCCAGGGATGGGACGAGTAATCTTGAGTCGAGCCGACCGCAGGCAGCGGGTCGGGAGGTGAGTGCAGTGCGAAGCACCGATTTCTCTGCGGGGCCGCGGGGATTGATAAGGGGGCCGCGGTGGCCCCCTTGTCCCGTTCACAGATTGTGAGCGTATTATTTTCTGCGGATATTAAGGTGAACGGAATTATCCACCAGGTTTAACTGACAAGCATCAAGGCAAATGCCTTCCCTTTTTTGATAATTAACGCGAGGTCTCTTCAACCAGCGGGCCGTCTTGCTTTTCATCATCAGGATGAACCGGCGCGGTGCTGTGAATTTCGTGAACGCGTTTACGTACGCCAAACCAGCCTGCAATCAACAGCACTGCCAGCAGTGGGATGGTGGCAATGGTGTAGGTGCCGTTCGGGTAGTCAAACGCCATCAGTACCAGCACGCTGAACAGGAACAGCAGGGTGAGCCATGAGGTCACCGGTGCGCCTGGCAACTTAAAGCTGACGTCAGCGGCTTTGCCTTCTTTAATCGCTTTACGCAGACGCATCTGACAGACCACGATAAAGGCCCAGGAGGCGATAATGCCGAGTGCGGCAACGTTCAGCACGATCTCAAACACCTGAGACGGTACCAGATAGTTCAGGAACACACCGAAAACATACACCACCAGCGTTGCCAGAATGCCCGCGTAAGGGACATGCTGCTTGCTCATCTTCGACATGAATTTCGGTGCAGAGCCACCCATCGACATGGAGCGCAGAATACGACCGGTAGAGTAAAGACCGGAGTTCAGGCTGGAGAGCGCCGCAGTCAGTACCACGATGTTCATCACGCTGCCAACGTAAGGCACGCCAAGCTTAGAGAAGAAGGTCACGAACGGACTCTGACCTGCCTGGTAGGCATTCCACGGCAGCAGCAGAACCAGCAGTACCACGGAACCAACATAAAACAGGCCAATGCGCCAGATAACGCTGTTGATCGCTTTTGGAACCATCGTCTGCGGATCTTTACATTCGCCCGCCGCCGTCCCCACCAGTTCAATAGAGGCAAAGGCAAACACCACGCCCTGAACCAGAACCAGCGCAGGCAGCAGACCGTGCGGGAAGAAACCGCCGTTATCGGTTATCAGGTGGAAGCCCGTGGCATTACCGTCCAGCGGCTTACCGCTGCCGAGGAATACCGTACCAACCACCAGGAACACCACGATCGCCAGCACTTTTACCAGCGCAAACCAGAACTCCATCTCCGCGAACCACTTCACGCCGATCATGTTCATTGTGCCGACAATGGCCAGCGCACCGAGGGCAAACACCCATTGCGGCACATCGCCAAACGCGCCCCAGTAGTGCATATACAGCGCAACGGCGGTGATATCGACGATACCGGTCATCGCCCAGTTAACGAAGTACATCCAGCCTGCAACATAGGCGGCTTTTTCGCCGAGAAACTCGCGGGCATAAGAGACAAAACTGCCGCTGGAAGGGCGATGCAGTACCAGTTCGCCCAGCGCACGGAGAATAAAGAAGGAGAAGATCCCACACACCAGATAGACCAGGGCGAGAGCCGGACCCGCCATCTGCAGACGAGCACCAGCACCTAAAAACAGACCTGTGCCGATAGCGCCACCGATGGCGATCATTTGAACCTGACGGTTGCCCATCGCTTTGTGGTAGCCCTCTTCGTGGGAGTTCAACCAGCGACGTCTCGCAGCATGATGATCGGCTGCGTTTTTATTGCTTGTTTTCATTGAGTTACCTGTTTGCCTGTCTGAACCATTATCGTGATAGTCGTACCTGGCAGGGAGCGAAACAAACGATTGCTTCTGCGCAGACACATGTTGCCTTTCCAGTCATTCTGCGTATGGATAAGGCGAAACATGGCGAGGCATCCTACCCGCAATTGATAAGCGACGCAAAATATAACCGTGCCGAAAGTGATGCACGTCGAAGGAAATTGTGTGGTCAGAGCAGACGGGGATCACAACACGCTGAATCGTGGTGATTTTTTAGTCATAACATTCAGAGATGCGCTGATTTAATCATCAGATTAGCTTAATAGTTACGCAGCGGCATTGATGATTTGAATTCATAACGACAAGCTTTTCTTCTCTATAGTGCTCATAAAAGAAAGTGCATAGAGTTAATACATCAAAAGCAGATGTATGAGATAAACGATGCAGCAGCGACAATTAGGACGACAGGGGTTAACGGTATCCGCACTGGGACTTGGCTGTATGGGGTTGAGCTATGGCTATGGTCCGGCCACGGAAAAACAACAGGCCATTGCGCTTATTCGTGCTGCGGTCGAACGCGGTGTGACCTTTTTTGATACCGCAGAAATTTATGGCCCTTTTATCAATAAAGATGTGGTGGGCGAGGCACTTGCACCCGTTCGCGATAAGGTGGTGATCGCCACTAAATTTGGTTTTGACTGCGATAAACCCGGTCAGATGCTTAACAGCCGCCCTGAGCACATACGCGCGGTAATAGAAGGTTCGCTAAAGCGATTGAAAACCGATTATATCGATCTCTATTACCAGCATCGCGTGGATCCGGATGTCCCTGTTGAAGAGGTCGCCGGTACGATTGCCGATCTTATCGCAGAAGGTAAGGTGAAACATTTCGGTCTCTCAGAGGCGAGTGCTGAAACCATCCGTCGCGCTCATGCAGTGTGTCCGGTCACGGCGTTGCAGAGTGAATATTCATTATGGTGGCGACAGCCTGAACAGGAGATCCTGCCGCTTCTGGCGGAGCTGAACATCGGCTTTGTTCCTTTCAGCCCGCTGGGTAAGGGCTTTTTGACCGGCGCAATTGACTCCAGTACCACCTTCGACAGCAGTGATTTCCGCAATATCGTCCCGCGCTTTAGCGAAGCGTCGCGTCTGGCGAATCAGCGGTTAATCGACGTGGTGAAAGCGCTGGCCGCAGAGCAGGGGGTCACGCCTGCGCAAATCGCACTGGCCTGGCTATTGGCAAAAGCACCGTGGATTGTACCGATCCCGGGGACAACCAAACTCCACCGTCTGGAGGAGAATCTGGATGCCGTTAACGTGACGTTGTCACAAAAAGCGCTTAATAACATCAACCACGCGCTGATGCAGATTGATGTTGTCGGTGACCGTTATCCGAAGCATCTGCAGGCACGCGTCGGGAAGTAACTTACTGTTTGCGCAGGGCTTCAACCAGTAAAGCAAAGGCAGTGGTGTGCTGGCGGCGACCAGGGTAATAAAGATGATAGCCGTCAAATGTCGGGCACCACTCCTGCAATACCGGGATTAACCGTCCCTGAGCGATGGCCTCCTGGACGGTGTCTTCAGGCACGTAGGCCAGCCCCAGTCCGTTTTCAGCGGCGTCGATACGCTGCGGTAGGTTGTTGAGCGTCAGTTGCCCCTCAACCCGCACGCGTAACTCGCGTCCGTCACGTTCAAATTCCCAGGCATATAACCCCCCGCGCGTTGGCAGGCGCATATTGATACAGCGATGCTGTGCAAGCTGCTCGGGTGTTTCCGGTACACCAAAACGCTGGAGATAATCAGCTGAACCCACCACGAGCATCCGCATATCTGGTGCGATCCGCACCGCAATCATATCTTTCGCCACCTGTTCACCCAGACGAATCCCTGCATCAAAACGGCCATCCACGATATCGGTCAGGCCGTTATCCACCGTCACTTCTACATTGATGTCGGGATATTTCACCATAAAGGGTTTCAGTACCGGCCACAGCACGGCGCTCATCGCGTGTTCACCGGCGGTGATGCGAATATTTCCTGCCGGTCTGTCGCGCGTGTCGCGCAGCGCAGTCAGTTCCTGTTCGATTTCCAGCAGATGCGGGCTTAAGCGCATAAAAAGCTGTTCGCCAGCCTCGGTTGGGGCGACGCTACGCGTGGTGCGGGTGAGCAGGCGAACGTCCAGCCGGGTTTCCAGATTGCGCATGGCATGGCTCAGCGCAGATTGCGAAACTCCAAGCTGTGCCGCTGCCCGCGTAAAACTGCGCTCGCGGGCGACGACCATAAAAGAGATCAGATCGTTGAAATTGTCTTTTAACATCACGGCTTACCCAATTTATGAATTACATTCATGGTTCCTTTCTTATTATGCAGTCTAATACTCACGGCACCCTTGCGCTACTGTTAGCACAACAGCAAATGAGGAGAACATCGTGAAAATTATCCGTAGTGGTTCATTACCTTCGATTCAGGGACCAGAAGCCTGGTTTACCGGTACTGTTCGTATTGACGCGCCTTTCCAGGCGACGGAGCCCGCTAAAGTGGGTGGCGCAACGGTAACCTTTGAACCGGGGGCACGCACTGCCTGGCATACCCATCCTCTTGGACAAACGCTGATTGTCACCCAGGGACGCGGCTGGCTACAGGAGTGGGGTAAAGAGGCGGAACCGTTGAATCAGGGTGATATTGCCTGGATCCCGCCTGGCGTGAAGCACTGGCACGGTGCGAGCGCACAAACGGCGATGACGCATATCGCCATCGCCGAGGCAGTAAACGGCAGCCCGGTTGAGTGGCTGGAAAAAGTTACCGACGAGCAGTATCAGGGCCGTTAACCGCCAAAGACCGCAATCGCCTGCTGCAGACGCGTGGTGCGCTGCGTCAGGTGATTTGCAGCGCGGGTGACGTGATCCACCATCCCTGTATTGTTATGCGTCATCACGCCGATGCGGGAGATGGACTCGTTGATAAGTGCGAGCGCCTGAGTCTGCTCCTGCGTGGCATGACCGATCTCCTTAATCAGGGAAGACATCTGCAGTACGTTACCAACCATCACTGTCAGTTGTGTTTCGGTTTGCTCAACCATTTCCACGCCAGAGTTAACGCTGGAGACATTTTTCTCAATAAGCAGCTTGATCTCTTTGGCTGCTGTCGCGGAGTGTTGCGCGAGGTTGCGCACTTCTGCTGCCACCACCGCAAAACCACGCCCGGCTTCACCAGCACGTGCTGCTTCAACGGCTGCGTTTAGCGCCAGAATATTGGTCTGAAAAGCGATACGGTCAATCACACCAATAATATCGACGATTTGGCTGTTATCACGTGAAATGGACTGCATCATGCCGATGGTCTGTTTCATCATGGCTTCACCGCTGTTGGCGCTGGCGCTGGTGCGATCCGCCATCTGGATCGCTTCTTTTGCCGTTTCTGCCGTCTGTTGAACGGCGCTGGCAATTTCTTCTACTGCTGCGGCCGTTTGCTGCAGGTCATCTGCGGTTTCTTCCGAGCGCGCCTGTAATGCCACGCCTTCTTTTGCTACCTGTTGGCTAATGGTACCAATACCGGAAATTTGCGCGCCAACATCGTCTACCAGTGAATTAAGGTTTAACCCTGACTGATTCACCAGACGCATCATCAGGCCAATTTCATCGACTCTGTCAAAATGGTAATAGTCGGTTTTGCGACCCGAAACGACGCGCTGCATTTGGTGCACAATGGTTTTCACCGGGCGAGATATTTGTACATGCAGATAAAGAGCCAGAGCAATAAAGAGTGCAACAAGTCCACTTACCTGCGTAATACTTTGGGGGAATGAAAATACCAGCAAGCAGGCGAGCAGGGTGGTAACCGTAATTCCGCTATTAATGCGTTTTGTGGTACTCATCCGTTTAAAAAGAGAGGTGAAGGCAAGTATTCCTCTGCGAACCACTAACCCTTTATAAAAGCGATGCTGTTTTAATTCGTTGTTGCGGACTTTTTCATAGAGCTTTTCACTGGTGGCGATCTCTTCGCGGGTAGGAATATTACGTACCGAAATATAGCCAGTTAACGATTCATTCTGATACACCGGGGTGACGTTGGCGCGAACCCAGTAGTGATCCCCGTTGTGACGACGGTTCTTGACCAGCCCCGTCCAGCTCTCTCCCTGCTGCAGGGTGAACCACATATCTCCAAATGCCTCGGCAGGCATATCGGGATGGCGAATGACATTATGGGGTTCACCCAGAAGATTTTCTTCTTTATATCCACTGGCTTCAATAAAGGTTGAATTTGCATAGGTAATATGGCTATGCGTATTGGTAGTCGACATTAACGTCGAACCTTCGTTAAGTAAATACTCGTTTTGTGTAACGGGAGTGTTACGCCGCATGAGTAACTCCATAATGATATATAAGTAAAAGAAATGCCACCCAATAAAACGCAGGCTAGATTGAGAATTTATTCTGTTGTTTTGCTGTCGGCGTATTCTCCACGAAAATGAAGATATTCTAAATACCCTAAGTTAACTATTTTTTACATGTTTAAAGAGGATATTGTAATAAATATGAAAATAACTGCAGGTTCATTTTTCTACCTCAATGCAAATGATTGACCTAAACCAAATTATGAGTGCGACGTATATCCTCCAGTAAAACTGAAAAATTGAAATAGCGTTAGATTAACAGGGTGGCAACGTATGGTGGCAAGTACGCCATGCGCTCACTAAAGGCTTATGCATAGCAGGGTTTTGTATATCTGATTTCTGGCAATCTAAATGTAAATTAATTGTTTCTCAGCGGTGAAATACACCTTTAATAATGTCGACATGTTAAGTCAAACGAGAACGCAACATGTCCTGGCGAATCAGCATTCTGGATAAAAGCCCCATAGCTGAAAATGAAACGGCCGCCGATGCGCTGGCGCGAACCTTAACACTGGCACAACAGGCGGAAACACTGGGTTATCACCGCTTCTGGATTGCCGAGCACCACAATACCCCGCAGCTGGCGAGCCCCTCACCGGAGCTGCTGATTGCCTGGATACTGGGACAAACAAAACGTATCCGCGTGGGGTCGGGCGGCGTGATGCTGCAACATTACAGCCCGTACAAAGTTGCCGAAAACTTCAATGTATTAGCGGCGCTTGCGCAGGGTCGCGTGGATCTGGGTGTCGGGAAAGCCCCCGGTGGTTTGCCACTCTCTACCCGCGCGTTACAGCACGGTCTGAATCAACAGGCAAAGGGCAGCTTTGCCGAACAGCTGACGCAACTGGACAGCTGGATCCATCCGGAAAACACGTCAGGGGAAGAGGCCGTACGCGCCACCCCGTTACCGCCGGTACCGGCACAGGTTTTTTTGCTGGGGGCGAGCACGGAAAGCGCGCAGCTGGCGGCATCACTTGACTGGCACTTTGTCTTTGCCGCACACCTGAATGGCGATCCCGGGCTTCTGCGTGACGTTGTAACGTTCTGGCGCAAAAACAGCACCCGAGAGGTGATTGTGGCCGTGCAGGTGATTGTTGCGCCGACACAGACCGAGGCAGACGCGCTGGCGCAAAAAGTTGAAGTGTGGGGCGTGGAGCTGGCAAACGGCCAGCGCGTCACCGTGGCCAGCGAAGAACAGGCCTACGCCTTTGCGCGCCAGGCGGGAAGTGAGCCGGTGCGGATTGCCCGTCGGGCGCAGTCTCTGCTGGCGGGTACCGCTGAGTCGGTACTGGAGCAGTTAGATGCATTACACCAGAAATGGGGCATTGCCGAATTTATGATCGACACGCCGGTTGCCGATGGCTCAACGCGCGTCCAGTCCCTGCGTCTGCTGGCGCAGGCTCGTCCCGATAAGGAGGTCACGGCATGAGTTTTGGTGAACAACTGATTGCCTGGCGTCGTGAGCTGCACCAGAACCCTGAACTGTCTGGTCAGGAGGTCGAAACGACGGCCCGCCTGCGCCAGTGGCTGACGAATGCCGGTATTACCCCGTTACCTTACGAACTGCCTACCGGGCTGGTTGCGGAAATCGGCACGGGTAAAAAGCTGATTGCACTGCGGGCCGATATTGACGCGTTACCCGTGGAAGAGCGCAGCGGAGTTGCGTTTAGCTCACAACGTGCAGGGGTGATGCATGCCTGCGGGCACGATATCCACACCAGCGTGATCCTCGGCGCGGCATTAAAACTGAAAGAGCGTGAAGCGTCGCTCAACGGTCGCGTGCGGATCCTGTTTCAACCCGCCGAAGAGAACTTTGGCGGTGCGAAGAGCATGGTTCGGGCGGGAGCCTTGCGTGATGTCCGCGCCATCTTCGGCATGCACAACGAGCCGGGTCTGCCGGTAGGTGAGTTCGCCACCCGTGGAGGACCGTTCTACGCCAGTGTCGATCGGTTTGTTATCCGCATTACCGGTAAAGGTGCGCATGCCGCTCGCCCACATGAAGGAAACGATGCCATCGTGCTGGCGAGTCAGCTGGTCACGGCGCTGCAAAGTGTCGCCAGCCGTAACGTCAATACGCTGGATTCTGTGGTGCTGAGCGTTACGCGTATCGCCGGTGGAAACACCTGGAATGTGTTGCCGGAAAGCGTCGAGCTGGAAGGCACCCTGCGCACACATCGCACCGAAGTCCAGCAGAATGTCAAAGCGCGTGTGGGTGAAATTGCCTCCGGGTTTGCCCGCGCGTTTAGCGCGCAGATTGATATCACCTGGTATGCCGGGCCAGATGCGCTGGTGAACGACGAACGCTGGGCTGAATTCGCCACATCTGTTGCCAGAGACGCAGGATACGAAACCCGGCACGCCGAACTGCATATGGGCGGGGAAGATTTCGCGGTCTATTTGCAGCAGATACCAGGGGCATTTGTCAGTATTGGCAGCGCCAGCCCGTTTGGTCTGCATCACCCGGCATTTAACCCGGACGAAGCACTCATTGAACCCGCCGCTCGCTATTTTGCCCAGCTTGCGGAAAAAGCACTTCATCAAATTTAATTTATCAGAGGTGAATATGTCTGCAACGCGTCAATTGCGGCTGGGAACCATTTTACATGGTGCCTCCGGAAATATGTCTGCCTGGCGTCATCCTGCGGCGATCGCAGATGCCAGTATTAACTTTGATTTCGTCAAAGCGACGGCGTTAAAAGCGGAGGAGGGGAAGCTCGATTTTTTATTTGTCGCTGACGGCCTTTATATTAACGAGAAATCGATCCCGCATTTTTTAAATCGTTTTGAGCCGTTAACGGTGTTATCTGCACTGGCGGGTATGACTTCACGCCTGGGGCTGGTAGGAACGTTATCCACCTCCTACAGTGAGCCTTTTACCGTGGCGCGTCAGTTTGCCAGCCTGGATCACCTGAGCAATGGCCGCGCAGGCTGGAACGTGGTGACCTCGCCGCTGGAAGGCTCGGCGAAGAATTTTTCCCGCGAAAAACACCCTGAGCACGCCCTGCGTTACCGTATTGCCGACGAATATCTGGAGGTGGTGAAAGGGCTGTGGGACTCCTGGGAGGAAGACGCTTTTGTGCGCGACAAAGAGAGCGGACAGTTCTTTGATCCGGCAAAACTGCATACCCTCGATCATCAAGGTGATTTCTTCCAGGTGGCCGGGCCGCTTAATATTGGCCGCACGCCGCAGGGTCGCCCCATTGTATTTCAGGCCGGGGCATCAGATGACGGTAAAAAACTGGCGGCGAAACACGCCGACGCCATATTTACTCATCACGACACGTTAGACGAAGCGAAAGTGTTTTATCGCGATGTGAAACAGTTGCTGGAAATAAATGGCCGCAGGGCGTCCGATTTACATATATTCCAGGGCGTCAGCGTAATTGTTGGAGAAAATGCTGAGGACGTGGAGAAGCAATATCAAACGACTGCGGCACTGGTGTCAGTTAACGATGCCCTGAATTACCTCGGACGTTATTTCGAACATCATGATTTTAGCCAGTATCCGCTCGACGAGCCGTTCCCGGATATTGGCGAGCTGGGGAAAAACAGCTTCCGCAGTACCACCGATGAAATTAAGCGTAATGCCCGTGAACGCCACTTAACCCTGCGTCAGGTGGCACTGGAGGCGGCGTCTCCGCGACCACGTTTTTCCGGCACGCCAGAACAGGTGGCAGACGGCCTTCAGGCCTGGTTTGAGGGATATGCGGCAGACGGCTTCATCATTCAGGGCGGTACGCCGGACACCTTCCCGCGCTTTGTGGAACAGGTGGTGCCTGTCTTGCAGGCTCGTGGCCTGTTCCGTACTGAATACCCGGGCACCACGCTGCGCGACAGTCTGGGTTTAGACGAACCTAAAAATCATTTCACACAACAATAAAAGAGAACACCGCTATGCAAAAAACATCGCTTATTCTGGCGCTCGCGCTGGCCTTTACCCCTGCCGTCTGGGCAGAGAATGTGAACATTAACGGTACTGGCGTGAGCATTGAGGCCAATAAAAATCCCGTCAATACCGCTAAAAATGGCGACGCGATCGCACAGTTACCGAAAGATTATCGCTTTGCCGTACCGGGTAAATTTACCGTTGCGGTGGCAGGTCTGAATCAACCGCCGCTGACGGTTTTCTCCGATGACAACAAAACGCTGCTCGGGAGTGAAGTCGACATCGCCCGTCTGGTGGCTGACAGTCTGGGGCTGGAGCTGAACGTGGTGCCCACCTCCTGGGAGGACTGGCCGCTGGGCGTGGCGTCCGGGAAATACGATGCCGCCATCAGCAATATCACCGTCACCAGAGAGCGCAAAGAGAAGTTTGATTTTGCGACGTACCGGAAGGATTCACTCGGCTTTTACGTGAAATCAACCAGCCCGATCACCTCGCTTCAGAAGGCGGAAGATATCGCCGGACTGCGCATTATCGTGGGTTCCGGTACAAATCAGGAGGCCATTTTGCTGGCATGGAATGCTGAAAACCTCAAAAAAGGTCTCAAACCCTTTACCCCTGTGTACACCAAAGACGATGCGGCGCAAACCCTGGCTATCCAGTCAGGACGTGCAGATGCGTACTTTGGCCCGAACGTGATTGGTGCGTGGAAAGCGGCATTGACCGGTAAAACTAAGCTGGTCGGCAGCGTCGACGGCGGCTGGCCGAAGGCGGCACATATTGCAGTGACGCTGAAAAAAGGCAGCGGCCTGGTTGAACCGGTACAAACCGCGCTTAACGGGGTGATCAAAAACGGCGATTACGACAAAGTGCTGAACCGCTGGGGGGAAGGGGTAGAGCGTATTCCCGGTTCAGAAGTGAACCCGGCCGGGCTGGGTGATTAAGGAGAGGATATGAGCGAGCAATTTCGTGACGTTTCGCCGGAAGATGCCGATCTTCAACCCATCATCGATGGGTTGTTCGGTGAATACGCTGCCCGGTACGGGGACTACTTCTCTAAAGACGCCGAAGTGGAGCTGACGGAGTGGTACTTAGCGCCACAGGGGCTGTTTATTGTGCTGGAGCGTGACGGAGAGATCATCGCTACCGGCGCGTACAAACCCTTTGACGAACATACGGCCGAAATCAAACGCATCTGGACGCATAAGGCGTTACGTCAACAGGGTCTTGCGGCCCGCGTGGTACAGGAGCTGGAGCGTCGGGCTGTGCTGGCAGGTTACAGCCAGATTTACCTCACCACCGGTTTTCGTCAGCCGGAGGCGGTCAGGCTCTATATCAACCAGGGGTATCAGCCGCAGTTTGATCTGAATCGCGATCCGGAAGAGTACAGCCAGCCGCCGTTTGATGGCCGGCTGCGTTTCACCAAAACGCTGGTACGCGAAGTGTTCAGTAAAACTGCATGAGGAACGACGATGAGCAACGTTGAAACCATTAAGGTTGTCCCGGCACGATATCCGCTGCGTGCCGTCGGTGCAGTCGCGGCGCTGTTTGTGCTGGCGATCGTGATACAGTCCGTGGCCTTTAATCCTCGCTGGGAGTGGGCGGTATTCGCCCGCTGGTTCTTTGACCCGGCGATCCTGGATGGTGTCGGGCAGACGCTGCTGTTGACGCTGATTGGTACTGCGCTGAGTGTGATAATCGGCGGCATGCTGGCGCTGGCAAGATTGTCCTCTTCCTGGTTGTTAAGCAGCCTGGCCTGGGGTTACATCTGGCTGTTTCGTTCTCTGCCGTTGATTGTGGTTCTGATCATCCTCTACAACTTCTCATACCTCTACGACACGCTCTCCCTCGGGGTGCCGTTTACCCGCATCACCTGGGGCAGTTTTGAAACCATCAACGTGCTGGGGCAGTTTTCCACCGCCGTGGTGGGGTTAACGCTGGTGCAGAGCGCCTATACCGCTGAAATTATTCGCGGGGGCTTTCTTGGTGTCGATCACGGTCAGTATGAAGCCGCCGCCGCGCTTGGGCTGCCCGCCTGGCGTCGTACCGTGCACATTATCCTGCCTCAGGCGTTGCGCACCATTCTGCCGTCCGGATTCAACGAAATCATCAGCCTCGCCAAAGGGACGGCGATGGTGTACGTCCTGGCGATGCCGGAACTGTTCTACACCATCCAGATGATCTACAACCGCACGCAGGAGGTCATTCCACTGCTGATGGTGGGCGCTGTCTGGTATCTGGTGATTACCACCGTATTGTCTGTTATTCAGCACGTTGTCGAACGCGGGCTCGCCCGCAGCGAACGCCGCTCTGCCGTTAATCAGAACCGGGTGACCCACCGCGTCCGTTCTGTCACCACCACACCAGTACAGGAGCCTGTCCATGCAAGCCTCTCCTGAAGGACATATTTCAATCACCGGCGTCAGTAAGTTCTTTGGCCGCCATAAAGCGCTCGATAACGTCACGCTTGAGATCCCGCCGGGTTCCGTTACGGTAATTCTTGGGCCGTCAGGCTCCGGTAAATCGACACTACTGCGCACCATTAACCATCTGGAACGTGTCGACGAAGGGTTTATCCAGATTGACGGGGATTACATTGGTTATCGCCGGCAGGGTGACAAACTCTACGAGCTGAAAGAGAAAGAGATCCTCAAACAGCGCATCAATGTGGGATACGTGTTCCAGAACTTTAATCTCTTTCCGCATCTGACGGTGCTGGAAAACCTGATTGAAGCGCCTGTTGCGCATAAAAAACTCAGCAAAAAAGAGGCAGTGGAAAGGGCATACAGCCTGCTGGATATGGTGGGGTTGCGCGATAAAGCAGATGCGTGGTCGCGTCACCTCTCCGGCGGTCAGCAGCAGCGTATCGCGATTGCTCGCGCACTGGCGCTGCGCCCCCGCGTGATTTTGTTTGATGAACCGACTTCGGCACTCGATCCGGAACGGGTGGGTGAAGTGCTGGACGTGATTAAAAAACTCGCCCGTTCGGGCACCACACTGGTGGTCGTCACCCATGAGATCGGTTTTGCCCGGGAAGTGGCGGATCAGGTGGTATTTATGGTTGACGGTAAAATTGTTGAGCAGGGCAGCAGTGACGACGTGTTGAACCGTCCGTCACACGCGCGAACGCGCCAGTTCCTGTCAAAAGTGCTGTAGGTGAACCCGTGACTGACTGATGCTGCTCTACACTTAGGGTTTTGAACCCTGAGGGGGCAACATGATTAAACTCTATGGCGTACCCGGCTGGGGCTCGGCAATCAGTGAAGTGATGCTGACCCTGGCAGACATTCCTTACCGCTATATCAACGTGAACGGGTTTGACACGCCCGGTCCGCAGCGCGACTTGCTGGAAAAGCTTAACCCACTGTGCCAGGTGCCGACGCTGGAGCTGGAAAACGGCACGATCATGAGCGAAACGGCAGCGATTGCCCTGATGGTGCTCGATCGATGTCCCGATCTTGCTCCGTCTGTCGGTCAGCCTGAACGCCAGCAGTTTCAGCGTTTGCTGATTTGGCTGGTCGCTAACGTTTATCCTACGTTCACTTATGCCGATTACCCTGATCGCTGGGTTCCGGATGCCCCAGATCAGCTCAGGCAGAATTGCCTCGAATACCGTAAATTTCTCTACCTGTGGCTGGATAACCATCTTCAGGCGGCACCGTTTACGTTTGGTGAGCAGTTGACCCTGATTGATGTCTATATTGCGGTGATGCGCACCTGGGGGCCACGGCACGAGTGGTTTGCGGAAAATACACCGAAGATAACGGCCATTGCGGATGTGGTCTGTTCGCTCCCTGAACTGCACAAGGTGTTAAAGGCGAACGAGATTATCTGATAACGTGGACCCCTGACTCACAACCGGAAGCCTGCTCATGCCACACGTAGATATCAAATGTTTTCCCCGCGATCTCAATGACGAACAAAAAACCGCACTGGCGGCGGATATTGCTGAGGTGATTATTCGCCATTTCAACAGTAAAGACAGTTCCGTGTCAGTTGCGCTGAACCAGGTGCAGCCTGAGGACTGGAAAGAGCAGGTCTGGGACACGGAAATTGGCCCGAAGCTGGATGAGTTGATTAAAAAGCCAGGGTATTCGATGTGATTTTGGGCCGGGTGACGTGACGCTTCACCCGGCCTGAGACGTTACAGTGATGACCTGCGATACGGCGCATAATCCGCCTGCCAGTACGTCTTCTCGATACGCGCCATGAGTTCCTCGTCGTTTATCGCTGGCGCAATGCCTTGCTCAATGGCAGCACGGGCAACGGCAAACGCAATATTGCGTGACACGGTTTCAATCTGATCGACCGGTGGCAGCAATCCGCCTTTTTCGGTGGTGACCAGTGGCGATTGTGCTGCCAGACTGCGGCTTGCCACCATCAACATCTCCTCGGTAACCCGGCGGGCATTGCTGGCCAGTACCCCCAGACCCAGCCCCGGGAAGACATAGGCATTGTTACACTGGGCAATGTCATACTGTGCGTTCTGCCAGAACACCGGGGCGAACGGGCTTCCTGTTGCCACAAGCGCGGCACCCTGCGTCCATTCGATCAGATCCTGCGGCTGTGCTTCTGCGCGTGATGTCGGGTTCGAGAGCGGCATAATAACCGGACGCGGGCAGTGGCGGTGCATCTCTTTGACAATCTCTTCGCTGAACAGACCTGGCTGCCCCGAGACGCCAATCATCACCGTCGGATGCGCATTTTTTACCACTTCCATCAGCGAAATATTGTTCGATTCCACCTGCCAGTCGCGAATGTCTTCACGCGCGGTCAGCAGCTTTTTCTGGAAGTCGAGCAGGTTGGTCATATCGTCGGTCAATAAGCCAAAGCGATCGACCATAAAGACCCGGCGGCGGGCTTCAGACTCCGTCAGCCCGTCATCAACCATCAGCGCCACGATTTTTTCTGCGATACCGCATCCGGCTGAACCGCTGCCCAGGAAGACCACGCGCTGATCGCGAATGCGGGTTCCGGCAGCGTGGGCGGCTGCAATCAACGTACCGGCGGTGACGGCCGCTGTTCCCTGGATGTCGTCGTTGAAACAGCAGAGCTGGTCGCGGTAACGCTGGAGCAGTTTGGTCGCGTTTTTCTGCGCGAAATCTTCAAACTGCAACAGCACATCAGGCCAGCGGTTTTTGACGGTATTGATAAACATATCCATAAACTCAGCGTACTGATCGTCGCTGATACGTGGATGACGCCAGCCCATATACATTGGGTCGTCCAGATGCTGCTGATTATTGGTACCCACATCCAGCATAATTGGCAGGGTGGAAGCCGGATGAATACCGCCGCACGCGGTATACAATGACAATTTGCCAATGGGAATGCCCATCCCGCCGATACCCTGATCGCCAAGCCCCAGAATACGCTCACCGTCTGTCACAACGATCACGCGAATATCATTGCGCGAGAAGCTCTGCAGCATCTCATCAATACGATGACGGTTAGGCCATGAAATAAACAGGCCACGCGCGCGGCGATAAATAGTGGAGAAATGTTCACAGGCTTCGCCGACCGTTGGGGTATAGATAATGGGTAATGTCTCTTTCAGATGCGAACGCAACAGGTTGTAAAATAAGGTCTCGTTAGTATCCTGAATGTTGCGCAGGTACACGTGACGAGAAATATCACTTTTAAAATGGCAGAATTGTACCCAGGCACGTTCAGTTTGTTCTTCAATGGTTTCTACATTGTGTGGTAATAAGCCATGCAGGTTAAAGTTATCACGCTCTTCTTTAATGAATGCGAGCCCTTTATTTAATAACGGATTTTCCAGTAAAACAGCGCCATTATACGGCGTGTAGAGCACTTCTTTACGAGACATGGTTGACTCCTGAAATATTTTTTAAAATAAGGCAGATTAAGAAATTAAATAAATCATGATGCCTTCGGTCACGACGCCGACGGCAGTACCAATTAAAATGGAAGAGGATGCAGTATCAATATACGTATCGCTGCGCAAGGCAAACATCCCTGCGGCGATAGCAGAAGGGGTCGCGCCAATAATGACGACCTGTTGCAGTAATGTATGGCTAAGACCAAATGCCAGCCCTGCAACTGCCATCATGGCAGGCTGAATAAGGTTTTTAATCCCGATATTGGTAAACGTCTGCACATTCAATGTTGGACGTTCGCCGTAGAACAACAGGCCGAGAGCAAACAGTGAAAGACCGCCGGAAACTTTACCTACCATCTCAATCGGCATGCTAAGAATATGGGGTATCTGTAAACCCGCCAGGCTTAATAACACCCCCGTTACCGGGATCCAGACGATTGGGTTGCGTACCGCTTTAATCAGGTTTTGCATCACCATAGCGCCCGGATGTAGCGCGTTAAGGCTGTCGTCACCGTTCTTATCACCCATACGAATCAAGACGATAGTCAACGGGATCATGATGACACTGGTAATAATGTTGCCGATAAGCACGCCGATAAATCCTTCCGGGCCAATCAATACCGCAAGAACGGGGGCACCAAAGTAGGCCATATCCGGGAAGGCACAAACCAGTGACTGAATGGCGCTGGTTTTGATATCGTGACGAAAGACAAAGCGTGAAATAAATAACGTCAGTAAATACGAACCCATTAAGCCGACAACCAGAACAGCCATAAATGTCATGTTCTTAATTTTACCTGGGTCCGTATTTAATGCGCCGATAAAAAGATGGAATGGCAGGGCGAAACGGATGACTACCGTCGCCAGGACGTTTGCATCTTCGCGACGAGTATATCCAAGTTTCCCGCTTAGCCATCCGAGTAACATAATAAAGACGAGCGGAAACAGTGACTGTAGCAGTAATGAGGGCATAATATTTCCTGTAGGGTATTTTATGGGTTTTGTTGACGCACAATCTAGCGGTTAGGAAACAGGGCAGGAGTGATAACGGTCACACTCTCCCTGGTTTTATTAATTTCAAAAAGATTGTTTTAGTTGGATAACTAATGAGCGCGTCATAAATTGATAAATGACAAGAAAATGCGTTGAGACAGGCGCAATCTCATTTTTAATTACTTTAGTTACTTAATGATGAATTAAGTTATTTAAAATAAAACCCCCATAGCGTTCACATTTCCCTTAACACCATCATGCTATTTTCACCCTGAGCCTGTTTTTATAAATGGCCTTTTGATTACGTATTTCATATTTAAGAATATTTTATCATCAGGAATACTCTGTGTTTATTCCTGTTTATCTGTATATCCGAACTCACTAATCAGGTGATTATATGAAAGATAATCCTGTACAAACCTCTCCTGCACCATCCTCGCGTTTTGCCTTCGGGCTGAGCAATACCGACGTGGGTACTGTCCCGCTGTTGCTGTTTGTGGGCATTGCGACCATTGTGGCGACTTCTGCCTGGGCAGGGCTACTGCCAAAAAACATGATTGGCGGACTTGCGGTGATCATGACCCTCGGTTTTGCGTTTGCCAAAATTGGCCGTCAGATCCCTGTCCTGAAAGATATCGGTGGCCCGGCAATACTGTGCCTGATGCTACCCTCCGTGCTGGTTTACTTCGGCGTATTTGAGAAACACACGCTGGATACCGTTCATCTGCTGATGAAAGAGGCGAATTTGCTCTATTTCGTCATCGCCTGTCTGGTGGTGGGGAGTATTCTGGGGATGAACCGTATCCTGCTGATCCAGGGGATGATCCGTATGTTCGTGCCGCTGGTGGTGGGAACGCTGATGGCGGTGTTGAGTGGGCTTATTGTCGGTTCGTTGTTTGGCTACACCCCATATCACACGTTCTTCTTCATCATCGTACCGATTATTGGCGGTGGAATTGGTGAGGGGATCTTGCCGTTGTCGCTGGCCTATTCGGCAATACTGGGGCAAACCCCTGATGTGTATGTCGCGCAGCTGGCACCGGCTGCCGTGGTGGGAAATATCTTCGCCATCATCTGTGCAGGCACGCTGGCGCGTCTGGGGATGAAACGTCCTTCTCTGTCCGGGAATGGTATGTTAACCCGCAGCAAAGACGACCATAGTTTGTTTACCAGCACGCAGAGCGTACAACCGACCGATTTCCACCTGATGGGCGGTGGGCTGCTGATGGTGTGTGCGTTTTTCATTGTCGGTGGGCTGTTTGAAAAACTGGTGCATATTCCTGGCCCGGTACTGATGATCCTGATTGCCGTACTGTGTAAGTATTTCAAATTGATCCCGGACTCAATGGAGCAGGGGGCGCACAGCTGCTATAAATTCGTCTCGGCAGCGCTGGTCTGGCCACTGATGATTGGTCTGGGCATGTTGTATGTTCCGCTGGAGAGCGTGGTGTCGGTCTTCTCCGTCGGCTACGTTGTGGTGTGTGGTTCGATCGTTATTGCGATGGCGTTAAGCGGCTACTTTATTGCGTCGCGTCTGAATATGTACCCTGTTGAAGCGGCCATTGTTACCTGCTGTCACAGCGGTCTGGGTGGCACCGGGGATGTGGCCATTCTGTCTGCATCCAACCGGATGTCGTTAATGCCTTTCGCGCAGATCGCCACCCGTATTGGCGGTGCGTCGACGGTGATTTTCGCGACGCTGTTGATGGGCTGGATAATGTAACGTAGCCGGAAGAGTGAACCGTAACGGCACCTTCCGGTTGCCGTTACGGTTCAGGCCTTTATAAAAATTGTGTCTCTGGATAGAATCACCACATCCACAGCGACGGGATACAAAATATGACCGGAAGAGTCGATTATCACATCGAAAAATATCTCCTGACTGAAGCGGCAGAGCCGGAGCGGCTCACGCGCCAGTGGGCAGAAGTGATGGAAGAATGTCGTGAACAAAAGTCCGGCGCAGCAGACAGGTTGCGTCACGCGCTGCTTAATGTGGATTATGTGACCAGCTTTGAGCTTCCCTTCAGACTCCTCCTCACCCGTACGCCACAGCTAATTGATGATATCAGGGATGAATTTCAGCTCAGCCAGAAAAATGTTCTGTTCAATGGAAAGCGATTCGGCTGCGTCTATAGCCTTAAAATGAATCTGGACGGGATACCCGACGAATTTAGCTATCATCTTAAGACCCGTATCCAGCGAAGTGATACCACCGGCGGTAATGAGGTTCCTTACCGACAAATTGCACAGCAGGTTAAACCTTCCCGGGAACGGCTCAGACTGGCGCTGGAAAACGGGCTGGCTGTGACGGCACTCGATGGGCTTTTCTGGTTCGGTATTCAGCGCATTGCCGCTGATGTGCAAAGGTTAAGGAAAACCGGGATGAGGATAGTGACATCAGAGACTGAGGTATTCGATACGCTCACGAATACAACCCGACGCATCCCGGTTTATCGGCTGGATGATGTAATGTCAGCGTCATAAACCAGGAATAATGTCCGGTTCACTCCGGGTTACTTCGCCTGAAGCAGTATGTCCATCAGCCCCGGAAAACGGGCGTCCAGATCTTCACGTCTGAGTGAAATCATATTCTCTCTTCCCTGTGGGCGTTGCCAGATCACGCCACTGTCGCGCAGAACGCGCCAGTGGTGTGTCATGGTGGATTTCACCACCTCCTCTGGCCGCAGGGCATTGCAGCTGAGTTCGCTGCCATCGGCAAGGCGACGGATAATCGATAAACGTAGCGGGTTGCCGAGGGCAAACAGCACATTTTCCAGCAATATTTGTTCAGGTTCCGGGTGGTTTGGGATCATAGTTTTCCTGCGTATGACGTCAGATTGAGCTATATCAACAATAGGTCAACCGTTAAAAAAAAGTTCGATAATACTCGTACAATAGGACTATTATAGCAAACGAACAAACACACGACCATCCCGGTCGTCACATACATGTCTTAATGACTAAGGAAATATCATGCCCCGACCCATCCCCCTCGAACGTTATCGCAACATCGGTATCTCCGCGCATATCGATGCCGGTAAAACGACCACCACCGAGCGCATTCTGTTCTACACCGGAATGAGCCACAAACTGGGTGAAGTTCACGATGGCGCGGCAACAACCGACTGGATGGCGCAGGAGCAGGAGCGAGGGATAACCATTACCTCGGCAGCCGTAAGTTGCTTCTGGCCGGGTATGGACAGAGGGTTTGAACCGCACCGGATTAACATCATCGACACCCCGGGGCACGTGGATTTCACCATCGAGGTGGAACGTTCCATGCGTGTGCTCGACGGTGCCGTCATGGTGTATGACTCCGTTGGCGGCGTTCAGCCACAGTCGGAAACCGTCTGGCGTCAGGCGAACAAATACCACGTCCCGCGTCTGGCGTTCGTCAATAAAATGGATCGTCCGGGGGCCGACTTCTTCCGCGTCGTGCGGATGATGCAGGAACGCCTGAAAGCCAATCCGGTACCGATTGTGATCCCGGTGGGTGCAGAAGATCACTTCTCTGGCGTGGTGGATCTTATCAAGATGCGTACCATTCTGTGGGACGACGCGACCCAGGGCATGGTGTTTAGCTATGCGCCTGTACCAGACGACCTGCTGGAGACTGCGCGGGTGTGGCGGGAAAAAATGGTTTCTGCAGCGGCGGAGGCCAGTGATGCGCTGATGGATAAATACCTGGAGACGGGCGATCTTGATGAAGCTGAAATCATCAACGGTCTGCGTATTCGTACCATCTCCGGGGAGATCCAACCAATGCTGTGCGGCAGTGCCTTTAAAAACAAAGGGGTACAGCGCATGCTGGATGCGGTTGTCGAACTGATGCCATCGCCACTGGATATTCCAGCCATCGATGGTGTGGATGAAAAAGGGCAGCACGCTGAGCGTCACCCAAGCGATCAGGAGCCATTCTCGGCGCTGGCGTTCAAACTGATGAGCGACCCGTACGTTGGGCAACTGACCTTTATCCGCGTTTACTCCGGCGTGCTGAGAAAAGGCGATGCGGTGTACAACCCGGTGAAAGGCAAGAAAGAGCGTATTGGCCGTATCGTGCAGATGCATGCTAACGACCGTCATGAAGTGGACGAACTGCGAACGGGGGATATCGCGGCCTGCGTTGGGCTGAAAGATGTCACCACGGGAGATACCCTGACTGACCCGAATGCGGTGATTACGCTCGAACGCATGGAGTTCCCGGACCCGGTGATCTCGCTGGCAATCGAGCCTAAAACGAAGGCTGACCAGGAGAAAATGGGGATCGCGTTGCAACGACTGGCCGCGGAAGATCCCTCGTTCCGTCTGCACACTGACGAAGAGTCCGGCCAGACGATTATCTCCGGGATGGGGGAACTCCATCTGGAGATTATCGTTGACCGCATGAAGCGCGAGTTTGGCGTCGAGGCGAATATTGGGCGTCCACAGGTAACCTACCGTGAAACCCTGCGCAAAGCGGTGAAGGATATCGAAGGCAAATTTGTCCGTCAGTCCGGCGGTAAAGGGCAGTACGGTCATGTGGTGCTGAGCCTGGAGCCGTTAGAGCCTGGCAGTGGCTTTAAGTTTGAAGATGCCACCAAAGGCGGCGTGGTACCGCGTGAGTACATTCCGTCCGTCGAAAAAGGACTGCGTGAAGCCATGAACACTGGCGTACTGGCGGGTTATCCGGTTGTCGATGTCAAAGCGACCCTGACGTTTGGTTCATATCATGATGTCGACTCCTCGGAGATGGCGTTCCGCATGGCGGCCATTCTCGGGTTTAAAGACGGAGCTCGTAAAGCAGACCCGGCGATCCTTGAGCCGGTAATGCATGTTGAGGTGGAAACGCCGGAAGAGTATGCCGGGAACATTATGGGCGATCTCTCTTCCCGTCGCGGGATGGTGCAGGGCATGGAAGAGCAGTACGGTAGCCAGATTATCCGGGCTGACGTGCCGCTGGCAGAAATGTTTGGTTATGCCACTACGCTGCGTTCGATGTCGCAGGGGCGCGCAACCTACACAATGGAGTTCCATCATTTCGCAGAAGCACCGCGTAATGTGGCGGATGAAATTATTGCGGGACGCGCAAAAGGTTAATACGTGAAGTGAAACAGGGCACTGTTATTCGCGACAGTGCCCATTCTTTGGGCTATAACTCTGTGATCCCTGTAGTTTTTACAAAGGGTAATGAATTAACGGATCTGATACGGCAACGGGCTGAACGTATGCATATATTAACGCGACAGTTTGCCCAACATCAGTGCCCGGACGTTAAGTAAAACAACTCAGTGCACGGAAAAATTATGGACAATAATAACGCAGCAAATCACAGTACGTCAGGAAGGCTCATGCTGACGGGCGGTGCACTTGGCGTGGTTTTTGGTGATATCGGTACCAGTCCACTTTATACCCTAAAAACGATACTGCTGTTGTCCGGGGATAACCCGACTCCTGAGGTGATTCTGGGGTTACTATCGCTTATCTTCTGGACACTTATTCTGGTCACTTCGGTGAAATATGCCATCTTCGCCATGCGTATCGACAACAATGGCGAGGGGGGCATCATGGCATTAATGTCATTGCTGGTGCATAAAGGAAAACACAGCAAATGGGTCATCTTTGCCGCGTTGCCCGGTGCCGCGTTGATATACGGCGATGGGGCAATAACACCCGCCATTTCAGTTCTTTCCGCACTTGAAGGGCTTAACATCATCTTCCCTGAAGCCCAGTCTATTGTCGTGCCTGCCACGGTGTTCATTCTGGTGGCATTGTTTGCCATTCAACCCTTTGGTACCGCGAAAATAGGAAAAATCTTTGGCCCGGTTATGACGCTGTGGTTTGTGGCGATTGCCGTGCTCGGTGTGTCCGGCATTATCAAACACCCGTCAGTGTTGATGGCCATTAATCCGGCCTACGGCATGATGTTTTTATTCTCAAATGGCTTCAGCAGTTTCCTGGTTCTGGGAGGTGTTTTTTTATGCGTGACCGGTGCTGAGGCACTGTACGCAGATATGGGGCATTTCGGCAAAAAGCCTGTCTGGCTCGCCTGGTTCGGCCTGGCGTTTCCTGCTTTGTTACTCAACTACGCTGGTCAGTCAGCAATGATCCTGTCGGGTGCTGACATCACGCAGAACGTCTTCTTCCGCCTGTGCCCGCCATTCCTGCAAATTCCGCTGGTCATTCTTGCCACGCTTGCCACCATTATTGCCAGCCAGGCAATTATTACCGGGGCGTTTTCAATGACCCGGCAGGCGATCCAACTCGGCTGGCTCCCGCGTTTACGTATTAAGCAAACGACAGCGGAAAGTTACGGACAGATTTATATCGGTACGATTAACTGGCTGCTGATGGTGGTCACGGTCGGCCTCGCGATATCGTTCAAATCATCGGAAAACCTTGCTGCAGCCTACGGCATTGCGGTGTCACTGACCATGCTAATGACATCCGGGCTGTTGTTCATGGCGATGCGGCAAATCTGGGGCTGGAGTCTGCT
Organism: Enterobacter cloacae complex sp. 2024EL-00214; assembly: GCF_043945575.1. NCBI lineage: Bacteria > Pseudomonadati > Pseudomonadota > Gammaproteobacteria > Enterobacterales > Enterobacteriaceae > Enterobacter > Enterobacter cloacae complex sp. 2024EL-00214. The sequence continues at coordinate 112,529 of NZ_JBIMRC010000014.1, read as the reverse complement.
CGCCAGTGGCCTGGTTGCCACCTGTTTTCTGGTCATCGACAGCAGTTTCCTGATTGCCAACATCGTGAAAGTGATGGATGGCGGCTACATCCCGCTGACGCTGGCGGCCATCATTTGTGGCGTTATGCTGATCTGGAATCGGGGTGTGAAGGCGACGTCGCGCGCCATCAATGAGAAGGTGATCGATGTTGACGAGTTATTCCAGCATATCAGTGAGATGCAGATCCCACGAGTGCAGGGTACCGCTGTGTTTTTAACCCGAGCTCAGAATGGTGTTCCCCCGGTCATGCGCTGGCATGTGGCTCGTAACCATGCGTTGCAGCAGCGGGTGGTGTCGTTGACAATTGAGGTGCAGAACGTCCCTTATGTGAAGGCGGGTGAGCGACTGGTGTTTAGTGAACGGGCTCCGGACTACTGGCAGGGTGTGGCGCGCTATGGTTTTATGGAGCAACCGCATATCCCGCAGCTACTGCAGAGCGTTTCTGGCCCGCCTGCGCCGTTTGTACCAGAAGAGATAACCTGGTATCTGGGGCATGAGACCATCATTGCCCGTGAGGGGCACGGAATGGCTTCATGGCAGCGCAATTGTTTTGCTTTTATGGTGAGAAACAGTACCCACATTACCAATTACTACCGTCTGCCGGGTGACCAGGTCGTCGAAATTGGTCGGCGGGTGGCAATTTAGCTTTATTGTATGTGGTCAGAAACCTCAACCGCCTTTTTGAGTTTTCTGACCACAAAATGTATTCACTCCAGTGCCTTCACCCTCTTCCCGCTGGCGACAAATGTCCCGGCTCCCAGATGATGCAGGGTGTTCAGTTTATCTCCGTCAAACTGCCAGCGTCCGTCCACGAACGCGCGTTCATCTGCCGCGGCAAAAACCACTTCACCAAACAGCGTGTCGTATTTCTCTGCCGCCGCGGTCGCGGGCAATAATCGACACTCCATCCATGCCAGACATTTTTCTTCGATTACCGGCAAACCCAACACCGGGCCAGTGATTGCAGGGATCCCGTAGCAGTTGAATTTGTCTTCGTCGCGTCCGCTGACGCTGCCCACGGCGTAGGTCCAGTTGGCGGCCGCAACACCCGGAATAACGATGCCGAATTTTCCGCTACGCTCTATCAGTTCCCGCGACCAGGCGCTTTTGTCCACCACAATCGCGATGCGCGGAGGATCAAACTCGACGGGCATTGACCAGGCCGCAGCCATGACGTTGCGCCTGGCGATGGTTTCATCCCGGCTGGTGATGAGCACGGTTGGGCCGTGATTCAGAAGGCGGCTGGCATGATGTAATTCAACAGGGCGAAAGTGGCTCATAGGGTTTCCTCATATACACAACGTTGAGTATGGCGAAAAAGCACGTAAATCAAAGTGGGCGCGTAAAATTAGTTTATAAACAAAGCATCACTATCAAAGGAAACTGATGCATGTCCCCATTTCTGACTGCCTATTTTGCCCGCATCGGCTGGAAGCAACCGACATCGGTTGATATCGACACCCTGCGTGCGCTGCATTTACACCACAACTGTGCGATCCCTTTCGAGAATATCGATGTCGTTCTGCCGCGAGAAATTCATCTGGAAGATCAGTGTCTGGTCGACAAGCTGGTTACCGCGCGGCGTGGCGGCTACTGCTTTGAGCAAAATGGTCTGTTTGAGCGCGTATTACGCGAAGTCGGGTTTACGGTGCGCAGCGTTCTGGGGCGTGTGGTGTTATCCAGTCCATCGCAAATGCCGCCGCGTACGCACCGTCTGCTGCTGGTCGAGCTCAACGGCGAGCGCTGGATTGCCGATGTTGGCTTTGGTGGCCAGACGCTGACGGCTCCGGTTCGTTTAATTGCCAACGAGGAGCAGGAGACGCCGCACGGGCTTTACCGTCTGTTGAGCGAGGGCAATGACTGGGTGCTGCAGTTCCGTCACCACGAGCATTGGCAGTCGATGTACCATTTTGACCTCACGACGCAGTATTTCAGCGATTACGTGATGGGCAACTTCTGGTCGGCACACTGGTCACAATCACATTTCCGTCATCATCTGCTGATGTGCCGCCATCTGCCGGACGGCGGTAAGCTGACCCTGACCAACTTCAACTTTACCCGCTGGCAGGGGGGCCATGCTGAAGAACAGATCCATTTGCCGGATGCAGAAGCGCTGTACGCACTGATGCAGGCGCGGTTTGGTCTGGGGGTTGACGATCCTAAACACGGTTTTTCGCTGGAGGAGCTGACGGCGATAATGGCGGGATTTGAAACACACCCTCAGGCGGGGAAATAGCCGGGCAGGCACAGCACCGCCCGGCCAGAATGAGATGGCTTAGCGAATCAGAACCGTTTTCCCTTCGCCATCAACCGCTCGTGTCGACATCGTATAACGGTCGACACCGATCAGCGTGCTGAAAAGGTCTTTGGTGAAAACGGTATTCCCAAAATACCAGGAGTGGGTTGGCATGCCTTTTATGCCATGCGGTTCATCCTGTTTCATAACAGAAGCGCTACTGTCCAGTAGCCCGTAATATTGTGTGCAGTCAACATTAATGGCATTGGCTGGCACATTGTCCGGTAATCCGATGCGCCCGACGCGTGGTGCAATACCCACACGTTTAACGTTCGATATATCAAGAGCCTGATCGAGTCTGCTGGAATAATTTGTCAGGCGAATGCAGTGCCGATATATAGAGTCACTTCGTGGATCGGGAGTAGACATAACATTACTTGAAACATCGCCGGCAATAAAAATAATCTGGCTCACTTTCCAGGCACTGTTGGCGAGGTTTGTATCATCGGCATCATCAAATGCCTCAGTTAAAACATAAGCACCGGTGGAATGTCCTAATACATGGATATTCATCGGGCAGTCCGGTTTTTGTTTTTCAGAAAGATACGCAATCCCCTCAGACATGAGCCGCATTGCGGTAAGTTTGGCTTTGTGTCTGTCAGAAAGGTAGGCGAGCGCTTTGTCGTCACTCGGCCAGTCGAATGAAACCACCAGCCCCTTAAAGCCAACGTCATTCAGTCCGTTGGCCAGAAGTCGATGTCGTTCAATGACTTCGCTTTCACTCATGTTGTATCCATGTACTGAAAACAGGAGATCCCCGCGTTGTTCACCTTTATCGTTGCGCCACTGTGCCAGTTTAGTGACTTTATCAAACCAGTCCTGAGAAGGAATAGCATGGCTGGGGTCGGGATCTTTACCGTCCGGAACCACCAGATAAGTTGTCTCGCCGACTTCAGCGGTGAATTTTCCTCTTGAGGCTTTACGAACGGACATAACATACGAAGGCATGATTAACTCCCACGATGGGTAATAAAATTTTTATGAAAAATACAGTAAGGTTATTAAGGAATATTCTTTTAATTGCTGTGATTTCTGACGTTCCTTTTTGGGCTATGCATAAAGATGAAGTGTATACGAGGGCGCTATTAAGTTGATTCTTTGCCATTCTTTATTATTGGATTTTGACATTCCTCGCATTATTTATTTGTACGGAACGCAAATTCATTCACATGGTGAATGCAAAGGTTGTTTTTTGTTGAGACAATAAAAAAGCCTGTTGCTTGCAACAGGCTTTAGAGAAAACAGTGTGTTTACCTACGCGAGCGTACCACCTGGTATCTGCGCGTCAGATATTCCACCGGTGCGCTCCACACATGCACCAGACGCGTGAACGGGAACAGCAGGAAGATGGTCATCCCCAGTACCAGATGCACGCGGAAGATAAACGCCACGCCGTCCAGATGTTCAGATGCACCGCCCCGGAACGTGACCACCGCCTGTGCCCAGTCCACCAGTTTCAGCATTTCGCTGCCGTCCGGATGTTGGGCGGAGAACGGTATCGTGGTGAGTCCCAGAATACACTGTATCAGCAGCACGCAGAGGATCAGGATATCCGCCGTGGAGGAGGTAGCGCGAATACGCGGATTCGTCAGACGACGAATCAACAGACCTGCACCGCCCACCAGCGTCAGCACGCCGCACACACCACCTGCGATCATCGCCATCTGCTGTTTCTGCGACATCGGCAGGAACCAGGAATAGACCCAGTGCGGGGTCAACATCCCGAACAGATGCCCGAAGAAAATCCCCAGAATGCCGATGTGGAACAGATTCGACCACAGCACCATCCCGCGTTTATCCAGCATCTGGCTGGAGGAGGCGCGCCAGGTGTACTGGCCGTAGTCGTAGCGCAGCCAGCTTCCCAGCAGGAAAACGGTGCCGCACAGGTAGGGATAGATATCGTAGAAAAAGACGTTCAGATACTGGATCATTTTGGGCCTCCGGCGCTGACGTCGACATACTGCGGGGCGACGTCCTGGCTAAAGCGTCGTTGATATTGCTGCATCGGCGAGCTGTCGCACGATGTGGCGTTGTCCTCGATAAACTTGACCTGTTCCTCTTCCCAGACGGCATCCAGTGCCTGACGGGTGTCATCACGTTTTTCGCCGGAAACCTGTTTGGTGACACTGTCACTTGAAAGGCGACTGCCGGCGAGGGTAAGCAGGGCGTCGAACAGCTGATAATGCGCCACACCGCGCTGTTTCAGGCGTCCACCGATCAGCGCCAGGATCGGCGCAACGTTTTGCAGCCCTTCGCGTGCTTCGTCGTCGGTGACGATGCTGAGATATTCCAGATAGAGCGGCAGATAGTCTGGCAGCTCGCGACAGTCCAGCTGCAGTCCGGCTTTCTCGTACTGGCTCATCAGATCGACCATCGCCTGGCCGCGATCGCGGGACTCAGCATGAACATGCTCGAACAGCAGCAGCGATGTCGCGCGACCCCGTTCAAACACTTCGCACCACTCCGCTTGTTTATCCAGCAGTACCGCCCCCAGGTGCTGCCGGGCAAACGGCAGCAGCATGAGGGCATCCTGTTCTACAAGGGAAAGTGCTTCCTCGCGGTTTTCCCATAACGTTTCATCGGGATACTCAATCAGTAACGCGATGATCTTGAGGATTTGCATTATTCTCCCTCCCCATGTTCGCGTACTTCAGTGATGTTGATGGCATCAATGCGGTGGCTGTTGAAGAGGTTGAATTTGGTGTCGGAGCCGTGGCAGCCGTCACCAAAGGTAAAGCCGCAGCCATTTTTCTCCGGGAAGGCATCCTGCGCCATTTCGCGGTGGCTGGTCGGGATCACGAAGCGGTCTTCGTAGTTGGCGATAGCGAGGTAGCGGTACATCTCCTCAACCTGTTCAACGCTCAGGCCCACTTCTTCGATGGCGCGGGTATCGGTCACGCCCTCAACGGTCTGAGAACGCTTGTAGTGACGCATCGCCATCATGCGTTTCAGGGCGCGCAGCACCGGGCCGGTATCGCCTGCACTGAGCATGTTCGCCAGGTACTGTACCGGAATACGCAGGTTCTCTACCGCAGGCAGCACACCGTCGTTCATCGGCAGGCCACCGGCGTCGGCGTAAGACTGAATCGGTGACAGCGGCGGTACATACCAGACCATCGGCAGGGTACGGTATTCCGGGTGCAGTGGCAGGGCGAGCTTCCAGTCCATCGCCATTTTGTACACCGGTGATTTTTGTGCAGCTTCAATCACGTTCGCCGGAATACCCTGTTTCAGCGCTTCTTCAATCACCGCCGGATCGTGTGGGTTGAGGAACACGTCGCACTGGCGTTCATACAGATCGGTTTCATGCTCGGTGCTGGCCGCTTCTTCAATGCGGTCGGCGTCGTACAACAGCACGCCGAGATAGCGGATGCGCCCGACGCAGGTTTCCGAGCACACCGTCGGCTGGCCGGATTCAATGCGCGGATAGCAGAAGATGCATTTTTCTGACTTCCCGCTTTTCCAGTTGAAGTAGATCTTTTTGTACGGGCAGCCGCTGATACACATGCGCCAGCCGCGGCATTTGTCCTGGTCGATCAGCACAATGCCGTCTTCTTCACGTTTGTAGATGGCTCCGCTCGGGCAGGTGGCGACACAGCTTGGGTTCAGGCAGTGTTCGCACAAGCGAGGGAGATACATCATGAAGGTGTTTTCAAACTGGCCGTACATCTCCTTCTGGATCTTCTGGAAGTTGCGGTCGCGGGCACGTTTTTCGAACTCGCCCCCAAGCAGCTCTTCCCAGTTTGGGCCGCCGACGATTTTGTCCATCCGCTTGCCGCTAATCAGCGAGCGCGGGCGGGCGGTGGGCAGGTGGTCGCCCTCCGGCGCACGGTGCAGATCCTGGTAATCAAAGGTGAATGGCTCGTAGTAATCGTCAATGCCGGGGAGGGACGGGTTAGCGAAGATTTTCGACAGTACGCCCACGCGGCTGCCGAGGCGTGGCGTGAGTTTGCCGGTAATACCGCGCACCCAGCCGCCTTGCCACTCCTCCTGATCTTCCCAGTTCTTCGGGTAGCCAATACCCGGTTTCGTTTCGACGTTGTTAAACCACGCATATTCCATGCCTTCGCGTCCGGTCCAGACGTTCTTACAGGTGACCGAGCAGGTATGACAGCCAATGCACTTATCGAGATTCAGTACCATTCCAACCTGTGAGCGTATTTTCATTTTTTCGCCTCCTGTACCTGATCCCGACCTTCGCCATCCAGCCAGTTAATGTTTTTCATTTTGCGGATCATAATGAACTCGTCGCGGTTGGAGCCGACGGTACCGTAATAGTTGAAGCTGTAGGCCAGCTGCGCGTAACCGCCAATCATGTGCGTCGGTTTTGGACACACGCGCGTCACCGAGTTATGGATACCACCGCGGCGTCCTGTCACTTCGGAACCCGGAATGTTCAGGATGCGCTCCTGGGCGTGGTACATCATGGTCATGCCCGGTGGAACACGCTGGCTCACCACCGCACGGGCAGTGAGCGCGCCGTTGGCGTTGAAGACTTCGATCCAGTCGTTGTCCTCAATGCCGAGCTCTTTGGCATCGGCTTCGCTGATCCAGACAATCGGCCCGCCGCGCGACAGCGTCTGCATCAGCAGGTTTTCGCTGTAGGTGGAGTGAATGCCCCATTTCTGGTGCGGTGTCAGGAAGTTGAGCGCTTTCTCCGGGAAACCGTTCGGCGGAATTTCCCGCATATGGGTGACGCTACGGGTATCAATCGGCGGACGGTAGGCCACCAGGCTCTCCCCGAAAGCGCGCATCCACGGGTGATCCTGATACAGCTGCTGGCGACCAGAAACCGTGCGCCACGGGATCAGCTCGTGCACGTTGGTGTACCCGGCGTTGTAGGAGACATGTTCGCTCTCAAGACCGGACCAGGTCGGGCTGGAAATGATTTTTCGCGGTTGGGCCTGGATATCGCGGAAACGAATTTTCTCGTCTTCTTTGTTCAGCGCCAGGTGGGTATGGTCGCGCCCGGTCAGTTGCCCGAGCGCCTCCCAGGCTTTTACCGCCACCTGGCCGTTGGTTTCCGGCGCAAGGGCGAGGATCACTTCCGACGCATCAATCGCCGTTTCAATCAACGGTCGGCCTTTCGCCGGGCCATCACGCTTGACGTAGTTCAGCTTGCCGAGGAAATCGACCTCGTTCTGCGTGTTCCACGAAATGCCTTTTCCGCCGTTGCCGAGTTTGTCCATCAGCGGGCCAAGCGACGTGAAGCGCTCCCAGGTTTCGGGATAGTTACGCTCGACAACGGCAATGTTGGGAGCCGTTTTGCCGGGGATTAAATCGCATTCACCTTTGCGCCAGTCCTGGATATCAAACGGCTGCGACAGCTCGCCCGGGGAGTCATGCTGTAACGGCTGCAGCACCACGTCCGTTTCTGTGCCCAGGTGGCCGACGCACACTTCCGAGAACACTTTGGCGATCTCTTTGTAGATTTCCCAGTCGCTGCGGGATTCCCACGCCGGGTCAACGGCGGCAGAAAGTGGGTGAATAAACGGATGCATATCCGAGGTATTCATGTCGTCTTTTTCATACCAGGTAGCCGTTGGCAGGACGATATCGGAGAACAGGCAGGTGCTGGACATGCGGAAATCCAGCGTGACCAGCAGGTCGAGCTTGCCCTCAATGGCTTTGGTCTGCCACTCCACTTCTTCAGGCTTGACGTCATCGGTCGAACCGAGATCCTCGCCCTGAATGCCGCTCTCGGTACCCAGCAGGTACTTCAGCATATATTCATGGCCTTTACCGGAGGATCCGAGCAGGTTTGAGCGCCAGACAAACAGGTTACGCGGGTGGTTTTTGCCGTTGTCCGGTTGTTCACAGGCAAAGCGGATATCGCCCGATTTTAATGCCTGAACGGTGTACTCCTGCGGCGTCATGCCTGCCGCGTCGGCGCGTGCTTTCACGTGCAGCGGATTGAGGTTGAGCTGCGGAGCGGAAGGCAGCCAGCCCATGCGTTCGGCGCGGACGTTAAAGTCGATCAGATGTCCGGTGAATTTCGAGGCGTCCGCCAGCGGGGAGAGCAACTCCTGCGCCGTCAGTTTTTCGTAACGCCACTGGCTGGCGTGGTTATAGAAGTATGAGGTGCTGTTCATCTGACGCGGTGGACGGTTCCAGTCCAGCGCGAAAGCCAGCGGCAGCCAGCCGGTTTGTGGGCGCAATTTCTCCTGGCCGACATAGTGCGACCAGCCGCCGCCGCTTTGCCCGACGCAACCGCAGAAGACCAGCATGTTGATCATCCCACGGTAGTTCATATCCATGTGGTACCAGTGGTTCACACCGGCACCGAGGATGATCATCGAACGACCGTGAGTTTTGTGGGCGGTGTCGGCAAACTCCCGGGCGATTTTTTCGATAAGAAAAGCAGGCACGCCGGTAATTTGCTCGCCCCAGGCCGGGGTGTAGGCTTTGATTTCGCCGTAACTTCCTGCCGCGTTACTGTCTTCCAGACCGCGATCGAGACCGTAATTAGCCAGTATCAGATCGTACACGCTGGCGACACGCTTTTGGCTACCGTCAGCAAGCGTCAGGGTTTTGCTCGGGACGCGGCGATACAGCACCGGCTCCTGTTTCACACTGCGGAAGTGCGGGTTTTCGTTACCGCCAAAGTAAGGGAAGGCCACGTCAGCGACGTTGTCATGCGTAATCAGCAAAGAGAGCGTCAGCTCGGTTTCATGGCCTGCTGCCAGTGGTTCAAGGTTCCATTTTCCTTTTTCGCCCCAGCGGAAACCAATCGAACCATTTGGCACCACCAGGTTACCGGCGATATCAAAGGCGATGGTTTTCCATTCCGGGTTATTGGTTTCGCCGAGACCCTCGGCCAGATCCGAGGCGCGTAGCATACGCCCCGGTACCACGCGGCCATCCTCTTGCTCGTCGAGAAGTACCAGCATAGGCATGTCAGTGTAGCGGCGGCAGTAGTTGAGGAAATAGTCGCTTGGGTTATCAAGGTGGAACTCTTTGAGGATCACATGGCCCATGGCCATCGCCAGCGCGCTGTCGGTGCCTTGTTTCGGCGCGAGCCACTGGTCACTCAGCTTTGCCACTTCGGAGAAATCCGGGGTGATGGCGACGGTTTTGGTGCCTTTGTAACGCACTTCAGTAAAGAAGTGGGCGTCGGGCGTACGCGTCTGCGGTACGTTCGAACCCCAGGCAATGATGTAGCTGGAGTTGTACCAGTCGGCAGACTCCGGCACGTCGGTCTGTTCGCCCCAGGTCATTGGTGAAGCCGGGGGTAAGTCACAGTACCAGTCATAGAAGCTCAGGCAGGTACCGCCGAGCAGGGAGAGGTAACGCGTACCGGCGGCGTAGGAAACCATCGACATCGCCGGAATAGGCGAGAAACCGGCCACGCGATCCGGGCCATAGTTCTTGATAGTCCAGACGTTGGCGGCGGCAATCAGCTGATTCAGCTCTTTCCAGCTGGAGCGGATAAACCCGCCACGCCCGCGCGCCTGCTTGTAGCTTTGGCTCTTTTGCGGATCGCCCTGAATCGCGTCCCAGGCCAGCACCGGGTCGTTGTGCTGTGCCAGTGCCTCGCGCCACAGCTCAATCAGTTTACGGCGCACCAGCGGGTATTTCAGACGGTTGGCACTGTAGAGGTACCAGGAGTAACTCGCGCCACGCGGGCAGCCGCGCGGTTCATGGTTGGGCAGGTCAGGGCGGGTGCGCGGGTAGTCGGTCTGTTGGGTTTCCCAGGTCACTAGCCCGTTTTTGACATAAATCTTCCAGCTGCAGGAGCCGGTACAGTTCACGCCGTGGGTGGAGCGCACAATCTTGTCAAACTGCCAGCGCTGACGGTAGCTGTCCTCCCAGTCACGGTTGGTGTTATACACCTGCCCGTGTCCATTGGCGAAACTGTCGCCCTTTTGTTTGAAATAGCGGAAGCGATCCAACAGTTTACTCATGACATTTCTCCTGCTCCGATAACATTGCCGGACGGCACTGCACCGCTATCCGGCGAAAGACGATGCGTTATTTTTGTGAGGATTTACGGCCATACGTCAGCCAGGTGACGAACACGCAGATGATGTAAAACACGAGGAAAACTTTCATCGCACCAACCGGTGAGCCGGTCATCGCCAGCGAGGTGCCAAAGGCTTTTGGGATAAAGAACCCGCCGACGGCACCAATCGCCGAGATAAAGCCGAGCGCGGCGGCGGTTTCGGTCACCGCTTCATGCTGCGCCTGCTCGTCGGTTCCTCCGCGCTGTTTCACGCGGGTAATGGTTATCTGACGGAAAATGATGGCAATCATCTGGAAGGTGGAGCCACTGCCCAGTCCGGCGGTGAGGAATAACCCCATAAAGACCAGATAGAAGGCGATAAAGTTGCCTGAACCGGAGCCGGGGAGCGTCAGGAAAAGCAGGGCGCTGAAGACGGCCATAAAGATAAAGTTGATCAGCGTGACGCGCACACCGCCGAGCTTGTCTGAGATCATCCCGCCAGCGGAACGCGCCAGCGCACCAATCAACGGGCCAAAGAAGGCGAGATGGAGAATATTGACGTCAGGAAACTGGGTTTTCGACAGCATGGCAAAACCTGCCGAGAAACCGATAAAAGAACCGAATGTTGCCAGATAGAGCAGGCTGAGTAGCCAGAGATGAAAACGCTTCAGTACCGGGAGCTGACTGGCAATGGAGGCTTTTGAGCTGGCAATATCGTTCATGCCAAAAAAGGCCGCAATGGTCGCCAGCAGCAGAAGCGGTGCCCAGAACCAGGCCGCATTTGCCAGCCACATTGACGAGCCATCCTCCTGCGGTACGCCTTTTACGCCGAGGAAGGTAAACATCGGCAGGAATATCACCAGTGGCGCAACCAGCTGCATCACGCTGACGCCCAGATTGCCCAGCCCGCCGTTGATGCCCAGCGCGCTGCCCTGTTTTGCTTTCGGGAAAAAGAAGCTGATATTACCCATGCTGGAGGCGAAGTTGGCTCCGGCAAATCCGCACAGCAGCGCGATGATGATAAATACCCAGTACGGCGTGGCCGTATTCTGAATGGCGATCCCCAGCCAGACGCAAGGAATAATCAGGATCACCGTACTTAATACCGTCCAGTAGCGCCCACCAAATATCGGTACCATGAAAGAGTAGGGGACACGCAATATCGCACCGGAAAGAGAGGGTAATGCGGTCAGCATAAAAAGCTGGTCAGTGGTGAAATGAAATCCGACTTTATTGAGATTGACCGTAATGGCACTAAATAACATCCATACGCAAAAAGCCAGTAGCAGACAAGCCACAGAAATCAAAAGATTTCGTCGTGCGATATGTTTTCCTTTATTCTCCCAAAAGTCGGCGTTTTCCGGTTTCCAGTTACTCAACAGATGATGATTGTTTTTCTCACTTTGTTGTGACATATCGCCCTCTTGCTTAACCAGGTAAAGAGAAAAGTGAAGTTAAAACAGATAGATAACTGCCTGAATATTGTTAAAGTTATTAGGTGTTTTGGGATACCATTGAAAGGATAGATAAAAAAGCGAACCCCCGAGTGTGGAGTGGAAACATGGATTCGCTTAATGTGTTACTAAGTGTAACTTTTGACGGGAGTTAATACTCCGTAGGAGGTATTAAAACAATTCCAGTGAGATGAGCTTGTCGAGATGTTTATTAAACGCCGCATCGTCCATTTCGGGCATATTTAAAATATAAATTCCGTCAAGGCCACACACCAGCCCGATCAACCGCCACGCAACATTTTCTGCCCGGTCAGTATGGGTGAACTCACCGGCCTCTCTGCCTGCGCAGATAATCGTGACGGTCTCCTGGTGCCACATTTCCATCGTCAGCACATAGGCACCCTTAATGTCATGATCCCGGCTCGCCAGAATTTGAGCCTCCCGCCACAGGCGAATATAAGGTTCAAACCCACCCTCATCGCTGCCAAGCATGGCACGCAGGCGCTCCCGCCAGCTGACGTTTTCACCGGCCACTTCGGCATCAAGCAGTTCGCGGATCAACCGGACAAAGGCCAGTGATTTTAACTCGCCACCGGAAGTAAAATGGTGGTGGACTTGCCCGGTCGCGACACCCGCTTCGGCAGCAATGCGGCGTACCGTCATTGCCGACAGCCCTTCGACCAGTGCCACGCGCATGGCCGCCTGTAAGATCTCTTCCCGCCGCTCATCCTTGCTCAGATAACGCATTTTTACTCACTCTCAATGGGGGTGAAACAAGTGTAACAAAAAGCTGGACACGTGTTCAACATCGCGTAGGATCGCATTCTGGACGTGTGTCCAGGTTTGAGTGAAAAGGAAATTTATGTTTCGTCAGTGGTTAGCGTTAGTGATTATCGTGCTGGTTTATATTCCGGTGGCGATTGACGCGACGGTACTGCATGTTGCTGTGCCGACATTGAGTATGACGCTGGGAGCCAGCGGTAACGAATTATTGTGGATCATCGATATTTATTCGCTGGTCATGGCCGGAATGGTGCTGCCAATGGGCGCGCTGGGCGACCGCATTGGTTTTAAGCGGCTGTTAATGATTGGCAGCACGTTGTTTGGCGTATCATCGCTGGCGGCAGCATTAGCGCCCTCGGCGGGCTGGCTTATTGCGGCGCGCGCCTCGCTGGCGATTGGTGCGGCCATGATCATCCCGGCTACGCTTGCGGGGATCCGCACCTTGTTCGTCAACGCCCGGGATCGCAATATCGCACTCGGCGTCTGGGCGGCGGTGGGTTCCGGCGGAGCCGCCTTTGGCCCGCTGATTGGCGGTATGTTGCTGGAGCATTTTTACTGGGGATCGGTATTTTTGATCAACGTGCCGATTGTGCTGGTCGTCGTCTCGCTGGCCGCGCGTTTTGTTCCGCGCCAGCAAGGACGACCTGAACAGCCACTGAATATTAGCCATGCAATCATGCTGATTGTGGCCATTTTGCTGCTGGTCTACAGCGCAAAAACGGCGCTGAAGGGGGCACTTTCTCCGTGGCTGGTAGTGGGGACGTTACTCACCGGTGCGGTGATGCTGTTTATCTTCGTGCGTATTCAACTGCGTGCCCGCGTGCCAATGATCGATATGCGCCTGTTCTGTCACCGTATTATTTTAAGCGGCGTGGTGATGGCGATGACCGCGATGATTGCGCTGGTTGGGTTTGAGCTGCTGATGGCACAAGAGCTGCAGTTCGTTCATGGTTTCACGCCGTTTGAAGCCGGGATGTTTATGTTGCCATTGATGGTTGCGAGTGGGTTCAGTGGTCCAATTGCTGGGGTGCTGGTTGGGCATCTGGGGCTGCGCACCGTCGCTGCCGGGGGGATGGGGCTGAGTGCCGTGAGCTTTATTGGGCTGTCGATGCTCGATTTCAGCACCCAACAGTGGCAGGCGTGGAGCCTGATGGTGCTGCTCGGCTTTAGCGCCGCCAGCGCGCTGCTGGCATCCACCTCGGCAATTATGGCGGCCGCACCAAAAGAGAAGGCCGCTGCCGCAGGGGCAATTGAAACCATGTCTTATGAGCTGGGGGCAGGGCTTGGGATCGCCATTTTCGGTCTGCTGTTAACCCGCAGTTTCTCAGCGTCGATTGCGCTGCCACAGGGGCTGGATACATCGCTGGTCGACCAGGCGTCCTCATCAATTGGTGAAGCGGTGAAGGTGGCGCAGGATCTTGCTCCAGACACGGCAGACGCACTGATCGCGGCGGCAAAATCCGCGTTTATCACGTCACACAGCATTGCGTTGGGCAGTGCAGGGGGCATGTTGTTGATACTGGCGGTCGGAATTTGGTTTAGCCTGGCAAAAGTGGCTAAGCAGTAAAGACAAGCCCGGCGACGAGCCCTTTGAAAACGGGCTACGCCGCATGCAAAGGGATAACTGCCTACGACGCAAGCAGGCAGCCTTTATCCAGCGCTTCAATCTCAGTGCCGCTGAAACGGGCATATTGTCCGGTCAAGCGCCAGAACGCGGGTTGCGTTTCGGTGTAAATTTCAGCGGCCAGTACCAGACGTCGTCTCTCATCTTCGCTCATTTCCAGCAACGTCCAGGGAATAAAGTACCGCGCCGTTGAAGTCAGTTCGAGCCACAAAGGGCAACCACATCCCGGGCAAAACCAGCGTTCACCGCGTGCGGATGACGAGAAATGGGAAGGTGCGATGGAGCCTTGCTCAACAAGGGGTTTTCCCTGTGCTTCCAGGTACATACCGATACCACCAGACCATTTCTGGCACAGCGTGCAGTGACAGGCGTAGACGTCGAAATCATTGAGGCTTACGCTGAACTGACTCATCCCACATAAGCAGCGTCCTTTAAAAATATGCATGGCGTTCTCCTTTATTACGCCAGTAAAACTGGTATAAAAAAAGCCAGCCACGAGGGCTGGCCTTTTCAGACTGACAAATCTTAGAACTGGTAGGTCAGGCCTACAGCTACGATGTTGTCGGTAGTCACGCCAGCAGCTTTGGTGAATTTGTTGTCATCAAGCAGGTTGATTTTGTAATCAACATAGGTGGACATGTTTTTGTTGAAGTAGTAAGTCGTGCCCAGATCGATGTACTCAACCAGATCCTGGTCGCCGTAAGTACCGATGTCTTTACCTTTGGATTTCAGGTAAGCGATGGATGGACGCAGACCGAAGTCGAACTGGTACTGTGCAACCACTTCGAAGTTCTGAGCTTTGTTCGCGATATAACCATCACCGAAGTTGGTCATGTTGCGGGTTTCAGAGTAGGTGGTTGCCAGGTAGATGCTGTTCGCATCATATTTCAGGCCCGTTGCCCACACTTCAGCGTTCTCACCACCAGCGTTCATGGTGTCAACTACGCGACCAGCACTAACCTGCTTGTCAGTACGGTCAGATTTCGCATAGGTTGCACCCACGCCGAAACCGTTCATTTCGTAGGTAGAAGACAGACCCCAGCCGTCGCCGTTCGATTCGGTGATGTCATTACCACGGTCGTTTTTACCCTGGTACTGAGCGGCAATGTTCAGACCGTCAACCAGACCGAAGAAATCGCTGTTACGGTAGGTTGCAACGCCAGTGGTACGCTGAGTCATGAAGGCGTCAGACTGGGTCCAGGTATCGCCACCGAATTCTGGCAGAACGTCAGTCCATGCGCCGATGTCGTAAGCCACACCGTAGTTACGACCGTAGTCGATAGAACCGAATTCGTTGAATTTCAGACCCGCGAATGCCAGACGAGTTTTGTTGCCGTCAGCACCCTGAGATTCAGAACGGTTGCCTTTGAACTCATATTCCCACTGGCCGTAACCGGTCATCTGGTCGTTGATCTGAGTTTCACCTTTGAAGCCCAGACGAACATAAGTTTTGTCGCCGTCTTTGTCAGCATCATCAGAGAAATAGTGCAGACCAGTTACTTTACCGTACAGATCCAGCTTGTTACCGTCTTTGTTAAATACTTCAGCAGCGTTTACAACGCCAGCTGCCAGCATAGAAGTTACTGCCACTGCAACTAATTTAAGTTTCATCTTAAATAATCCTTATAATTTTCTTTAGGTATTCCTGAACCATTATTGAACGATTTTTAAACGAGGCCGTTCGTCAATGGCATGCTATTTTTAAAAATCTTGTATCTCCCTTTCAATAATAAGTTTCAAAATATTAGCAATAATTTCAATTAGTGTGATCGGGATCGAAAAAATTGCCGAAAAATGCACTGATTTGATTATGATTTAATCAAATGATGATTATTTTACAGGCATGATAATTAATGAAAATATAGTTTTTTAGTGGTTTAGTTTTTATTTGTAATTATTGTTGTTTTCGTGGGGTTTGTGATGGTTGAGATGAGACTGATGACGTTAAAACAGTGTGTTACGGTGATCTTCGGGGTAATTCTTCTCCGGATTTACTGAAATATCCAGAAATAAACTATTGCAATAAGTGCTATATACATCGTAAATATTTGCAGGGAAGTAGTCACATTCCGTTGTCAATTTATGTCAATTAATGCATTTCAGAATTTACGTGACAAGGGAATATAAACAAAACTTGCCAGCGTCCTCCATCGTTCTGATAAATATTCTGACGCCCGATCACACTTTAAATTTAGGTTAGTTTTTGCCGGGCAGAAACGCGCCCGGCACGGGTTATTTTCGCGTGGCAAACCAGCACAGCAGTGACCCGGCGCAGACCATCAGAGCACCTTGCCAGAAGGCGAATGACAGTGGGGCGCTCAGTAATACGCTCGCCAGCGCGGCCGATAATACCGGGGTAAAATAAGAAACAGCAGCCAGTACAGTAACGTTGCCGTGGAGAATACCGATATTCCACGAGGCATAGCCAAACCCCAGTGCCACACCACACATGAATAACTTCACAACCACCTGGATACTGAACACCATTTCAGGTTGATCGCTCACCGCGTATTTCACCCACAGACTGAGCGCCGTAAGCAAAACAAAGAGGGTGATACCGTTTTGCCCTTTGGCAAATTTGCTGGTCACGGTGCAGTAGGCCGCCCAGATAAATGCACCGGCAAACGCCAGCGCATAACTGAGCGGATTAGAGATAACGTTGCGGACTATTTCATCCACGTGGAGCCCGTTCTCCCCCCCTAATACCCAGCCCACCCCAAGTAGCGAGATAGCTAATCCGGGGATCACCCACAGGGTTGATTTTTGACCGTTGAACAAAATCGCAAACACAATGGTCAGGCTAGGCCACAGATAATTAACCATCCCGACCTCAATGGCCTGAGAACGCGTTGCGGCATATCCGAGCGACAGCGCAAGGCAAATTTCGTAGGTGACAAACAAGACGCTACCCGCAATAAGATAACGTGGAGAGAAACGTCGAATATCAGGAAAACCAACCGTTACCAGACACAATAACCCGCTCAGAGTGTATATCATCGCCGCGCCGCCCACTGGCCCCAGTCCCTCACTCACGCTGCGAATGAGTCCAACCATTGTGCTCCATAACAGGATTGCTGCCAGACCAATGAGCGTTGCTCTTTTTCTGTCCATTACCTTGCCATCACCATCAATATCAAAGGGAAAATGTATAGCATTAATCCGCCGTGTATCGCGAATTATTCCGTTAACCGCTTAATCATAAAGGAGTATTTAAATTCACCAGTGGTGACTATTAAGGGGGCGAAGACTGGCGACCTTGATTTGACGCAAAAAAATCAGGGGCTTTGCTGTTAGTTTGCGGCGCGAAGTCTTATCAGATAACGAGGACAACAATGGACGTCAGCCGCAGACAATTTTTTAAAATCTGCGCGGGCGGTATGGCCGGAACCACAGCCGCGATGCTGGGATTTGCTCCCAAAATGGCGCTGGCTCAGGCGCGCAACTATAAACTGCTGCGAGCCAAAGAGATCCGTAACACCTGCACATACTGCTCCGTAGGTTGTGGGCTTTTAATGTATAGCCTGGGCGATGGCGCGAAGAACGCCAGAGAAGCGATTTATCATATCGAAGGGGATCCGGATCATCCGGTGAGCCGTGGGGCGTTATGCCCGAAAGGAGCCGGTTTGCTGGACTACGTCCACAGTGAAAACCGTCTGCGTTACCCGGAATACCGTGCGCCAGGTTCTGACAAGTGGCAGCGAATCTCCTGGGACGACGCGTTCTCCCGGATAGCCAAACTGATGAAGGCCGACCGCGATGCCAACTTTATGGAGAAGAACGCCCAGGGCGTGACGGTTAACCGCTGGCTTTCCACCGGGATGCTCTGTGCCTCTGCGGCAAGTAATGAAACCGGCATGCTGACGCAAAAATTTGTGCGCTCACTCGGCATGCTGGCGGTAGACAACCAGGCACGCGTCTGACACGGACCAACGGTAGCAAGTCTTGCTCCAACATTTGGTCGCGGTGCGATGACCAACCACTGGGTTGATATCAAAAACGCCAACGTCGTGATGGTGATGGGCGGCAACGCCGCTGAAGCACATCCGGTGGGATTCCGCTGGGCGATGGAAGCGAAAAACAACAACGATGCGACGCTTATCGTCGTCGATCCGCGCTTTACGCGTACGGCATCGGTGGCCGATATCTATGCACCAATCCGCTCCGGTACGGACATAACGTTCCTGTCTGGCGTGCTGTTGTACCTGATCGAAAATAACAAAATTAACGCGGAATACGTTAAACACTACACCAACGCGAATCTGCTGGTGCGGGATGACTTTGCCTTCGATGACGGTCTGTTCAGCGGTTATGACGCACAAAAACGTCAGTACGATAAATCGTCCTGGAACTATCAGTTCGATGAGAACGGCTATGCGAAACGCGATGAAACCCTGACCGATCCGCGCTGCGTGTGGAACCTGCTGAA
Source organism: Enterobacter cloacae complex sp. 2024EL-00214 (assembly GCF_043945575.1). NCBI lineage: Bacteria > Pseudomonadati > Pseudomonadota > Gammaproteobacteria > Enterobacterales > Enterobacteriaceae > Enterobacter > Enterobacter cloacae complex sp. 2024EL-00214. The sequence continues at coordinate 93,964 of NZ_JBIMRC010000014.1, read as the reverse complement.
ACAGCACGTTTCCCGCTACACGCCGGATGTGGTGGAGAACATCTGCGGTACGCCGAAAGCGGACTTCCTCAAAGTGTGTGAAGTGCTGGCTTCCACCAGTGCGGCGGACAGAACCACCACGTTCCTGTATGCGCTGGGCTGGACGCAGCACACCGTGGGCGCGCAGAACATCCGTACGATGGCGATGATCCAGTTGCTGCTTGGCAACATGGGTATGGCGGGTGGTGGCGTGAATGCGCTGCGTGGTCACTCCAACATCCAGGGATTGACCGATCTGGGGCTGCTTTCCACTAGTTTGCCGGGTTATCTGACGCTGCCGTCAGAAAAACAGACTGATTTCCAGACCTGGCTCACGGCGAATACGCCAAAAGCCACGCTGGCCGATCAGGTGAACTACTGGAGTAACTATCCGAAGTTCGCCGTCAGCCTGATGAAATCTTTCTACGGCGATGATGCGCGCAAAGAGAACGACTGGGGCTTTGAGTGGTTGCCAAAATGGGATCAGTCTTACGACGTCATCAAGTATTTCAACATGATGGATAAGGGTAACGTCACGGGCTATATCTGCCAGGGCTTTAACCCGGTGGCCTCGTTCCCGGACAAAAACAAGGTGGTGCGCAGCCTGAGTCAGCTGAAGTACATGGTGGTTATCGACCCGCTGGTGACTGAAACCTCCACGTTCTGGCAGAACCACGGTGAATCAAACGATGTCGATCCGGCATCGATTCAGACCGAAGTGTTCCGTCTGCCGTCGACCTGTTTTGCCGAAGAAGACGGTTCTATTGCTAACTCTGGCCGTTGGCTGCAGTGGCACTGGAAAGGTCAGGATGCACCGGGTGAAGCGCGTAACGACGGCGAGATCCTGGCCGGGATTTACCATCGTCTGCGCGAGATGTACCGCACCGAAGGCGGCAAAGGTGCTGAACCACTGCTGAAGATGAGCTGGGACTACAAACAGCCTGATCACCCGGAGTCCGAAGAGGTGGCCAAAGAGAACAACGGCGTGGCGCTGGCGGATCTCTATGATGCCAGCGGTAACCTTGTGGCGAAAAAAGGCCAGTTGCTGAGCAGCTTCGCGCTGCTGCGCGATGACGGTACGACGGCGTCTTCCTGCTGGATCTACGCCGGTAGCTGGACGGAGCAGGGTAACCAGATGGCCAACCGCGACAACGCTGACCCGTCAGGTCTGGGCAATACGCTGGGCTGGGCATGGGCGTGGCCGCTGAACCGCCGCGTGCTGTACAACCGCGCCTCAGCGGATATCAACGGTAAGCCGTGGGATCCGAAACGCATGTTGATCCAGTGGAACGGGTCGAAGTGGGCGGGTAACGATATCCCGGACTTCAACACCGCCGCGCCGGGCAGTGCGACCGGGCCGTTTATCATGCAGCCGGAAGGGCTGGGGCGTCTGTTTGCTCTCGATAAGCTGGCGGAAGGGCCATTCCCGGAACACTACGAACCGATGGAAACGCCACTGGGCACTAACCCGCTGCACCCGAACGTGATCTCCAGCCCGGTGGTGCGTATCTACGAGGACGACGTGCTGCGTTTAGGCAAGAAGGATAAGTTCCCGTATGTGGGGACGACCTATCGCCTGACCGAGCATTTCCACACCTGGACTAAGCACGCGCGGCTTAACGCCATCGCCCAGCCGGAACAGTTTGTGGAAATCAGCGAAACGCTGGCGAAAGCGAAAGGGATTGCTAACGGCGACCGCGTGAAGGTCAGCAGCAAGCGCGGCTTTATTCGCGCGGTTGCGGTAGTGACCCGCCGTCTGCAGTCGCTGAACGTTCATGGTCAGCAGGTGGAAACGGTGGGTATTCCGCTGCACTGGGGCTTTGAAGGTGTGGCGCAGAAAGGCTACATCGCCAATACCCTGACGCCAAACGTCGGCGATTCCAACTCGCAGACGCCGGAGTATAAAGCGTTTCTGGTCAACATCGAGAAAGCGTAAGGAGCGAATAAATGGCGATGGAAACACAAGACATTATTAAGCGCTCCGCGACCAATCCGATCACGCCCGCACCTCGTGTGCGGGATGACAAGGCTGAAGTCGCAAAGCTAATCGATGTCTCTTCCTGCGTGGGCTGCAAGGCCTGCCAGGTGGCCTGTTCTGAGTGGAATGACATCCGCGACGACGTGGGGCACTGCGTGGGGGTTTACGATAACCCGGCGGATCTGAGCGCCAAATCCTGGACGGTGATGCGCTTTAGCGAAACCGACCAGAACGGCAAGCTGGAATGGCTGATCCGCAAAGACGGCTGTATGCACTGTGAAGACCCGGGTTGCCTCAAGGCATGTCCGTCTGCCGGGGCAATTATTCAGTACGCCAACGGGATTGTCGATTTTCAGCAGGACAACTGTATTGGCTGCGGCTACTGCATCGCGGGCTGTCCGTTTAACATTCCGCGACTCAATAAAGAGGATAACCGGGTATACAAATGCACCCTGTGTGTGGATCGCGTCAGCGTGGGACAGGAGCCTGCCTGTGTGAAGACCTGTCCGACCGGGGCCATCCACTTCGGCACCAAAAGGGAGATGCTGGAGGTGGCGCAGCAGCGCGTGGATAAACTGAAAGCACGCGGTTACGAAAATGCAGGCATTTATAACCCGCAGGGCGTGGGCGGTACGCACGTGATGTACGTACTGCACCATAACGACCAGCCGGAGTTGTACCACAATCTGCCGAAAGATCCGGCGATCGATACCTCGATCAACCTGTGGAAAGGGGCGCTTAAACCGCTCTCTGCAGCGGGCTTTATCGCCACCTTTGCCGGGTTGATTTATCACTACATCGGTATCGGGCCAAACAAAGAGGTAGATGACGACGAGGAGGAGCATCATGAGTAAGTCGAAGATGATTGTGCGCACGAAGTTTATCGACCGCGCCTGTCACTGGACGGTGGTGATCTGCTTCTTTCTGGTGGCGGTTTCGGGGATTTCGTTCTTCTTCCCGACGCTGCAGTGGCTGACTGAAACGTTTGGTACGCCGCAAATGGGACGAATTCTGCACCCGTTCTTCGGTGTACTGATTTTCGTGGTGCTGATGTTTATGTTTGTGCGCTTCGTGCACCACAACATCCCGGATAAGCAGGATATTCCGTGGGTCAAAGGCATCGTCGAAGTCCTGAAAGGGAACGAACATAACGTTGCGAAAGTGGGCAAATACAACGCCGGGCAGAAGATGATGTTCTGGAGCATCATGAGCATGATTTTTGTGCTGCTGGTGACCGGGGTGATTATCTGGCGTCCGTACTTTGCGCACTATTTCCCGATTCAGGTGATTCGTTATGCGCTGCTGATCCACGCGACGTCGGCCATTATTCTGATCCACGCCATCCTGATCCATATGTATATGGCGTTCTGGGTGAAAGGATCGATTAAAGGGATGATTGAAGGAAAGGTGAGCCGCCGCTGGGCGCAGAAACACCATCCACGCTGGTACCGTGATGTTGAACGTCTTGAAGCGAAACAAGACAGTACGGAAGGCATAAAGTAAGCCCTGCGCCGTCGGCGTTGACCGACGGCGCTTCGCTTGCGTGGGCCATTAACGCGTCAATACAGCAAACTCCCGGCCATATCAGAACCGCTCGTCAACATAGCGGAACGGATATTTTGTAGGTTTTACCTTGCCAATTTTTCGCTTCGGTAATTCAACGGGCTCAACGTGCATCGCTTTATAGGGGATCTGCGTGAGCAGGTGAGAGATAATATTCAGCCGCACACGTTTTTTATCTTCCGAGCGCGCCACAAACCACGGTGCCCATGCGGTGTCAGTGGCGGAAAACATCGCGTCTCGTGCCACGGTATATTCGTCCCACATGTTGAAAGACTTAATGTCCATCGGGGACAGTTTCCAGATTTTGCGTCCGTCGTTGATACGATCGCGCAGTCGGCGTTCCTGCTCTTTCGGCGTGACCTCAAGCCAGTACTTCACCAGGATGATCCCCGCATCGACCATTGCTTTCTCCATAACAGGCGTACCGTCGAGAAATTTTTCTACCTGCTCCGGGGTACAGAATCCCATGACTCGTTCGACGCCTGCACGGTTGTACCAGCTGCGGTCGAAAATGACGATCTCTCCCGCTGCAGGCAGGTGGGGAACGTAGCGCTGGAAATAGAGCTGGGTTTTCTCTTTCTCGGTGGGCGCGGGGAGTGCCACAACGCGAAATACGCGCGGGCTGACACGCTCGGTTATCGCTTTGATGGTTCCGCCTTTACCGGCTCCGTCACGCCCTTCGAACACAATACACACTTTCAAACCTTTAGCGACCACCCACTGCTGAAGCTTAACCAGTTCAACATGAAGACGGCGCAACTCTTGCTCATACACTTTTGTTTTCAGGGGGGCATTTTTAACGACATCAGCAACGACACTGGCTTTCTTCTTACTGACCATAATTGTCATCCTCTTGTTGTCCTGCCGCGGGGAAGGAGCTGTATTTGAAGTGTAATCTATCTGTATTAATGGATTAACGTGTCAGAGAGGCGATTTGAACTGGCTCACCATACAAGATTATTCAATAATGGCTGTTGCGAACGTTTAACAAGTGGTTGTTGTATGAAAAAGACAATTTTTTCGTTGGCACTTGGCACATTTGGCCTGGGGATGGCTGAATTTGGCATTATGGGTGTGTTGACGGAACTGGCGCATGATACCGGGATTTCAATTCCCTCCGCCGGGAATATGATTTCGTTTTACGCCTTCGGTGTCGTAATAGGTGCGCCGGTTGTGGCGCTGTTTTCCAGTAAGTTCTCACTAAAATCGACGCTGCTGTTCCTGGTGGCCATGTGCGCGGTCGGAAATGCGATTTTTACCTTCTCATCATCGTATCTCTGGCTGGCAACAGGACGTTTGATTTCGGGTTTTCCGCACGGAGCCATTTTTGGCGTCGGGGCGATCATTCTTTCCAAAATTGCACCGCCGGGTAAGGTAACGGTCGCCGTTGCGGGCATGATTGCCGGTATGACCGTAGCCAATCTGGTGGGTGTTCCGCTGGGGACGTGGCTGGGGCATGAGTTCAACTGGCGCTATACCTTTATGCTGATTGCCATATTTGATGCGCTGGTGATCTTTTCGGTGCTGATGTGGGTGCCGAAAATTCACGATAAATCAGAAACCAAATTGACCGAGCAGTTCCATTTTCTGACGAAACCGGAACCCTGGCTGATTTTCGCCGCCACCATGTTTGGTAATGCCGGTGTGTTTGCGTGGTTCAGTTTCGTTAAGCCGTTTATGGTTAACGTCTCTGGTTTCTCCGAAGGGGTGATGACCGTCATTATGATGCTGATGGGCCTCGGGATGGTGCTGGGTAACCTGCTGAGCGGCAAATTGTCTGGCCGTTTTAGCCCACTGCGCATTGCGGCAACGACCGATCTGGTGATTGTGGCCTCACTGTTGTCGCTTTTCGCCTTTGGAGAACAGAAAACCGCCTCACTGGTGATGGGGTTTATCTGCTGCGCCGGGCTGTTTGCACTCTCCGCACCGCTGCAAATTTTGCTACTGCAAAATGCCAAAGGGGGCGAGATGCTGGGAGCTGCCGGGGGACAGATGGCGTTTAATCTGGGCAGTGCGATTGGCGCGTATTTTGGCGGGATGATGATTACGCTCGGATATAGCTGGAGTTATATCACGTTACCGGCGGCCATTTTGTCTTTCTCCGCCATGACTTCGCTGTTGATTTACGGCCATTTGAGCGCCAGAAAACGTCAGGCCAACGCGCGTGCGCTAGCCTGATCTGGCCCGGCGGAGACTGCCGCCGGGCGCAGACGTTAAAGCTGTGCTTCTATTGCCTCAATCTCTTTACGCCATTGCGCCTGCAGCTGCGGCTTTTGATGTTTCGGCTTACGCGCGACATCCTCCGCAAGCAGCGTTTCCAGTGCAATCAGCCGTTCAAGCAGATCGTCCGACAGTGCCGGGGCGTTTTCCACCGGCGGTGATGACTCAGCCTGGTATGTCAGGCCTGCACTTTCACGCAGCCTTTCGAATACGGCTTCGGCATCATGCCACTCGCTCAGCATGCCATCCTCAATCAACCAGAAGCGGTTACAGCTTTGGCTAATCAACTGACGATCGTGGCTGACCAGCAGCACACCACCTTCAAACTGTTGCAGAGTGTCGGCCAGCGCTTCTTTGCCCTCCATGTCCAGATGGTTGGTCGGTTCATCCAGCATCAGCAGGCTATAACGGGCAAGCGTCAGCCCAACAAACAGCAGGCGAGAACGCTCGCCGCCGCTGAGCGTGTTGACCTTTTGTCCGTGACGCGCCCACGGGAACCCGGCACCGATCAGCGCCATCTTGCGATTCTGCGGATCGGGTGCAAAAGGCTCCAGTGCATCAAACAGCGAGGTATCGTCCGGCAGCTGGTTCAGCGTCTGATCGTAATAACCTGGCGAGACACGCGGATGGATTTTCAGCCTGGCGTCCGTTAGCGCATCGGTAAAATGTCGCCAGATAAGTTTCATCAACGACGATTTACCGCAGCCGTTACGCCCGACGATCGCCACCCGATCGCCACTTTTCAGCCTGGCAATGTCGACATTAAACAGATCCGGCAGCCCTGGAGCGGGCGGAACACCGAGACGTTCCATCTCCAGCAGACGGTCGGCCCGCAGCGCGTCGCCCCGCAGGGTTAATGTCCACTGACTGCCTACGGTGACTTCCGTCTGGTTCTCTTTCAGCCGCTCGACCTGTTTTTCCATCTGTTTGGCTTTGCGGGCCAGATCTTCGTTGTCGTAGACCTTGCCCCAGGTTGCCAGCCGTTTGGCGCTGGTCGTGATGCGGTCGATTTCCTTTTGTTCAGCCTTATGGCGTTGCGCATCGCTTTCGTCTTTTGCGACCAGCGCCTTGCGCGCCGCCGAGCAGGGAAGCGCAAAGTAGTGCAGCGTCTTATCGCGCAGGATCCAGCTACCGTTAGTGACGGCGTCCAGCAGTTGTCTGTCGTGCGAGACCAGCACAAAGCTGCCAGACCAGTTCTGTAAAAACTGTTCCAGCCAGAGCATCGTTGGCAAATCGAGGTGGTTGCTCGGCTCATCAAGCAGGAGCAGATCGGGATCGCTAATAAGCGCTCTTGCCAGCAGAAGACGCGTATGTTGGCCACCGCTCAATGTGGCCGATTGTAATGCCATATCCTCTGGTGTGAAGCCCATTCCGGCCAGTAGGGTTTCTGCTTTCCAGCGCAGGTTGTCTCGTTCAGCAGACGACAGTTGCGCCAGCACCGCATCCAGCATAGTCAGCGGATAAATGGCGTCCGGCAGATGTTGCTCAACGCGCGCCATCAGGCAGTGCCCGGCCAGCGCCACCGTTCCGGCAGCAGGCGAGTTTGTGCCGTCCAGGATCTTTAACAGCGTACTTTTACCGCAGCCGTTATCACCCAGCAGACCAATGCGGTCGCCTTTTTTCAGCGTAAAGGAGAGGGCGTCGAAGAGCGTGCCAAACGCCGTATCAACACGTAAAGATTGTGCAGTGAGTAAAGTGCTCATTATTGCTTACCCAGGAGTTACAGGCATGTTTATGCCTCGTCAAACATCGCTGACGATAACTCAGTAAGCCCGAGAGAAGGGATTTCAGGGGTCGGTGTCTTCGCTCAAGCCGAAGTTATCGCAGCACGATATCGATAACGCCTGAGCAGGTGCGATCACCAAATGTATGTGAAACATTGAAAATTTCACAGTACAGCATAATTGGCCTCCTTATATATTCAGTGGGTTAATGGATGAAAGGAGTGTAGCGGGGGAAAGAGGATTTAGCCAGAGGGAGAAGGTCAGACGGTGCAGTCTGGTGCCCTCACTCCACCCCTCTCCCACAGGGGAGGAAGTCAAAAAAATTGAACAAAGAGTGAGATAATTTAAGTATAAACACGTTGATTTCAATTCCGGTGTTAGAGATTTCAGAAGATGAAGCATATATAGGCGAACGATTTCTTAGTTTTGACGAACTGGCTTTTCTGTTGAAAGAAACTCAGAATGTTTTTTCATCCCGATGTAGCTGTTTTCATACAGCTAATCTTTTTCTGCGGTGGGCAGTGTCCTTGTGAAATACTGGTTTTGCAAAAAATAAGTGCTTTTTAAATGGGAAAATAAACCACATGAGTTAATGAAGTTCTAAATCAGTTATTCAACAGTAATCATCATCACCAAGAATGATATGCAACATATAATTCCTGGTGATGATAATTTAATTTTTCGTTACTTTTCCCCACGCAATAAATGTGATCCACCCCTCAATTCTCTTATGTAAAATGTATATTATCTTACAGTTAAAATGGCACTTAATTATTAGCGGCTCAGCTAACGGGAATTGAATACATGGAGAATGTCAAATTTAAATAATACTGTTAATTAAGGATGATATCATGGCGAGAGGATATTTTTTGACTGTGGGCTGTCAAACAACATGTGGTGGCTCAATCATTACAGGTTATGCGGGACATTCATTATCAGGGCAACGTACAGCCAGAAATGGAGATAAATACATATGTGGAGTTGATAAACAAGTTCATACCATTTTGGGCGGAATTCCGTTCTATTCTATAGATGGTGTAGCAGCAGCAGGTACTTTGCATAGTCGGGGAAGTTGTGATTGTAAATGTGAATTTATCCCCTCTGATTATTCGATGTCCTATGGTGATGAGCCTGTATCCAGACCTCAAAGACTTCAATCGTCCATACCAACCCCGATAGCACCAAAACCGACGTCAGAACCAACTTTCTCTCCTCAGCCACCAGCAGCCACACCTCCAAAACCAATTTCCCCTGTGCCAATGAAAGAGAAAGAACAGCGCGAATCAGTAGATGCCGGGTATTGTATACTCCCATATGGAAGCCACACCCGAGCATATGACCCCTATCTGTTTCTAAATCCACCAAATGGCGTGCGCGAACTGTATCTTTCATTGAACGGTGAAGATAAACAGTATAAAGCCGGTTCTATCCTGCTCATTGTTGACCCGGAGAAGCAGGACGAGAAACAAATAGCGCACTTGCAAGCTGCGAAGGAACGAATTGATACAGCCCTGGCCCCGCTTTCACATCAGCAAGCGCGATTTCTGTTTAAAAATAAAGATACCATTGAAATGTTTGCAGCCGCTGCCAGTAAAACCAGCGAAATTTACGGGTACTCAGGACAGGTCACAGAAGCAGCAAAGGGATATTTCCAGCAGGTTGAAAATATCCTTGTCAGTATCGAGAAATCCTATCAAAACCACTACATCACCAGCGGCGCGTTGATCAGTGAGCAGTTTTACGTTGAGCGCCGTCAGTTGCTTGGTCAGCTTGATAGCGTCCTTAAAATGTTCTCAAAGCACCGTTTCATGTTCAATGAATATACCGACCTCAAAAAATCACTTGGACTCTCAACCCATGCAATTACCCATCGCTGGAATGAAACAGGGGTAAGCGATATCGAAGGTTATGCGACTCACATCGAGAAGCTGGCGAAGTATGTCAAGTTAATGGAAACTGCCGGGAAGATTGGCGTTGGCCTGGCTGCATTAGATACAGCATCGAAAATTACAGAAGCCTGTGCCCTGGGCAAAGATTGTGCTAAAACTGCCTTTACATCTATTGGGGAATTTTCCGGTAGCCTGGCTGGAGGATACATAGCTGAACAAATAGTAGAAAGAGGGGCATCAGGAGCAATATGCTCCCTTGTGTTAGGTGCAGCTACGTTTGAAGCTGGAGGTGCAGGGGCTTTACTCTGTACTATTGGTGTTGCAGGGGGTATAGGTTGGGGGAGTGAGGCGGTTTTATCCTCTGATGGAGAAAAATTAGGCAAACGACTTTATGAGATCACAAACGATGATTAAAGTAAGCGATTTGATATTTATCACCTTCAGTTTACTAGGCTTTTTTCTTATTTGTTGTAGTTTTATCTTATCTGCATTGAATCGGAAAAGATATGACGAAATTTGTATTTTATATAAAGAAAAACACGGTAGTTTGCCAGAGGCTATTACGCTTTTCAAAGACTCTGATAAAAACATGTTGAATATACTATATTTTAATTATGGATATGCAGTAAAAAGACAATTTATAATGATGCCAATCTTAAGTAATAAGAATTCAATTCACATGCCAGATGTTGATAAAGAATTTATCCGTGGATTACCCAAACATCTTATTAGACCATTCTTAATAGAGCATTATCTTGCAATAATTGGAGCAATTCTTATAGTTGTGGGTTTGGCTTTAATGAAAATTATTCATCATATTAACCTATGAATATATTGAAAATATCTCTAAAATAATAAAAACAAGCCCTTGGTGGGCTTGTTTTTATCCTAAAAAGTATCATTCCCTCAACAAATATCACTCATTCTGATAATTTACTTATTGAACTCTGTCACGAACATTAAATTGGATGTCTATATTCTAATTATTGAAATGTTTGAACGTTTCAAGAGAGATTAATCTACATAAATAAGGATATATTGATGGTAAACAGGGTTCATTGCCGTGTTGATGATCGACTCATTCACGGACGTAAGATGCCCCCACAAATGGCGACATTTGCAATTCTTATGCAAGCCATAGCGCAGCGGCGATTTTCTTGCCGGGAGCCCGGGTTGCCAGGGCGGTGGCGGTGAACCGCCCTGGCACGTTCACCTGTGTCGTCGTTACAGAGCAGCAATCAACATAAAGTGAACGGAATGACCACCGCTGCCTTATGTTCCCCCTCACCCCAGCCCTCTCCCTCAAGGGAGAGGGGGTATTCTGTGCCAATCTGTAATTTGTGGGGAACCCGGAGAGAGGGCCGTCCGTAACCGTAGTTAAATCGAGGTACGACGATAGCTGCGGTATTCCGGCATCCAGAAGTTATCATCAATGGCTTGCTGCAATGCATCGGCAGAGGTTTTGATTGCCACACCTTGCTGTTGCGCCATCTTGCCTACTGCAAACGCAATAGCGCGAGACACTTTGTGGATGTCCTTCAGCTCCGGCAATACCAGACCTTCACCGTTGTTAACCAACGGAGAGTATTTCGCCAGCGTTTCACTCGCGGACATCAGCATTTCGTCGGTAATGCGTGACGCCCCGGAAGCGATAACACCCAGTCCAATACCCGGGAAGATATAGGAGTTGTTGCACTGGGCAATGGGGTAGGTCTTGTCTTTCCACACCACCGGATCAAACGGACTGCCGGTGGCAACCAGCGCGTTACCTTCGGTCCAGGCGATGATGTCCTGCGGCGTGGCTTCCACGCGGGAGGTTGGGTTAGACAGCGGCATCACGATAGGGCGTTCGCAGTGCTTGTGCATTTCGCGAATAATCTCTTCGGTGAAGAGACCGGTCTGCCCGGAAACGCCGATCAGAATATCCGGCTTCACGTTGCGCACCACGTCCAGCAGGGAGAGCACCTCGTTGTCGGTATCCCAGTTTTTCAGGTTGTCGCGCTTTTGCACCAGCTTAGTCTGGAACGGCAGCAGATTTGGCATGCCGTCGGTCAACAGACCGAAACGGTCAACCATAAAGACGCGGGAGCGGGCCAGTTCTTCGCTCAGGCCTTCGCGCTGCGTCTGGGCAATAATCTGCTCGGCAATACCGCAACCCGCAGAGCCTGCACCGAGGAAGACGATTTTTTGGTAGCTCAACTGGCTACCTGCCGCACGGCTGGCAGCGATCAGCGTACCGACCGTCACGGCTGCAGTGCCCTGGATATCGTCATTGAACGAGCAGATCTCATCGCGATAGCGGTTCAGCAGCGGCATCGCGTTCTTCTGCGCAAAGTCTTCAAACTGCAACAGCACGTCCGGCCAGCGCTGTTTCACGGCCTGAATGAAATCGTCGACAAACTGATAGTACTCGTCGTCGGTAATACGCGGATGACGCCAGCCCATGTACAGCGGGTCGTTCAGCAATTGCTGGTTGTTCGTGCCCACATCCAGTACCACTGGCAGGGTGTACGCCGGGCTGATACCGCCGCAGGCGGTGTAGAGGGAAAGCTTACCGATGGGGATCCCCATCCCGCCAATACCCTGGTCACCGAGACCCAGAATACGTTCGCCGTCAGTCACCACGATCACTTTAATGTTGTGATTTGGCACGTTCTGCAGAATATCGTCCATGTTGTGACGGTTCTGATAAGAGATGAACACGCCACGGGAACGACGATAAATCTCAGAGAAACGCTCACAGGCCGCACCGACCGTCGGGGTGTAGATCACCGGCATCATCTCTTCGAGATGGTTTTGCACCAGGCGGTAGAAGAGGGTTTCGTTGGTGTCCTGGATGTTACGCAGGTAGATGTGCTTATCGATTTCAGTTTTGAAACCCTGATACTGGATCCAGGCACGTTCTGCCTGTTCTTCGATGGTTTCAACCACTTCTGGCAGCAGGCCAAGCAGGTTAAAGCTGCTGCGCTCTTCCATGCTGAAGGCACTGCCTTTGTTCAGCAGGGGGAATTCAAGTAAAACCGGCCCGGCATACGGGATATATAAGGAACGATGTTTTTTCAGTTTGTTGTCCATGTCACTCACTCTTTTTTTGAAGATCCGTCCCTGACACTGCTGTTTGTCATCTTTCTGGCCTGTGCTGCGGGGTTCGGTCGGGAGGTATTATAAAGGAGCTAAATGTTAATTACCGCAACACATAAAAAAAACACCATCGGTTTTGCCGATGGTGTTGCAGATCTTTTACTGGAACTTACTTGCCTGCGTGGCGTTTTCTGCCGGTAGCGTGGGTGACCTGCGTTTCGATGTCGCCCTCAATCACCACTTTGCGCTGGTTTGAAAGCTTGTAGTTCAGCCCCAGAATATGGCGTGCCTGACGGTTCGATTTCATGTTAACTCCTCAATCCTGTTGATAGTTTTAAGGACAAGTTCACTTTCGTGAACGAAATGTAACCCCTTAGGTTGCCCATCAAGCGTAGCAGGTTTTCAGCTTACCATTTCATTTCACCGGTATTCACTTTGGCGCTCAGCTCCAGCGAGCTGGCTTCAGCAAGGTTAGGCCACTGTTTTTTCATGCTGGCGATCACCCCTGCAGAATCTTTATGTTCAGCCAGCGCGTGTTCGAACTGCTGCAGATACTGGCGGGTAAAGTCGATAGCGCCGGTTCCTGCCGGAGGTGTACCGAGATAATGGCCCGGGATCACGCGCTCTGGCTGGTGGGCTGCCATGTCATCCAGCGTTTGCTGCCACTGCTTGCGGCTTGCCTGGGTCTGGGTATCCGCCGTCCAGACGTGAATACCCCAGGAGACGCCGGTGCCGCCGAGGATTGTTTTTGCCGACGGGATCCACACGTATGCGGCGTAGCTGTTCGCCTGTTCGATATCAATTTTCTCGCCATCAACCATGAACGTTGTGGAGGCCAGAACCTGCGGCACAACCAGCTCCGTTGGCGCACCGTCTTTCATCTGTGGTCCCCAGAATGCGAGTTTGGCGTCTTTGGTGGCCTTGATGTGGTCAACCACCGGCTGAGTGGCCACGACTTTGGCATTCGGGAACGCTTTGACCAGTGGCTGCAGGCCAAAATAAAAATCTGGATCGCCGGAGGTGATCACAATCTTATTCAGCGTTTTACCGCTGTGGCGGATTTTTTCCACCAGCGCTTCGCCATCCTTTACGCTGAACTGCGCGTCAAACAGAACGGCTTCTTTCGGCCCGGAAACCAGCGTGGAAGAGACAGCAAAAATGCCTTTCTCCTGTGGGTTATAGGTATCAATGGTTAACGGTGCAGCAAAAACGGCTGGGGTAAAAAGGGTACACAGCACTGCAAGGCGGGTGATTTTCATTCTGTTGTCTCTGTTCTTCAGGAAAGTCTCTATTGTACCGATCTCTTCATTTGCCAGAATTCCTGAAACAAGACATGCTTTGTTTCATAAATCGAGCAAATGGAGCTTTATATGGATCGCGTTATTGCCGCTCAGGTCTACAACCGTATTTGTGAGCTGGGGAGTTTGAGTGCCGCCGCGCGTGCGCTGGGGATCTCCCGTCCAATGGTCAGTCGCTATCTGGAACAAATGGAAAAGTGGGCGGGGACGCGGCTGGTCAACCGCTCGACGCGCAAGCTGACGCTGACCGCCGCAGGGGAAAAAGTGCTGCAAAAAACACGCACGCTTTCACAAATCTCGCAGGAAATTGAAGATCAGTCGGCGAAAGATTTACCCTCCGGCACGCTGCGGGTAGCCTGCGCGCATTTTACTGCCATGCATATGATTGCCCCGGTGCTGCCCGGTCTGCTTTCCAGATACCCGCAGTTGCGTGTAGAGCTGGATGTGAACAACCATCCGGTAAGCCTGGTGGGCGAGCGTATTGATGTGGCGATTCGCATCACCGATAACCCGGAACCCGGCATGATTGCCCGCAGACTGGGGGAGTGCCGCTCCGTTTTGTGTGCCTCACCTGCGTATCTGGCAACGCACGGTACCCCCGACAGTGCTGACGATCTGGCGCAACATAATTGCCTGCATTACAGCTTTTTTGCTGGACAGTCCTGGCATTTCCTGACGCCGGAGGGCGAGAACCTGAGCGTGGCCGTGAGTGGCAATCTCAGCGCCAGTATCTCGTCGTTATTGATGGAGGCGGCGGTGAATCACTGCGGGATAGCCATGCTCCCGGAACGGGAAGCACAGACTGCACTTGAACGAGGGGAACTGGTGCCCGTGCTGACGACGTTAAAACCTAAGTCCCTTGCTATTTATGGTATTTATCAATCCCGTGAATATCAGCCCGCCGCGCTGCGCGTATTTCTTGACGAACTGGCCCGTAACCTGGCAGATCCATGAGGGGCGACTCTCATCAAGCGGCAGGTCAAGAAACTGAGTATCAGGGAAACAGCGGATGCAACAGGATACAGCCCTTCACCGATATGCGCATCCAGGCGTTGTACCGACAATCAGAAGCGAGCGATTTTGGTTAAGTTGTGATTGTTGTATGATGCCGGTGAGTATAACCTCTTATATATTGTGGAATTAATGATGGCAAGAGCACTGGCCTGCCTTGGCGACAAAACGAGTTATGGTGAGATTATTTCTGCCACCGCGTCCTGGTTCGAAGAAAGTAAAGCAATAGCCCGGACTGGCGACAAGGCATCATGCAGCAAATGCAACGGGTATTTTGAAATCCTTGCCTCTGCACAGGACTGGGCAGAAGAAGGCAAAGCATATGCTGCCACGGGTGACAGAGTGCTGTGCCGTTGCCCCGATCACTATGTTTACGGTTCAGCCACACAGTCTACCAGCACAGGTACTGGCTCTCTGACCTTCCGCAATACCCGTCAGTCGTCTGTCCCGGTGCTGCAGACCCTGGATGCCAGCGCCCGGAACTGTATTCGCTTTCAGTGCGCCGGTGACGATGGCCAGCTAATGGCTGGCTGTCGTTACACCCTGATGTTTCCGGACGGACGTTCTGAAGCTGGCGTTACCGATGAGTACGGGGTTACGGGGTGGCATTATGCCGAATCCGCTGAAAATATTAACCTGCATATATTAATGGATTAACTTATGGCTGTTTACCACCTCAGTACACGTATTAACTCTAATGTTCCTGCTGATTATCTCCGGTATGACCTGTGTATTTACCGCATGGACTCCGAAAGGAATAAATCCCCCCTGATTGATGTGAAGCAACAGCCGTTTCAGGGAAATTATGAAACACAGAGTCATATGACCGGAAATATAAACGAGCCACTCTCGGCCATTTATATTATGGAAGTGAAGCTTTACCGAAAAACCATGTTGTATACACATTGTGTGACGCCCGTTCCGTTCACTAAGATGTACACACTGGAAGCATTTGCATCAGGCAAAGCCTGGTCTCCGGTGAAGCGGGAAAACCCCTGTTATTTTGAGTCAAAAGGGACAATGAAACCTGAGAGTCAGGGGGGCGAAACAAAGCAGATTAAAATCACCACACCGGAACGTCAATTTATAGCGAAAGAATATCCTATAGGAACACCGCTGGATCCGTTTGAAAAAAACAAAATTGAATCTGAGATAAACGACAAATTTTATCATTATTCTTACCCTTATCAGGATAGGGCAAGTGTATGTGGACCTGCTGCATTTTTTTACTGTGTTCAAATGGATCGTCCTGATGTATATGCACAAGCTGCCAGGGAACTATGGCGGTATGGAAAGACTAAAATAGGTGCACTGACAATCTCCCCTGGCGAAGGGTGTAAACACCCTTCAGGTATGTTTTATACAAGCGGAGGTCAGCCAAGGATCCTAGGGATTGACTGGATGACGCTGGCTGGGCTCAGGGATTCAGAGAATACCATGCTGAGCTTTGATGCTCTTGATTCGCCAGTGGCTGGTATCACAATGTGGCAAACACTGACGGAATGGTTTGAAAAGGCCGGTTATGAAAAGGTGTTCAGTAATGTAGATATCACTCAGGCAGGTGTCCAGGGAATCAGAGATTTAAATAAGTATGTAGAGCAAGGCTATAAAGTTGTGACATTAATAAATGATGGACTGCTTGACGGTAGTACAAACAACACGACATTACCTACGCACTGGATTGTATGGGATGGTACTGTAACACAGGATGATAATGGGTATGTTGATTTAAAATTATTTTCCTGGGGGAAGTCATTCAACTGGATCAAACAGAAAAAAGATTTACAGTTTTTTATCAATAGATTCTTTGGGGGGGTGGTTTTCAAACCATTAAAATAACCATGAGAATGTTTTCTGTTATTTTTGTTTCATTTACCGTATCAGCATGTACTTTACATGCTGATGTTACACCTGATGGTAATTCACTTAACGATGCTATAGTAGGAACGCCGTATGCCAGTGAAATAAATATAAATGGTGGTGCTGTATCATCTTTAGATTCTAGTGGAAAAGAAAGATTCGTAGGTGAAATAACTCCATCCGATACAGGATTAACTTTAAGGTATTGTAATGATTCTCCAGCTCACAATTGCGTCAGGATTCAGGGAGTACCAGTAAAACCGGGGATCGTCACTGTACGAGTTTCAGGCGGATTGTTTGGCACTAATGTAGCGACAGGTGGGGAATTTGATAAAACATATACTATTAAGATCAAAGATTCGGAAGGTTCTTTTTAAGATCGTTTGAGCGGTGCTTTCAGCATCGTTCATCAAGATACGAGAATCCGCTCAGAGAGCGGTTTTCTCACATCTCAGTGGTTAAAAAACGACCTTAACGTGCAATATTTTCCGTTTCCCAAACGGAGCCCTATCAATGCTACCGAGCTGTTTGTTGATGGCGGGATGGCACAAATTTGAGGTGTGAGATCGCCGCCCTGGCGGCGATCTGCTTACATTAGACATTACGCCAGCAGCGTACCGTTCGGCCTTCGGTTGACGGTTGTAGTGCCTGCGGGCGTTCGCACCCCTGGGTTGCCAGCGGACAACGGTCACGGAAATAACACCCGACGGGCAGGTGACGGTTGCCGGGAAGTTCTGTTTTGCGCAATGCCAGCCCCTCATCCAGCGGTTCGCCGGTTCTGGGGACGGAATCAAGCAGTAACCGGGTATAAGGATGGCGGGGCCTGACCAGTACCTGCGCGGCGGTTCCCAGCTCCACAATCTGCCCCAGATACATTACCGCCACGCGATCGCTCATGTGCCGGACGACCGAAACGTTATGAGAGATCAGGACATAGGTCAGGTTGCGCTGTTGTTGCAGTTTCACCAGTAAATTCAGGATCTGCGCCTGCACGGAGATATCCAGCGCGCTGGTCGGCTCATCCAGCACGATGATGTCCGGGTCGGACGAGAGCGCCCGGGCAATGGCGATACGCTGACGCTGTCCACCGGAAAAGGCATGTGGCAGGCGGTCAAGGTACTCCGGTCGAATGCCCACCTGCTGCGCCAGGTCTTCCGCCAGCTGACGACGTTCACGTTCACTGCTGCGTTTTTGCACCCACACCGGCTCGGTGATGATGCGCCAGACGGGCAGACGCGGGTCGAGCGAGGAGAGCGGATCCTGAAACACCATCTGCATACCGCCTGCGGAGTTTGTCCGCTGGCATGCCCCGGTGCTCGGTTTGAGCATTCCCATCAGCAGCTGTGCCAGGGTGCTTTTTCCGCAGCCAGATTCCCCCACAATGCCCAGCGTTTCGCCCCGGCGGATCTGCAAATCCATTCCGTTGAGCGCATGTACCTGCTCCGTTACGCGGCCCAGCCAGTTTTTACGCGCAGGGAAGTTCACGTGTACACTATCCAGTTCCAGCAAGACATCAGACATGGTGTTTCTCCTGTTGCGGGTACCAGCAGGCAGCCCGCTGGCCTTCTGCACCATTGGGCATTAAGCGCGGTGTTTCACCACATTTCGCCCCAGCGGCGAAACAGCGCTCGCGAAAAGCACACCCACGTGGCAACTGGCTGAGATTGGGTACCGTACCGGGGATCGCCGGTAGCATTTCGCGTGGTTCGCCGTTTTCCGGTGCGCACTGCAGCAGACCGATGGAATAAGGATGAACGGGATGCTGGATCAGCGTCTGCGTGGTGCCGCTTTCGATCACACTGCCCGCGTACATGACGTACATCCGGTCGCAGAGCTGTGAGACCACGGCCATATCATGGCTGATAAACAGCACAGACGTGCCGCTGGCACGTGCTTTATGTTTCAATAATCGCAGTACCTGAAGTTGCACTGTCACATCCAGGGCGGTTGTCGGTTCGTCGGCGATGATAAGCTCCGGCTCGCAGGAGAAGGCCAGGGCGATCATGACCCGCTGGCGCATGCCGCCGGAAAGTTCGAACGGATAGCGATCCATCACCTCCGTTGCATCCGGAATTTGCATCTCTTCCAGCAGGGTAATCGCTTTTTGCTGCGCCTCGCTGCGGGTGAGTGGCTGATGCTGGCGGATCACTTCAACCATCTGTTTGCCAATTCGTCGCGTTGGGTTCAGTGCCGTCATCGGTTCCTGAAAAATCATCGCCACTTTTGCGCCGCGCCACTGGCGAAGCTGTTTTTCTGACGCATTCAGCACATCTTCGCCGAGCAATTTCACCTGCCCGTGATGAACCCGGTAGCTGCCTTCCGGCAACAGACGCATTGCCAGCATCGCTGTGACCGATTTTCCCGAGCCGGATTCGCCAACCACACCGACAATTTCGCCCCGGGCGATCTCCAGTGAGACGTTGTTGAGCGCATGGACTTCACCACGAAAAACCGGGAAGCTCAGGTGCAAATCTTCAATGGATAATACGGTTCCACTCATGACGGTTTCCCTCCTGATTTCGGATCAAGCAGGTCGCGGATGCCATCACCAAACAGATTAAAACCGACGGCAGTGATCAGGATCGCCGCCCCCGGAAAGGCGCAATACCACCACTGATCGAGCACATAGTTACGGCCCACGGCCACCATTGCCCCCCATTCGGCGGTGGGCTGTTGCGCCCCCAGGCCGATAAACCCCAGCGTGGCGGCCATCAGAATGGCACTACCGATGTCCAGCGAGGCCTGCACAATCAACGGCGGCAGCGCGTTGCGCAGGATATGCCAGCTGATCAAATGCCAGCGCGATGCACCAAAGGTACGGGCGGCCTGTACATAGGTAAACTGACGGACGATCAGCGTTTGCCCGCGGGCCAGGCGCACGTAAAACGGAATACGCACAATCGCAATCGCCAGCATGGCGTTAAACAGGCTCGGTCCAAGTGCCGCCGCCAGCGCCATTGTCAGCACCAGCGAGGGGATAGAGAGCATGATATCCATTACACGCATAATGATGGCGTCACCGCGTCCACCCAGCACGCCGGACAAGCACCCCAGCAGCGAGCCAATGCCCCCCGCGATAGCAACTACCGCCAGCCCGGCAGTGATGGACTGTTGGCTCCCCACCAGCACGCGGCTGAACAGATCGCGTCCTACTTCGTCGGTACCAAACCAGTGTAGTGCCGACGGAGCCTGCAGCCGGGCGGTCAGATCCAGGGCATTTGGGTCATGCGGCACAATCCACGGCGACGTGACCATCAGTAACAGCATCAGGATCATAATCACGCCACCAATCAGCGTGAGCGGGCTTTTACGCAGCATCCAGAACAGCTTTGCCCAGTCGATGCGCGGTTTGGTGATTTTAACGGGGACGGGCGTTTCCTGAGTCAACATCATTCGGCACCTCCGCGCCCGATTCGCGGGTCAATCCACAGATAGAGCAGATCAACCACCAGATTGACTAACACATAAGCCAGCGAGACCACCACGGCGAAGCCCATTACCGCAGGGAAATCGAGCGCCTGAATGGAGGTCACTACCCACGCGCCCATCCCCGGCCAGGCAAAGACGGTTTCGGTGAGCACGGCACCGTAGAGCAGATCCCCCAGTGCCAGCCCCAGTACGGTAATTGATGGGATCATTGCATTCGGTAACGCGTAGCACAGAACGATGTACCAGCCAGGCAAACCACTGGCGCGGGCGGTACGGATGTAATCCTCGCTGAGCTGTTCCAGCATGGCAGAGCGCACCTGGCGTGCCACAATCCCCAGGTGGACAAACGCCAGCGTCAGCGAGGGTAAAATCAGGTGTTGCAGGGCGTTAAAAAAGACCTCGCCGTTACCTTCCAGCAGGGCATCTATCAGATAAAAACCGGTGATGTGTGCAGGCGGGTCGAGCCAGTCGTCCAGCCGACCGCCACCTGGCAGAATTTGCAGATGGCCGTAGAACAGCACAATCACCCCCAGCCCCAGCCAGAATGCGGGGGTGGAGATCCCGGTCATCGCCATCAGCCGCACCAGGTGATCCAGCCAGCGGTTACGGTACACCGCCGATAAGATCCCCAACGGTACACCAATCACCAGCGCCAGCAGCAGAGAGCAAAATGCCAGCTCCAGCGTGGCGGGGAAAAAGGCTTTCAAATCTTCCGCCACCGGTCGTCCGGTACGGATGGAGGTGCCCAAATCACCGTGTGCGAGGGCATCCACATAGCGACCAAACTGGATATACAGCGGCTGATCCAGCCCCAGTTGCTGGCGAATGCTTTGTACAATTTCGTCGCTGGCACGGTCACCGGCCAGCAGACGGGCCGGATCGCCGGGGATCATGTGTGAAATAATAAAAGTAATGATACAGACACCGGCCACCACCAGGAGTAACCCCCAGCAGCGCTGGCGCACAATGCTCCAGAACGTCATACACTTTCTCCCGGCGAGAACCGTTACTTGCTCATGGTGGCGATATTGAACACCTGCTCGAGCATCGGATTAAAGGTGAAGCCTTTGACCTCTTTGTTCATCGCCAGCTGGTAGTTCTTCTGGAACAGATAAACGTAGGCCGCCTCGTCGATCACAATCTTCTGGGCCTGTTGGTAGTCTTTGGTGCGTTCTGCCTGGTCGGTGGTTTTCAGGGCGGCCTGCAGCAGGGCGTCGACCTCTTTGTTGTCATAGAACGAACGGTTGCCCGGCAGACCTTTTTTGTCTGACTCGAACCAGTAGTTCATGAACATGTACGGGTCGGCGAAATCCGGGCTCCAGTTGCCGATGGCAATGTCGTAATCGCCTTTGCCTACGCGGTCACGCATGGTGGCGTTAGCCAGTTTCTCCAGTTTGACGCTGATCCCCAGTTTACCGAGGCTCGCCTGGGTAGAAAGGGCGATCGGCTCCCAGTTCGGATCGTTATCGGAGTAGAGGAACGTCAGGCTGGCGGGTTTGTCTTTTACGTTCTCCAGCGCCGCTTTGGCTTTGGTTTCGTCGAAGCTGTACTGCATGGCGGTGGCATCAAAGCCCCACATACCGTCAGGAATTGGGCCACGCATCTGTTTGCCGTTGCCGCTGAGAATACCGTTCACCATCCCCTGATAATCCGTCGCCCAGGAAACCGCCCGGCGCAAATCCACCTGGTTCATTGGCGCTTTGCTGTTGTTGAGATACAGGTAGGTCACGCGCAGGGATGGGTATTCCGCCACGGCCACTTTACCTTCCTGTTTCAGGGCTGAAAGCTGATCCACTGGCAGGGAGTCGGCAATGTCCAGATCGCCCCGGGAAAGCTGCAGGCGACGCGAAGCACTTTCACCAATGATCTTCACCGAGACGCGCTTAAAGTGTGGTTTATCGCCCGGCCAGTGCGGGTTAGGCACCAGTACCAGTTGCTGACCTTTCTGCCAGCTTTTCAACATAAACGGGCCGGAACCCGCGGTGTTTTGCGCCAGATAACCACGCGCATCATCGGCGGCATTGGCTTTCAATACCGCGGGGTTGATTATCGAGGCTCCGTCGTTTGCCAGCGTATAGAGGAACGGGGCAAACGGCTGGCTGAGGGTGAATTTCACCGTGTGGTCATCAACCGCATCTATTTTGAGATCTTTCGGAAACGCTTCCGACGGCCCCTGGCTGATTTTCAGCAGACGCTCGAACGAAAGTTTGACCGCCTCCGCGGTGACCGGCGAACCGTCGGAGAATTTTGCCTTGTCCGTCAGAGTGAAGGTCCACTCTTTCTGGTCATCGGATGCCTTCCAGCCTGTTGACAGATCGCCTTCCACTTCAGTCGTGCCCGGTTTGTATTTCACCAGACGTTGATAGGAGGGATAGGTCACCGTCCAGTCGTTGTTGTCGATAGTGACCGCCGGGTCGAGCGTTTGCGGATCGGCCGCTTTACCGATCACCAGCATATCTTTCGGGACAGCCGCCAGCGCGGCAGGTGCGCTCATTGCCAGCGTGGCGGCGATAAGCATGGTAAGCATTGTTGTTTTCATAGCCGTGCTCCAGTGTTAAAGGGATGTGTGCGTCAACGGGAAACAGTCAAAACGATCTTTAAGCAGGGGATAACGGGCCGCGTTCGGCAGCTCAAAATGCCACCATTCACTGCTGATCCCCACAAAGCCGCCGCCAAACATGATGGCGTTGAGTAGCAGGCGGTTGCGCTGGGCATGGGGAGGGAGTGACGGATGATACGGGTGTGAACGGTCGTGCATTTCGTCAAACCCGGCCCCCATATCCAGCACAGTGTTGTGTTCATCCATCAGGGTGACATCGATGGCAGTCCCCCGGCTGTGGTTAGAGCCTGTCGCCACATCAACCACGTATTCGGGATCCGGGCAGGCATCCCAGAGTTGTGCCTGGGCCTGTTGTGGGCGGTAGGCGTCGTAGACCACCAGTTTTAACCCAGCCAGCGTCGCGATACTGATGGCTTTTGCCAGAGCAGTAACGGCATCGGTGTGCAGCAGACACCGGGCTTCCTGATAAATTGGCCGGCCGGTAATGTTGTCGGCGGTGGCGTATTTCAGATCGATATGCAGCGAAGGAAAGGTTTTCGCCACATCAACCAGTTGACACTCTTCGGGCATAGCTCCGCTCCTTTAGCGTTCGAATTGACCAAACTCTTGTTGTAATTGTCGGTTTACCGCCAGACGGTCGGGAAGGGCATCACCCAATGCTTCCACCACGCCTGACAGCAGCAGGTTGAACAGACAACTCACAGGTGCCAGCGAATCCCAGAAATGGCCGGTATCGGTTTTCACCTGCAGTAAATCAATGGGGTAATCCCGCGCCCACGGGCACCAGATATCGGTGATTAGCACCATCGGGATCCCTTTTTCACTGGCGACCCGGCAATACTGCCGGGCAATGGCAGAGTAGGCGCGGGTATCCGTCAGCACGACGTAAGGATGCGAAAACCCCGAGTTCAGCGAGTCGACCCAACTGCCGGATAACCCTTCGGAATAGCTCACGCGAGGGCGCAGATATTCCAGATGGCTGAAGAATGCGTTGGCGATCCCACGCGTAGACTGAATGCCCAACACAAATACGGCATCCGCATGCGTAAGCTGGTGAACGACCTGCTTAAAGGTATCGCTTTGCGCCAGCTGATAGGCATGGGTAATCGCATCCACCTCCAGCGACAGCGAGTGCTGAACGCGGTCTGACAGCGGTTGTTGCTGCTGCCAGGAGTCCAGGCGCTCGTTCATTCCCCAGGGCTGATACGGATCGCGCAGGCTTTTTTTGGCATCTTCCAGATTGCGGTAACCCAGCTTGCGCAGGAAGCGACCTACAGTGATCCCGCTGGTGCCCGTGGTCAGCGCCACGCTTTCCGCCGTTTCAAACGGGATCTGCGCGGCGTGAGCCAGCATCCAGCTTGCGACCCGCTTTTCGCTGGGGGTGAGCTGGCTAAAGGTTGCTTCGATACGGCTTAGCACTTCGGGTTTTGTCGTCATACCGCCTCGCTGTTAACAGGCTGTCAAACGCCGGATTTGTGTTACCTGATTAACAATGCATGACGCATGCCATGTTCACAGAGCGTGTCACACCGCCTGCGCTGCAAAGTTAATGCAATATTTATTTAACCAATGATCAACATTTGTGCAGCGTAGTTCACTTTTGGTGCATTGTCTGACCAGGAGGGGCGGAATTTGGTGAATACGTCAGTGTCTTCACATTTTTGTTAGGATAGGGGCACGGTAAATCAGAAGGGGACGACTGAATTTTATGAACGATCAAAACAACACATTATGTCATTACACTGATTTAACTGGACTGATTGGTATCATTGGATCTGGCTCGTTTTGGGCCACTAACCTGGCTTTCATGAATGATAAGTCTGAATTAGTTCATGGCCTGGACTGCGCCAAAAAGGCCATCAGGTTTATGCAGCCATCGCCCTTATTTAGCGACTGGAATCAGGATTTTACCGATGCGATCGATCGCATCAAAGAACGAGATATCAATGATATTTTTACGGTGAGTTTTTGCCGCAACCCTGATTTATTGAGTCAATGGCGGGGTTATGGAAAAGCACAGGGCGTATCGCTGGTGCTTGATCAGACCCTGCTGGTGAATAGTTTTGAAGCGTTCATTAAACGTGAGAATACAACGCCGGATAAGGGAATTAGGCTGGATCACTATTACATGATAAATGATAGTGTTACCTATAACCGACCCGAAGAAACTTTTGAGCTAAAAAACAAGCTCCAGAGTCACATTGACGGTTACGCGCAGTTTGTTGAAGAGGTGGGTACTGATGCACCTGACCAGTTTGCGTACCTTCAGCATATCATTTCGCAGGTGACACCGTTCTTTAAGCACAGCGGGTTTAGCGAGGAAGAAGAGTACCGAATTGTTATCAGAAATCTGTGCAGGGATAATAAAATAAAATTCAGAACTGACGATAAAATGATTATTCCTTATATTCCGGTTTTGCTCACCGGAGAAAATAAATTGCCATTGCGAGAGATAAAAGTAGGGCCATGTGAAGATTTTACGCTAGTGCGAAAGGGCATCGAACTGCTACTCAACGTTAATGGCTACTCTGACGTCAAGATCACGCCATCAACCATCCCGTATCGGGGGTGATGGCGGTGCGGTGCTGAATGATGCCTGTAAGAGGGCATCATTAAACGGTACCTTGCTTATGCGCAGTAAGGTAAGCACGGAACATCAGCACCAGTTGTCGCTCAGCTTCCACTCCCGCGCTGGCGGACATCACTCTCATACAGAATACCGGGACTGTTCCGAAAAGGACGGCCGCCATCGTCTGGGCAATCACATGACATTCGCTGAAATGACTATCACTGGCCGATGCCAGTAATTTCTCAATTGCCTGAACACTTTTTTGGACTGCGCCATCAAGCAATTTGCCGGCATCCAAATCTACCGCAATGTAATAGAGCGCGGGAGAAACCTCAGCATGCGTCATAATGGCCTCAAGGTAGGCCCTGACGACGACAGAAGCAATTTTATCTGACTCAGCATGCAAATTTTCATGGCAGGCATTTTCAACAATATGGGTAAGGGATATCAGATGTCGTTCCAGCAGGGCCAGCAGCAAGGATTGTTTGTTAGGAAAATACTGATACAACGTACCGACTGAAACACCTGTCCGCTCAGCAACACGTGTAGTGTTAAGACGTATTGGGCCTTCAGCTAACAAAACCTGAATGGTTGCCTCAAATATTGCGTCGACTGTCACGAGGGATCGCTCCTGACGCGGCATTCTGCGGCGCTTGAGCTGTTGGGATGAAACCTTAGCCATAAGCGAATCCAAAACATGAAGAATGATTCATATAATAATTTCCCGACGCCTTTCGCTCAATCCCCATCATGAGCTGAAGGGGAATATGAATATCAGGAGGCATATATGGGTAAGCTGGACGGGAAAGTTGCAGTAATAACTGGCGGCAGTGACGGTATCGGGCTTGCAACGGCTCAGCTGTTTAGTCAGGAAGGGGCGACAGTGGTGATCACTGGCCGGGATCAGTCCAGACTGGATTCAGCAGGTCAGTATTCTGGCGGTAAGATTGACAGGGTACGCAGTGATATTTCTGTTATGGCGGACATAGAGCACCTCTGTACCTATGTCAAAACGCACTATGGTCACGTTGACATCCTTTTCGCCAATGCTGGCGGTGGCCGACCGGGGCTGTTTACGCAAATTACCGAAGAAGACTTTGATTTTACGGTCACCACGAACTTTAAAGGCACCTTTTTTACAGTGCAAAAACTTATCCCCCTTATGAACCGGGGGAGTTCTGTCATTCTGACCACGTCGACGCTGAATCAGCAAGGCCAGCCGTATGTCAGCGTCTATTCGGCAACAAAAGCCGCCATTCGCTCATTAGCCAGATCGCTTGCGGCAGAACTTTCTGATTCTGGCATTCGTATTAACGCACTCTCACCGGGTCTTATTGATACTGACCAGGCCAGAAAAGTGGGTATGAGTGAAGAAATGATCGAACAATCGAATGCACATTTGCATACCCTGATACCAATGCATCGCAGTGGCACTGCGGATGAAATTGCCAGGGGCGCTCTTTTCCTGGCATCCGGAGATTCCTCATACATTACCGGGTCAGAACTGTGCGTTGACGGGGGATGGGCCCAGGTTTAGGTTTCCCCTTTGTGACACCTGTGCTTAAATAGCTAAAACGGTTTAACATAGTTTAGCTGAGAGGATGACATGGAAAAAATCTGGGTGCTTGGGGATGCGGTTGTGGATCTCCTGCCGGATGGTGAGGGCAAACTGCTGCAATGCCCCGGTGGCGCACCGGCAAACGTGGCGGTTGGCGTCGCCCGGTTAGGCGGAAAAAGCGCCTTTATCGGCAGAGTGGGTGACGATCCTTTTGGCCGCTTTATGCAGAAAACGTTAGCGGATGAACAGGTTGATGTGCAGTGGATGCGCCGCGATCCTGCACACCGCACCTCGACAGTGGTGGTTGACCTGGACGAACAGGGGGAACGCTCGTTTACGTTTATGGTGCGACCGAGCGCAGATCTGTTCCTGGCACCCGATGATATCCCACCATTTCAGGCCGGAGAGTGGCTGCATGTCTGCTCGATTGCCCTCAGCGCTGAACCCAGCCGTTCCGCGACACTCAAGGCGATGGCAGCCATCAGACAGGCGGGCGGTTTTGTCAGTTTCGACCCCAATATTCGCCCCGATCTCTGGCAGGACGATGATGAATTGCGCCACTGCCTTGAACAGGCACTGCTCAGCGCCGATGTGGTGAAACTCTCCGTCGAAGAACTTCAGTTTTTAACCGGAGATACGCGGGTGGAAGACGGGCTACTCGCGCTGATGCGTCACTGTCCGGCCAGCCTGGTGCTGGTGACACAGGGGAAAGAGGGGGTGCTTGCCTGGCACCAGGGCACGGTGACTCACTATCCGGTTACACCGGTGGAGTGCGTTGATACCACCGGCGCAGGTGATGCTTTCGTGGCAGGGCTTCTCTACGGTCTGGCCTCGTCCGGAGCCGCCGCCAGTGGTGCTCTTGCCCTGATCATAGGTTTAGCTCAGCGCTGCGGCGCACTTGCCACAACGGCCAAAGGGGCGATGACCGCTCTGCCATACCACCACGAACTGTAATTTTCCCCCACAGGCCGCCATCCGGTGGCCTGAATTGTTGCCTTGATCACACTTACTAAATCGGTTTAGCAAAAAACATTGCCGATCCAAAATTCAGCGGTTTAGTATCAGCAACCTAAACCGGTTTAGCAATTTAGCAAATATAAAAATCTTCCTTTAGGGATGCGCCAAAATGTATAAAAAACGCAAACTTGCCGTGATAATTGGCATGCTGGCCGGTAGTACCTCTGTTTTTGCCCAAACGGATATGACCTCAATCGAATCTCGTCTTGCCGCGCTCGAACAGCGTCTTCAGGATGCGGAAAACCGCGCCCAGGTCGCTGAGAAACGCGCCACGGCCGCGGAACAAAAAACGCAACAGCTGGTGGCTGCTCAGCAGCAAGCGCAAACCACCACGCAGGAGGTGGCTCAACGTACCACCGTGCTGGAAAAGAAAGCCGACCAGAGCAGCGGGTTTGAGTTTCATGGTTATGCCCGTTCCGGTCTGCTGATGAACGATGCGGCATCGAGCAGCAAAAGCGGACCTTACCTGACTCCCGCCGGGGAAACCGGTGGCGCGGTTGGCCGCCTGGGGAACGAAGCGGATACTTACGTTGAGCTGAATGTGGAGCACAAACAAACGCTGGACAACGGTGCAACAACGCGCTTTAAGGCGATGCTGGCGGATGGCCAGAAAAACTATAACGACTGGACTGCCGATACCAGCGACCTCAATATTCGCCAGGCCTTTGCCGAGCTGGGCAATCTGCCTGATTTTACCGGTGCGCTGAAGGGCAGTACCTTCTGGGCGGGTAAACGTTTTGACCGCGATAACTTTGATATCCACTGGCTGGATTCCGACGTGGTATTCCTTGCCGGTACCGGTGGTGGTGTGTATGACGTGAAGTGGAACGATACGCTGCGCAGTAACTTCTCCATTTACGGGCGCAACTTCGGCAGTGAAGAGCAGATCGACAACAACGTTCAGAACTATATCCTCAGCATGAATCATTTCGCCGGGCCGTTCCAGCTGATGGTTAGCGGCTTGCGGGCAAAAGATAACAACGATCGTAAAGACAGCAATGGCGATTTCATTAAAACCGACGCGGCGAATAATGGTGTTCATGCCCTGGTGGGTCTGCACAATGAAAGCTTCTACGGTCTGCGTGAAGGCGTAGCCAAAACCGCGCTGCTGTATGGTCATGGGCTGGGTGCGGAAGTGAAAAGCATTGGCTCTGATGGTGCGTTACTGTCTGACGCCAATACCTGGCGCTTTGCAAGTTACGGTGTCACGCCTCTGGGGGGAGGATGGCACATTGCGCCTGCGGTACTGGCTCAAAGCAGTAAAGATCGCTATGTCAAAGGTGACAGCTATGAATGGGTCACCCTTAACACCCGCCTGATTAAAGAGGTCACGCAGAATTTCGCCCTGGCGTTTGAGGGGAGCTATCAGTACATGGATTTAAACCCGGAAGGTTACAAAGATCGCAATGCGGTCAACGGAAGCTTCTACAAGCTGACTTTCGCTCCGACGTTAAAAGCGGGCAAGATTGGCGATTTCTTCAGCCGTCCGGAGTTGCGCCTGTTCGCCACCTGGATGGACTGGAGCAGCAAACTGGATAACTACGCCAGCAGTGATGCCTTTGGCAGCAGCGGTTTCAACGCTGGCGGGGAATGGAACTTTGGGGTTCAGATGGAAACCTGGTTTTAACCCTTCACGCTCCCGCACTGCGGGAGCGTTTCATACATCATAAAAATGAAGTCAGGCAGAGGTATCTATGGATTTTGACAATATCGCCCGTGAGCTTATTCCGCTGCTCGGCGGCAAAGAGAACATCGCCAGTGCGGCGCACTGCGCTACGCGTCTGCGTCTGGTGCTGGTCGACGATGCACTTGCCGATCAGCAGGCTATCGGTAAGGTTGAAGGGGTTAAGGGTTGTTTTCGTAACGCCGGTCAGATGCAGGTCATATTTGGCACCGGGGTGGTCAACAAGGTTTACGCGGCCTTTATTCAGGCGGCAGGGATCGGCGAGTCCAGCAAGTCCGAAGCGGCAGATTTGGCCGCGCGTAAGCTGAATCCGTTCCAGCGCGTTGCGCGTTTGCTCTCTAACATCTTTGTGCCGATCATTCCTGCGATTGTGGCGTCCGGTTTGCTGATGGGCCTGCTCGGGATGGTGAAAACCTACGGCTGGGTCAATGCGGATAACGCGATCTACATCATGCTGGATATGTGTAGCTCTGCGGCGTTTATCATTCTGCCAATCCTGATTGGTTTTACCGCCGCGCGTGAATTTGGGGGTAACCCCTATTTAGGAGCCACGCTGGGCGGTATTTTGACCCACCCGGCGCTGACGAATGCCTGGGGTGTGGCGTCTGGCTTCCATACCATGAACTTCTTCGGCCTTGAGATCGCCATGATTGGCTACCAGGGCACGGTATTCCCGGTGCTGCTGGCCGTCTGGTTTATGAGTATTGTTGAGAAACAGCTGCGCCGCGTGATCCCGGATGCATTAGACCTGATCCTGACGCCGTTCCTCACCGTCATTATCTCCGGCTTTATTGCCTTGCTGATTATCGGCCCGGCAGGGCGTGCGTTGGGTGACGGGATCTCCTTTATCCTGAGTACCTTAATTTCCCATGCGGGCTGGCTGGCAGGGTTGTTATTTGGTGGGCTCTACTCAGTGATTGTGATCACCGGTATTCACCACAGCTTCCACGCCATCGAAGCCGGTTTGCTGGGTAATCCGTCAATTGGTGTCAACTTCCTGCTGCCAATCTGGGCAATGGCGAACGTGGCGCAGGGCGGCGCGTGCCTGGCGGTGTGGTTCAAAACCAAAGATGCAAAAATCAAAGCCATTACCTTACCGTCGGCGTTCTCTGCCATGCTGGGGATTACTGAGGCGGCCATATTCGGTATCAACCTGCGCTTTGTGAAGCCGTTTATTGCGGCGTTGATTGGCGGTGCAGTGGGCGGTGCCTGGGTGGTATCGGTGCATGTTTATATGACGGCCGTTGGGTTGACCGCGATCCCGGGAATGGCGATAGTGCAGGCAAGCTCACTGCTTAACTATATCATCGGCATGGTTATTGCCTTTGGCGTAGCGTTTACCGTCTCCCTGCTGCTGAAATATAAAACGGACTCTGAATAATGACGTTACCTTCTCGCTGGCCTGCCGTGCTGCAGGCTGTCATGAAAGGCCTGCCGCGCGCACTGGCTGACCGCCATTATCCCCAGTGGCACCCGGCACCCGTGACAGGGTTGATGAACGATCCGAACGGTTTTATCTGGTTTGCCGGGCGTTATCACCTGTTTTACCAGTGGAACCCGCTGAATTGCGATCACCGCTATAAATGCTGGGGACACTGGAGTTCTGAGGATCTGGTGCGCTGGCAGCATGAGCCGATGGCGCTAATGCCCGATGAAGAATATGACCGCAACGGGTGTTACTCCGGCAGCGCCGTGGATAACAACGGTGTGCTGACGCTGTGCTATACCGGCAACGTCAAATTTGATGACGGAAGCCGCACCGCCTGGCAGTGTCTGGCTGAACCAAATGAAGACGGAAGTTTTACCAAACGAGGCCCGGTGCTGCCGTTGCCGGAAGGCTATACCGGACACGTACGCGACCCGAAAGTCTGGCAACATGACGGGCAGTGGTACATGGTGCTCGGCGCACAGGATCTGGAAAAACGCGGCAAAGTGTTGCTGTTTACCTCTGCCGATTTGCACAACTGGCAGCCCTGCGGAGAGATCGCCGGTCATGGCATCAACGGTCTCGCTGATGCCGGATACATGTGGGAATGCCCGGATCTGTTTGCCCTCGACGGGACTCACGTTCTGATCTGCTGCCCGCAAGGGCTGACTCGTGAATCGCATCGCTATCTCAACACCTATCCGGCAACCTGGATGAGCGGGGCGTTTGACTATGAACGCGCCGCGTTTGAGCACGGTGATTTACACGAGCTGGATGCCGGTTTTGAATTTTATGCCCCACAAACGACGCTTGCCGCAGACGGACGGCGGGTGCTGATTGGCTGGATGGGCGTACCGGACGGCGAAGAGATGTTGCAGCCAACGCGCGCCCACGGCTGGATCCACCAGATGACCTGTCCACGTGAGCTGCGCTACCAGGATGGCAAACTGTGGCAAACCCCGGTTCGCGAACTGGAACAACTGCGTGAGGATGAGCATCACTGGCAGGGTGTTGCCAGCAATGCGCCGGTACTGGATGCAACACGTCTTGAATTCTGGCTAACCGCGTCATGCGTTGATGTGGATTTTGCCGGGGCGTTGCGGCTTAGGGTTGATGACAACGGGTTACGCCTGGAACGTACCAGCCTGCAAAACGGTGAAATATTGACCCGCTACTGGCGGGGTGAGGTTCGCCATTTGCGCGTTCTGTGCGATCGCTCCAGCGTCGAAATTTTCATCAATCACGGTGAAGGCGTGATGAGCAGCCGCTATTTTCCTGACCATCCGGCGCAGGTGCGCTTCGAAGGTGAGTCCGACATCACATTACGGTACTGGTCGCTGCGCAGCTGCATGATAGAATAGTGGTTTTGGCAGCCGGATCTAAGTCGTTGTGAGAAAAACAAAACGCGTCACCATAAAAGACATCGCGGAGCTGGCGGGGGTATCAAAAGCCACCGCCAGTCTGGTACTGAATGGTCGCAGCAAAGAG
Organism: Enterobacter cloacae complex sp. 2024EL-00214; assembly: GCF_043945575.1. Classification (NCBI taxonomy): domain Bacteria; kingdom Pseudomonadati; phylum Pseudomonadota; class Gammaproteobacteria; order Enterobacterales; family Enterobacteriaceae; genus Enterobacter; species Enterobacter cloacae complex sp. 2024EL-00214. The sequence continues at coordinate 61,591 of NZ_JBIMRC010000014.1, read as the reverse complement.
CTTCGCGTGGCTGAAGAGACGCGTGAACGCGTGCTGGCGATTGCAAAAGAGCATCACTATCAGCCCAGCATTCACGCCCGTTCGCTGCGTGATAACCGCAGTCATACCATTGGTCTGGTGGTTCCGGAGATCACCAACTACGGTTTTGCCGTGTTTTCTCACGAACTGGAGACGCTGTGCCGCGAGGCTGGCGTCCAGTTGCTGATCTCCTGTAGTGATGAAAACCCAGGGCAGGAGACGGTGGTGGTCAATAACATGGTGGCACGCCAGGTCGACGGGTTGATTGTCGCCTCCAGCATGCTCAGTGATGCGGACTACCAGAAACTGAGCGAGCAGTTACCCGTCGTTCTCTTTGACCGCCATATGAACGACAGTTCGCTACCGCTGGTGATCACCGATTCCATTCCCCCAACGGCCGAACTGGTGGCCGACCTTGCGCGGCAGCATCCTGATGAGATCTATTTCCTCGGTGGGCAGCCACGGCTTTCCCCCACGCGCGACCGTCTTGAAGGGTTTAAGCAAGGGCTGCGTGATGCCAACGTCGAGCTTCGCCCGGAGTGGATCATTCACGGTAATTACCACCCCAGTTCCGGCTACGAAATGTTCGCCGAACTGTGCGCGCGCTTGGGTCGTCCGCCAAAAGCGCTGTTCACTGCCGCCTGTGGTTTGCTTGAAGGTGTGCTTCGCTACATGGGCCAGCACAACCTGCTGCAAAGTGATATGCGGCTGGCCAGCTTTGACGATCACTATCTCTATGATTCCCTCACCATTCCTATCGACACTGTCCGTCAGGACAACCGTCAACTGGCCTGGCACTGCTTTGATTTGATTGGCAAACTGATCGAAGGAGAAACGCCGGAACCACTGCAGCGGAAGTTGAGCGCGACGCTACAGCGACGTTACAAAACGACAGCGTAAAAGATCACCGGCTGGCTGGATACTTCAATAACTTTAATTAATTAAAGCTCTGGATCAGCCGATAACCATAGGGAATATATTCCCTGAGGTACTGTCTATGTCGTTGAAAAAATCTTCCCTGATTATTTTGTTCTCCTTACTGTTCTTCTTTGTTGCGAGCACCATCACCAGCGTTGGGCTCATCATTAAAAGTAATAATTCACTGGATAATGTGAATAAAGAAATTCAGGTTGTCCTGTCTATTATTGACCCCATCAACCATAGCCGTACGCTGCGCGTCCGGGTGATGGAGTATGTGAAGATGGTGGAGGCGGGGGATTCAACGGATCAGCCCGCGAAACTGGCGGCGGTTAAAGAGGCACTGACAAAAGCGGATCACGCCTTTGCCGCCTTTATGGCCGCACCGCGCCTGGCGGATGAAGCACCGCTGGTAAGTGCCTATGAAGAGGCCTGGAAAACGTATCGCAATCAGGGTCTGGAGCCGTTAATCAACGCGGCGCAAGCCCATGATGTGGCGCAATTCAATACGCTCATTTCACAGGTTTCTCAGCTGGATCGGAAGTATGAAATTGTGCTCGACCAGGTGCTGACCGTTCATCAGAAATATGCCAAGAGCCTGAATGAAGATGCGAGCAGCAACTTCGTTTCGGGTCTGGCTATTATCGCGGGCTTTGCCTTCCTGTTTGTGGTGGTGATCATCGCGGTCAGCCTGCTGATGAAGCGCTTTGTTTTTGCCCCGGTGAACCTGGCACGCGAGCACTGTAGCCAGATAGCGGCGGGCAAACTGAACATTGCTGTACCCGTGAAGGGGAATTCCGGTAATGAAATTGATCACCTGATGGGGTCAATGGAGCAGATGCGCCTGGCACTGCTTTCTACCATTGCGCAGGTGCGTGACGCGAGCCACACGGTGACGCATGCCGCACAAGAGATTGCCTCCGGGAATATCGACCTGGCTTCACGTACGGAACAGCAGGCTTCTGCGTTAACCCAGACGGCGGCCAGTATGGAAGAGCTGAGCGCGACCGTTGCCAATAACACCGACAACGTACACCAGGCTGGAAAACTGGTTCAGGACGCGGTGAAAAATGCGCACACCGGAGAAGCCGTGACCCGCGAAGTCATTGAAACGATGAATACCATCGCAGGGAACTCGAAGCGCATTGAGGATATCACCAGCGTCATTAACAGCATTGCTTTCCAGACTAACATTCTGGCACTGAACGCCGCGGTTGAAGCGGCTCGCGCGGGTACGCAAGGGCGCGGATTTGCGGTCGTCGCCAGTGAAGTCCGTACGCTGGCACAGAAAAGTGCCGTTGCAGCGAAGGATATCGAAAATCTTATTGCCCAGTCGGTTGTCAGCGTGAAAAGCGGCACTGAGCTGGTCAATCGCTCCGGAGAGGTGATTGACGCGATTATTGCTTCAGTGAATAAAGTGAATACGCTGATGGAGCAAATTTCAGTGGCATCTGAAGAACAAAGCCGCGGGATTGGCCAGGTCGGACAGGCCGTCACGGAGATGGACGGGGTAACGCAACAGAACGCCGCACTGGTGCAGGAGTCTGCGGCGGCGGCGGCTTCGCTTGAGGAACAGGCTCAGCATCTGACGCAGAGTATTTCGAGCTTTAGCTTGCCTGCGCACGCGTGATCGGAGGGGGGAGCGATCCCCCCATTTTTCCCACTCTTCATTATATTTTCATTTCCTCAGCAATATTTTCCCTGCTCATTCGTCTACCTCATCACAAGCCATAATCAGTTACTGTAAATGAGGAAAGACAATGAGAGATTTCGACATGCGTGGAAGAGGTCACGGACGGGGATTTGGCCGTCATCATATGGGCAAGGGCTTAGTGATTGGCGCGGTGATATTTGTGGCGCTGGGTTTGCTGGTCATGACCCTGTGGAACGCATTACTCCCGGCCATTCTGGGTGTGAAGGCCATTGGTTTCTGGCAGGCGCTGGGGATTCTGGTGCTGAGCCGAATTCTGTTCGGCGGTCTGGGTTTCCGCCCGGGGATGTTCGGTGCGCATCGCCGGATGCACGAACGCTGGATGAACATGACACCCGAACAGCGTGAAGCGTTTATCCAGCAACGCCGGGAAGGGTTTGGTCGCCACGGGCATTGCGGCTGGCGTGGCCACTGTGATGATAAACGGGATGAGCACGCCCCGAAAACGCCGGAAGCAGAGTGAGCGAGATGAAAGCCGGGGTGGCGGGTGAATCTTTGCTGATGTCGGCGCTTAATGCCTGCCGCTCCCGGCTGAAAGCCTTTATTCGCGGACGAACTTCCGTGCGCGATGATGCCGACGATATTCTGCAGGAAGTGACATATCAGCTCATGAAGGTGGAACAGCCGGTAGAGAACGTTGCTGCCTGGCTGTTTCGCGCGGCCCGTAATGAAATGACTGACCGGGCGCGGAAAAAACATGAGGTCCCGCTCTCCGGCGACTTCACCGCGGATGGCGAAGCGGGAGCCCCGGAAGATGAGTTAGCGGAAACCCTGTTCGGTGTTCCGCAAACCCCGGAAGAGGAATACCTGAAAACGCTGCTATGGGAAGAACTGGGGCAAGCACTGTCTGAGCTTCCAGCGCTTCAGCGTGAGGTCTTTGAGAAAACGGAACTTCAGGGCTACAGCATAAAAATGCTGGCAGACGAGACGGGGGCCAGCGAGCAGGCACTGTTGTCACGTAAGCACAAGGCCGTGCTTTATCTCCGTGCCCGATTACGGGATGTCTATGAAGCATTGACCGGTGATTGATGCCAGACAATAAACGGGCAGACAAAACCTTACAATGTCGAGCCTTGTAGATTCATTTCTATCGTTTATGATCGGGGCATCTCATTATTTTGGAATGTTATGCGCAACCGTCAGCTTCTGGGTAAATGGCTTTTGATAATCACGTGCCTGGCGATGGCAATCTGCCTGGTTCAGCGTGCGGTTTATCTTAACCACTTTTTACAGGGGCTGAACCCGCAGACGGTTCTGGTTGTCGATGCTCCGGCTCAAAGCGCTGATGCTGAGCAATCAGGTCCATCCCCCTGCCAGTTAGGTGCGCATTCCCTTCTTTGTGCCCAGCCACTGTTCTTCGATGGCGCACTACCGGCCATCATTCTCTTCTTCGCATTGCTGCAACTGTTTTCCCAGGTGCGGGCATTTGTTGACAGAGCCCAGCCTGTTCAGGCTCCTCCACCACGAATACACCTCAAAAACTGCGTTTTCCGTGAATGAAAAACATCGTCATCACACGATAATTTTCACTATTCACGGAGTAAAACATGTTTAACATCTTCAGGGGATTTATCCTCCTGTTGCTGTCCTGCACTGGCATGGCCAACGCAGCAGACACAGGCTGGCTGACCTCCCCACAAAACGATCACGCCCGGATCCGCTTCCAGGCAGAAAAGGGCCAGGATCGTATCTTAGGCTTGCTCACCGTAGAGCTGCAGTCCGGCTGGAAAACCTACTGGCGCTCGCCGGGCGAGGGTGGCGTCGCCCCACAAATCCACTGGCCAAAAGAGGTGCGGGATACGTGGTACTGGCCTGTCCCTTCACGCTTTGATATCTCTGGTCTCACTACCCAGGGTTATCACGACAAGGTGATTATCCCGATGGTCATCACCGGGACAGATGCCGATACGCTGAATGGCACTCTCACGCTCTCAACGTGTAGTAATGTCTGCCTGTTGACGGACTACACGCTGCGTCTGGATTTCAACACCCCGGTAGATGAGGCTTTTCAACGCGCTTTCGACAGTGCAATGCGCGCCATCCCGGGGGATTCGGGAATATCCTCAAACCTGTCTGCCTGGCTGTCTGACGGTAATCTGGTGATAACGGGAACCACGGACGGGGAGTGGAAAAAACCAGCGATCTACTTCGACCCGCTGGAGGGCGATATTCTTCCTGGCGATCCGGCTATCAGGCACGACGGTAATCAACTGCACGTGACGGTGCCGGTGACCGATGAATGGGGTGATAAGCCCGCCACGCTTAAGGGGAAAGCGCTCTCTTTTGTACTGACCAATGGCGATAACGCGCAACAAACCGTGATTACCGTCGGGGACGAGCCTCCGGGCCAGACGACAGCGGTTGGGATGAGTAAAATGCTGGCCTTCGCGCTGCTCGGCGGGCTGATACTAAACCTGATGCCCTGCGTACTACCGGTGATGGGCATGAAGCTCAGCAGTGTACTGAATGCCGGTTCGGATAAGCGGAAAATCAGATTACGCTTCCTGGCAACCAGTGCCGGTATTCTGACCTCCTTTGTGCTGCTGGCCGTGATGGTTTCCGCCCTTAAATTAACCGGAGCCTCGCTGGGATGGGGCATTCAGTTCCAGAGCCCGTGGTTTATCGGCCTGATGGTGGCGGTGACATTCCTTTTTGCGCTCAATCTGTTCGGGGTCTTTGAAATGTTGCTGCCTTCTGCGGCGATGGGGCGGCTGGCCACAACGGGGGGCGCGGGGCTTACCGGCAGTTTCTGTGAAGGTATGTTTGCCACTCTGCTCGCGACACCGTGTTCTGCACCGTTTCTCGGTACGGCAGTGGCGTTTGCGCTGGGCGCACCGTTACAGGAACTGTGGCTTATTTTTCTGACGCTCGGCCTGGGAATGAGTTTACCGTGGCTGTTTGTTGCGTTGATCCCTGAAACGGCCATGCTGCTTCCCAAACCGGGACGCTGGATGAATACGCTGAAGATCGTTCTCGGTCTTATGATGCTGGTATCCAGTCTCTGGCTGGTGACGCTACTCAATCTGCATCTGGGAGAAGCGCTCAGCCACATCATTATGTTGATACTGATTGTCATCGCGATCGTAGCGTACGCCATAGCAGGGCAAAGAACCTCGCCACTGTTCTGGTTCGTGGTGATCGCGTTGTCTGTTTTAGGGGGTTATCAGTTGCGCGGGTTGCTGACCACACCGGTACCCGACACGCAAACTGAGGTTCAGGCGATCCCGTGGCAACCATTAAGCGAGGAGGCTATCCAGAATGCTGTTGCGCAGGGGAAACGCGTCTTCGTGGATATCTCTGCCGACTGGTGTGTCACCTGTAAGGTCAATGAGCATCGGGTATTGAATCAGCCTGAAGTCATCGCGGCACTCAGCCAGCCGGATGTGGTTGCGCTACGTGGAGACTGGAGTAAGCCATCGACGGCGATCGCGGATTTCCTCGGAAAACGCAATCGCTACGCCATTCCGTTTAATGAGGTCTATGGCCCCGGCCTGGCTGATGGAGAAATTTTCTCTCCATTGCTTGATAAAAACACCGTTCTGACGACCCTGGACAACGCTAAAGGTTAAATGTGCTATGAAGAAAATCATGATTACGCTGATGTTCCTCTTTGTGTCTACTCAGATGGTGGCCGCAGAGGTACAGACACCGGAACAGGAACAACGCGCCCAGAAGATCGTTTACGATTTCCTGTTTAACGATCCCAATTCACCGCGTATTGGGGCTAAAAATCCAAAGTTAACGCTGGTGGTGTTCACGGACTACAACTGCCCGTACTGTAAAAAATTCGATCCTTATCTTGAGAGGATCGTCGAGAAATATCCGGATGTGGCGGTGGTCTTTAAGTTTCTGCCTTACCGGTCAGAAAGTTCGGTGACCTCTGCACGTGACGCCCTGACCGTCTGGCGTTCACATCCTGAACAATTTATGAAATTTAACGATATCCTGATGGCAAAAAAGGGATACCACGATGATGCCAGTATTCAGGAGGCCAAAAAGCGGGCGGGGGTCAGTGTGACAACGCCTGATGCCGAGAGCCTGATGACGATCAAACGCAGCCTGCTCATTGCCGAAAAACTGGGTATTCAGGGAACGCCGGCAACGCTGATTGGCGAGGGGCTGCTTCCCGGCTGGGTTCCTTTTGAACAGTTCGATGAAATGGTCAGTGACGCGCTGAAAAAAAGTTGAATTGAGGGGGCGGCTAGCCCCCGATTATCCCGGAGAGGACAATGAAAAAATTACTGTTAATTTCGCTGCTGGTGACGTCAGGGCTGGCTCAAGCCGCTGAGGCCATTCCTGATGTTGTGAAGACGTTCAGTGAACAGCAAAACATTAAGATCATTAAGAAAATCGATGCGCCAGGTGGAGCGCCCGCCTGGCTTGGGCAATATCAGGACATGGGCGTTACGCTCTTTTTAACACCGGATGGAAAGCATGTAATTTCAGGCTATCTGTATGATGAAAAAGGTAAAAACCTTAGCGATGCGTATTTCCAGAAAGAGATCTACGCGCCGCTGGGGCGGGAAATGTGGAAACAGCTCAATGCAGCGCATCCGCTGAAAGAGGGGGCGGATACAGCACCGCGTAAAGTGTTCGTCTTTGCCGATCCATTCTGTCCGTATTGTAAGGCCTTTTGGGCCGAGGCGCAGCCGTGGGTGAAGGCGGGTAAGGTTCAGTTAAATACGCTGCTGGTGGCGTTTCTTAATCCCAACAGTGGCCGTAACGCCTCCGCGATCCTGAATGCAAAAGATCCAGTTTCTGCCTGGAGAGAGTACGAGCTTTCTGGCGGGAAAACATTGCCTAAACCTGCGGGCGGAGCCTCACGTGAGAACGTGGCTGTGTTACAGCAGCACCAACAGTTAATGGACAGTCTGGGCGCAAATGCCACCCCGGCAATTTATTATCTGAATGCACAAAACGAGCTTCAGCAGGTGGTGGGCATGCCAGATGAGAAGCAACTCGAGGAAATGTTTGGGCCTAAACCATAATAAAATCAGGCAGAAGCAGGGCGCTTCTGCCTGATTTTTAATGCGTTAACTTCCCCAGCGATCTCTGAGATAGCTAACCGCGTCCTGAGTCTGGGGCTGGTTAAGATAATCTTCCCGGAACAGGATAGTACCGTTTACGCCGGGCAGAGAGTCATTCAGATCGAGCTGTTTTTTCAACTCCGGCACACCGCCATTCACCATCCAGTCCGGCTCATTTTTGGACGGTTCACCCACTTTATAGAACGCAATGCCGATATAAAGACGGGTATGGGTTGGTTTTACCACATCAGCCCACCATCTGGTCAGCACGTCATAACGCGCGGCGCTGCGGGAGAAAGGCCAGTAAATTTGTGGCGCAATGTAATCCAGCAATCCCTGTTGTACCCACTGACGTGTATCGGCATAGGATTCATCATACGCAGCGGCTCCTCGCGTATCTGAGCCTGCCGGGTCAAAAGAGCGGTTACGCCATACGCCAGCCGGGCTGACACCAAACTCAACATCAGGCTTCAGCTGTTTGATAGCACTGGAAACCTGCACAATCAGCTGTTGTGTATTGTGCCGACGCCAGTCCGCTTTAGAGGCGAATCCCTGGCCATAGTGTTTAAACGTTTGAGTATCGTTCAGGGTTGAACCAGGTGTTTCGGAATAGAAATAGTCGTCAAACTGCACGCCGTCTATCGGGTATTGCTTAACAACCTCGCTGACAATCTGGGTTATCCAGTCACGCACTTCCGGAATGCCCGGGTCGAGGACAAAACGATCGCCAGAAATACGCACCCACTCCGGGTGCTGCACATAGACACTGGAAGGGTGCAATGACGATGTCCGGTTCAGCTCCGCAATGGTTGACGGCCGGGTGTTGGTCGATACCCGGTAGGGATTAAACCAGGCGTGCACTTTCATGCCGCGCTTGTGCGCTTCATCCAGCATAAACTGCAGTGGATCGTAACCCGGATATTCGCCGATGTTACCCGTCAGCATATCTGACCAGGGCAAAATTTTTGACGACCAGAGCGCTGTACTGTCAGGTTTCACCTGGAAAAACACGGTGTTGATACCGAGGCTTTTCAGTTTATCGAGTTTGTCTTTCAGCGCCTGTTTTTGCTGGCTGATACGGAGTTCAGCACTGCTGGCATTCACTGATGTGACCGGCGGCCAGTCAAGACGGGAGACGGTTGCCAGCCAGATCCCACGCATCGGTTTATTTGTCTGTCGGGAAGGTTGATTCACCGACGGGGGCGGAGTGACGAGAGACTTTGGTGGTTTTGAGGTGCAACTAGCAAGTAAAAGTGCGCAGCCAACAAACGCACCTATCCGTTTTACGTGTAGCGACATTTACGTATTAGCTCTTTGTGATTCGACTATGAGTCCAGGGATTAAAGTCGGGAACATCCGGTTCTTCGGTGGTGTTATCACTGAGAGAATCAAGATACAGCGCTTCAACTTCCGCACGCGCCCAGGGCGTTCGGCGCAGAAATTTTAAACTCGATTTAACGCTGGGATCGTTTCTGAAACAGTTAATTTTGATACGGTTGCCCAACTCGCTCCAGCCATATCGTGCAACCAGGGCATTTACCTGCATTTCCAGCGTTACGCCATGCAAAGGATCTTTAGAAATATGTGCAGTCATAGGCGTCCGGTTGTCTCATTTTTCGTGGGGTTAGGTTGAACGATGAAAGGGTACAAGAAAGGTGGAAAAGGGGCAATCATTGTCCTGACTGGCGGGTAATTGCCGCACAGTGACTCAGCTCCGTTTGTGAGTGATATTGCAGAAGTAAAAGGCTGGTCTATTCTAAATAACAGAACTTCGCTTATCTCGTGATCGTTGAAAAGTCACAATAATTTTGCGTTTCAGGCGGTGGAAATGAACAAAATCCAGCTCGCTTTATTGTCGTGTTTGCTGTCAGTATTATCGTTTATCACGGTTGCCGCAGAACCACGCCTGGAGCCGACTGAACAGGAGCGGGCCCGAACGGTTTATATCTTCCACCAACCTGTTGTTATGCTTCAGGCGAAATTTGGCCTCACAACGCCAGAAGAACGCGTATTACGCATTCGCAATACGCTGCGACATTTCACTGAGCAGGATGTACGCGAACCGCTGAAAATTATACCGGTCACTCGTTACAACCAGCCGGGTCGCTTGATTGTCATGAACGGCAAGCCTGTTATGTTGCTTACACAAGCAGACCTTGATGAAGGTGACGATCTTACGCTTGATCAGGCCGCCCAGCGTGTGTTGACGCGTCTGGAGGCTCAACGAACGGCACTTCACGAGCAATATAATAGCGGCTGGATTGCGTTATCCGCCGTGAAAACTATCGCGGGTTTTCTGGCACTGGTTCTTTTCTGGTACGGTGCCTGGCGTTCCTGGCGCTGGGTGCGACGTTTTTACCGTCACCGCATTCTGGAAAGCCGCAGCATAATTCCTCAACGTTGGCGTAAGTTTGTTGGCGCGATTGAGACCCGGTTGTATGCCCTGTTAATGTTTTTGTCCGGTGCCCTGGGGTTATATCTCTGGTTGCGCTGGGCATTCAGTTTGTTCCCCTGGACGCGCGTCTGGGGGACATCATTGGGCGACTGGGCAGTGCGCGTTTTACGAGATATTGCGTTTTCTATTGCCTCTGCGCTGCCGGGGCTCATGATTGTTTTGATTATTTTCCTTATTACCGCGGTTATACTTAAACTCCTTAAAATCTTGTTAAATCAAGTAGAAGTAGGGGGATTGCAGCTTCCAGGTATCCATCCCGAAACCGTAGGTGCCACTCGCAAGCTGATTTCTGTCGGCGTGTGGTTGTTTGCCTTATCTGCGGCATATCCGTTTTTGCCGGGTGCAAATTCACTGGCTTTTAAAGGTATCAGCGTATTCTTTGGCCTGATGCTGACGTTGGGGTCAGCAGGGGTGATGAACCATGCCATGAGCGGGCTGGTGTTAATCTACTCCCGCGCGTTACGAAAAGGGGACGTAATACGGGTCGCGGATAATGAAGGTCTGGTCACGGAGATTGGCATGCTTGCGACCAAAATCCTCACACGGGAAAACTATATTGTTACGGTACCCAATGCTGTCGTCGTCAGCGGCAAAATAACCAACCTTAGCGCACAGGAACCTGATGCGGGGATCAATCTGACAGTTGGTGTGACTATTGGCTATGACACGCCCTGGCGGCAAGTTCACGCGATGCTGGAAATGGCCGCCAGACGGGCAAAATGCATCGACCATTCCCAACCACCTCTGGTGCGGCAGCTGGCGTTGATGGACTGGTACATCGCTTATGAACTTCAGGTTAAGCTGATACCCGGGCAAGCGCTCGCCGAGGCTCGTAATGAATTGCACGGCCTTATTCAGGACGTCTTTAACGAGTTTAATGTGCAAATTATGTCGCCAAACTTTGTGATGCAGCCTGAAGGGACGGTAATCGTGGCTGAAGAAAACTGGTACGCAGCACCGGCTGGACAACCAGAACAGAAGTGATATCCGTTGCGTCCAAAAAATCAGGACAACTGACCTAACCTGTCTTTTGCCGTTTAACTGTAAGTGGGGTCCGCTTGAGCGTATACACTCAGGTATTACGCAAGCAAAAGCAGCTGGAAAGTGATTTTGACACCCTCCAGTACTGAATCAGCAGCAGCTTACGGTGATTGCACAGATTAACGCCGGGAAAAGTATCAGCACCATCACACGGGAATTTAATACCAACAGGCAAACCATACTCCTGGTAAAGGCTGGGCAGCGATAATCCAGAGTGTAAATACGGCTCAAAACTCATAACTGGACAGCCTGCTATATGGTATGAGTTCAGCCGATGAATGTAACACACTGGCTAAACAGGTTATCGCTGTTGTAGCCAGTTCTGAATACCGTCTGATGCAGAGTCTATTGCGCCGGCAAGATAGCCTGAAAACTGCGGTGACCATTCGCTGGCAATCCCCGTTATTTTTCCCGCCCATTCTCCCTGTCCAGGGGGCTGATCCGGTAGTGGATGTCCACTCTCCTGCAGTAGGTCAAATTCTGTGGCTGTAAACGGATCAGACGCCCAGTCTTTCAGGAACTCAGCTTCAGGTTCGGCCGCATCCGGACCAAACAGACGCACCAGTTGCTCTCGACAAAGCAGCTTAAGAACGTCTTCGCTGACTGTCCATCGCGACTTAGCCGGTACTCCAATAAAACCAAATATTACCGTTGTTCCCGAATTGGGTTCGGACACATCGTGAATTTCAACCATTGGACCTGTTCTACTGCTGGCATCACCTGAAAGCCTTTGAGCCCGCAAAAAGTCAGTGTTGTAGACAGCAGAATATTTTGCATGGGGAGCCATCCATGTCGGGGTTTTACGCCAGTGTGAAATCAGGGTGTCAGGCAGTGTCGGGCTGAACGCAATATTTGCAGCCAGTGCGGGCGGCAGGGCAAGAAAAATATGCTCGCCAGAATAAAGGGTTTCCGCTCCGACCTCTGTTTTCGCCAGAACTTGTATCCCCTCATCGGTGCGAATAATGGACTTTACGTGCTGATCTAGCTTAATTTTGTGGGTCGGAATCTGGCTTTTCAGTGTCGACGTCAGCGCCTGCATTCCCCCCTTCAGTCTGAATGATGCCGGTGAGGTGTCATACGCAGGATAACGTTGTGCAGGCGTATCGGTCTGACGCTCATAAAGCATATCACCCGGGCGACCCTGGGGTATGACGGGCAGTCCCAACCGCGTGATTAACTGCGCGAAATTGGATTGAATGTCAGGCCAGAACCAGGTAGCTCCCATATCCACATGAAGTCCTGAAAACCCAGCCGACAGTACGCGCCCGCCTGTCCTGACCCGGGATTCCAGAATCACATAATCTACGTCTGCTTTTTCCAGTAGCGTAGCGGCGTAAAGTCCACTAACGCCTGCTCCAATAATAACGCAGCTTCTCATGACATCACTCCTGTCAGGGTGGTTGGGTTAAGGTGCCCCATTTTTAGATAAAAAAGTGCGCCAGCGGCAGTGGCTATCAGAGTGGGCATTTCGCCAGGCGGAAACCTGAGCCAGCACCCTTTCTCATAGTTACCTTCCGGTGTTCTGAGTTCACCCTCCAGAAGCAGTAGTTCGGCACCGCCGACAAGTGGCGCGCAGAAGATTCGCTCTCCCGGTGCCAGATTTTGAATAAGGGCTGTTTCAGATCCGCCTGAGAATAGCGGGCAAATTTTTCGTTGCGGCTGGCCGTACCAGTTATTTTCATCCTTTGTATCGATTCTTACTGGCTGGCGTTCTTCGGCGGACATCTGGCGCAGCTTGACGAAAATGGTGGTACCGTCACAGCTGGAAGGCTGATGAGACGAACCGTCCGGGCTGCGCAGGTACCAGCCTGCCGGGTAATCCACCCCGTTTTCAGTAAACGTTCCGCTCAGTACCAGTATTTCTTCGCCGCCGGGGTGGCGGTGTTCGGGAAACAGAGATGCAGGAGCATATCGGACAAGGCTGGTTGCTCGGGCCTGCTCATGACCTATCCTGTCAAGCATGACACGTTCAACACCCTGCTGCGGGGAGGGGACCCAGTGATAGTCATCAGGTGTAATGATGACTCGCTGCGAGAAATCAGAGTTTAGTAACATCATAGTCAGTGAGTAAACGGCACCTTAGAAGGTACCGTTTTCAGATTTATTTATTCGGCAGGTTGTCGTAAGCATCCAGTGCACGGGCCGTATAGGTTAATGCTGCACCGGTGTTCAGGTTAATCGCAACGGCAAGCGCTTCGGCGATCTCTTCACGAGTAGCACCATTTTTAGCCGCTGCATCCACATGTACGGACAGACAGCCATCACAACGGGTGGTGACTGCAACAGCCAGCGCGATCAGTTCATGGGTTTTAGGATCGAGATGCTTGTGTTCAGACGCGCCCTCATCCATCTTCTGAAAGCCCTTCATAAACTCAGGCTGCAGTTGTGCAAATTTACCAACGGTGCCAAGCAGGTTGCTACGGTATTCATTCCAGTTTAAGAACATTGCAAACTCCGGTTTTTGTCTCAGAAATCGTTATTACATAACGTCATAAATACGCACGTCAGGAGCGCCATTCAGGTAAGGTTTCAGGCCTGCAACGACATCCTGGGTGAAAAGCGGGCTGTTGAGGTACGTTTGTGCCTGCGCTGCGGTCTCAAAACCGTGCAAAACCTGCACGTCCTGATCGCGGATCAACAGTTCTTTCGAAGTGGCTCCGTCGATGGTGGTCAGAAACGGAGTCTTGTATTTCTGGTAGACCCCGGCTGCTGCCATACGGTTTTCATTACTGATATCAAGGGTGATTTGCAGATAAGCCATCGTTCTCTCCTTCGCTCACGGTAAGGCAATGCCGACAGGGCTATTGCCGTTCAATGGATGGATTATCAGAAAGCCTGTAAATTTCAACAAATCAGATAATCTTGCGAAGCAGAGAAGAAATTCTTTGTCGGTAATGTTACGGAAAGGAGTGCATCACGCCTGGGAAGTGAGGACATGATGCCTGAGAAGCAGTATCACGTATTATCGGAGACAACATCCTGAACAAGCCAGTCGTGGAAAACTTTTACTTCATCACGCATGACATTCAACTGCGGGGTCACCAGATAGTAAGACCAGGTGAGCGGCCAGCGATGATCGGGATGCAACTGGATCAACTGACCAGTTTCTATCAGTTGTTTGACCAGTGCGTAACGCACAATAGCCACCCCCCGACCGCTCAGGGCTGAAAGGATGACGGCGGAGGTAGAGTTAATATGCAGTCCGCTTTCCAGCGCTTCAGGTGCACCGACCGCGCTCAGAACATCATCCCAGGACGGAAAATTCGCCCCCGGATGGAGTGTATCATCGTGGATCAGTTTTTGTGTGGCGAGCCATTCAGCGCAGGTTATTTTCTCCGCTGGCACCAGATGCGGACTGCAGACCATCACCGCTTCTTCATCCATCAGCCAGGTTTTATTTACCCCTGGCCAGTCTCCCTGCCCGCAGCGAATACCGATATCTGCCTCGCCATGCGACACATCCATCAGCTTCTCCGTCACGTTAAGCCTCAGGTCGATCGTCTCATGGATTTCTGAAAAGCGGTTCAGCCTCTCCATCAACCAGTTCATCATCAGGACCTGCGAGGCGGTCACCACCACGACAGTGCGTGTCCGACGTCCGCGCAGTTTATTTAACCCAGTTTCTAGTTTGTCCAGTCCCTGGGTGATGTCCTGCAATGCTACCTGCGCTTCGTCAACCAGCGTAAGACGCTCCTTCCCCGAACGGGTGCGGTGGAGCAGCGGGTGTCCCACCCAGTCCTCTAGCGAGCGGACAAGCTGGCCCACGGCGGCAGGCGTTACGCCTAACTCCCGGGCCGCGCCGGTAAAGCTGCCGTGCCGGGCAGTGGCTTCAAAGGCGTGCAACCATTTCAGTCGGTTTAGCGATCGCATTACAGGTATCCTGATTCATTGTTTTTTTCAGTATACCTCTGCGGGAAAGATTTTCTTCCCTGTATCGCAATTTCTTCTCAGTCGTCAACCTGGCTTCAGGATGGCATTCTCGTTTCACACGATGAAGAGCAGTGCTTTTCATTAATGACACCCACATTATTTTTAAGAGGTTAGCGATGAACGCATCTTTTGCCGGTAAGAAACTGTTAGTGGTCGGTGGTACAAGCGGAATGGGCTTCGAGACAGCGAAACTGGTACTGAAAAACGGCGGCAGCGTGGTACTGGTCGGTAATCGCCAGGACAAAGCCGAGCAGGCTCGTCAGGCACTGGCGGCAGACGGACAGGTATCCATCATTGTGGCCGATCTAATGAAAGAAGAAGGGATGCAGCACGTGGTGAATACCATTAACGCTGAGCATAAAGACATCAGCCTGCTGGTGAATGCTGCGGGGGTATTCTTCCCGAAACCGTTCACCGAACATGAGATGTCTGATTATGACATGTACATGAACATCAATCGTGCGACCTTCTTCATTACGCGCGACGTGGTGCGCAACATGATCGAGGCCAGCATTAAAGGCTCCATCGTCAATATCGGCTCCATGTGGGCGCAGCAGGCCATCGGTGCCACGCCGTCTTCTGCCTACTCCATGGCGAAAGCCGGTCTGCACGCACTGACCAAAAACCTGGCGATTGAACTGGGCGGCAACGGTATACGTGTAAACGCGGTTTCCCCGGCGGTTGTCCACACCCCGATCTACGAAGGTTTCATTCCGAAAGATGACGTCAAAGGCGTAATGAACAGCTTCGATAGCTTCCATCCGATTGGCCGTGTAGGTACACCGGTCGATATCGCGGAAACTGTTGCCTTCCTGCTTTCTGACAAGACTGGCTGGGTCACCGGTGCCATCTGGGATATCGATGGCGGAGTAATGGCAGGTCGTAACGCTTGATGACCATGCCGCACGTGGATTACCACGTGCGGCACGGGAGTATGTATGGAAATCCAGACTGCAAACTATGACCTTGTGACGATGTGGGGCGGAGGCATGGCAAGCCGCACGCTTTGTCAGTCCTTTACTGGTGACAAACACAAGCAGATAAGACAAAGCCACGTTATCGATTCAGATGAACCTGTCGCGCGGGGTGGAGAAGGACAGGCTCCTAATCCCCAGGAACTGATGCTGGCAGCCTTTAACGCCTGCATCACGGCCGCCTTTGTTCAGGAGGCCAGCTGTGCAGGCATCACGCTTACTCACCTTGAAATCCGGACCAGTGGAGAGCTCCTGACAGGGATATCCCAGGTCTGTGAAAAAACGCCAGAAGCCTCTCCAGGCAGACTGAAGTATGTCATTCATGTCAGCGGGGAGGGAACGGCCCATCAATTCGAATGCGTCCATCAGCAGGTAATTAATGCCTCCATTAACCGGTGGTTACTGGCTCAGAACATGACGATAGAGGGTGATTTAATTCTTATCTGACGCGGTCTGGACAATATGTTTATCCTGGAGACAACACGATGACTACACCAAGAGTTACCCCCTGGAAGGATGGCGATCCGGTTGACGAGGATCTTCTCAATGCAATTAAAGCCCGCCGCCCAAGTGCAGAACTGATTGGAATAGATCGCATTCTGCTAAAAAGTTTTCCTCTGGCCACTGGCTGGAACGAGCTGATGGTACGGGTTCGCAAGGAATTTTCACTGAGCCTTGAATACAGGGAGTTAATCATGCTGCGCGTCGCGTGGCTTAACAGAGCAGAATTTGAATGGAATGTGCATTACCCTGCCTATCTTGATGCCGGCGGAACAGCTGAAAAGGCGACTGCGCTTGAGCTTACCTCTGTTTCATCACTGTTTAATGAAACAGAAACCCTTCTCATCAGACTGACCGACCAGTCCACGCAAAGGGTGATCGTGGATGCAGAAATTATCGAAGGGCTGAAACGTCTGCTGGGTGAAAATGAGACCGTCGAAGCCGTCGCAACCGTAGCTGCTTACAATATGGTGTCGCGTTTCCTCGTTGCCCTCGCAATCTAAAATTATTTCTCAGGTGATATCGTGAAAAAAACTTTTCGAGCTATGCAGGTCACGTCTCCGGGTGTACTTGAGATTGTGGTAAGGTCGTTGCCAGTGCCGGCGGCGGATGAGGTCCTCATTAAAATTGAGGCCTGTGGCGTATGCGGTGCGGATCTCCGGGATATAGAGAAGACAGCGCCGGACGGCCAACCTCCGCGTATTCCGGGACATGAAATTGTGGGGCGTATTACGCGTAAAGGCGATGCGGTACCTGATATCTGGCATGCCGAGCAGCGGGTAGGCGTAGGTCGACTGGGCGGTTACTGTCAGTACTGTAGCCCCTGTCGGGACGGGCTTTTTCACCTCTGTGAAAACCAACTGTCACCGGGCCTCAGCTGTGACGGAGGATACGCCGAATACGTGGTTATCCGCCATACGGCACTGATAAACATTCCTTCTGAGTTGTCATCCGTTGACGCAGCACCGATCCTTTGCGCGGGAACAGCCACTTTCAACGCACTGCGCTATTCCGGTACCAAAGCGGGTGACAGGGTGGCCATTCTGGGTGCTGGCGGCTTAGGCCATATGGCGATTCAGTACGCCCGTAAAATGGGTTATGAGGTCATTGTGATTGCGCGTGGCGGTGAAAAAGAACGTGCTGCCATTGAGTTGGGAGCGCATCACTACATTAATGCACTCTCAGAAAACGTAGCGGAACGCCTGAAAACCTTTGGTCGAGTAAACGTTATTCTGGCCACCGCTCCGGATTCTGAAGCTATTTCAGCGCTGTTGCCAGCCCTGGCTCCACAGGGGAAAGCGATATTGCTGGGGACCGGACGCACACCTCTGCAGATTATGCCGGGGATGATGATTGGTGGAGAACGGGCCCTGACAGGATCTTTCGTCAGCACTCCTGCGCAAACCGAGCGTGCATTACGCTTCAGCCAACTTTTTCAGATTCTTCCCGTCACAGAGCAGATGCCGTTTGAGCAGGCCAATGAAGCACTCAACAGACTTAGGCAGGGACTGGCACGCTACCGGATTGTACTCACAATGAACCAGGATGTCTGACCAGATGACCGCAGAAAACACTCTGCCAATTGCAGAGCAAAATAAGAATATTATTCGCCTGTCTGCCGCGCAGGCTCTGGCCGGTGCTAACTCCGTAGTCTTCTATGCTACCGGTGCCATAGTCGGTAATGCTATCGCACCCAGCAGTTCGCTGGCCACACTCCCCATCACCATGTTTGTGCTGGGGATGACCGCCTGCATCCTGCCGTTGGGTGCACTGGCGCGAAAACGGGGACGTAAAGCTGCATTTATGGTCGGCACCGGGGCGGGCATTATTACTGGCCTGACTGCGGCTCTGGCTGTTGTGGTTAGCTCGTTTATTCTGTTCTGCATTGCCGCCTTTCTTGGAGGTGCGTATGCAGCCGTAGCGCTCAGCTTCCGCTTTGCCGCCACCGACGTCGTCGCACCAGCACACCGGGCACGGGCGCTATCACTAGTGATGGGCGGCGGTGTAGTAGCTGGTGTAATTGGACCGATGCTGGTAACAGAGACAATGGATCTCTGGCCGCCTTATACCTTCGCTGCCACTTTTATCGGTCAGGCACTTGTGGCTATTCTCTCCGCCGTGATACTCCGGGGGGTAAAAGCTGCGGAACCTGCCGCAACTGCAAAAGCAGGTGGACGTCCTCTGCGCGAGATTGTCCGCCAGCCTGGTTTTATCTGGACTGTGTTCAGCGGTGCCGTAACCTACATGGTGATGAATTTTCTGATGACGGCTGCGCCGCTTTCAATGCATATGCACGGTATCTCTCAGCAAGCGTCCAATTTGGGAATTCAGTGGCACGTGATCGCGATGTATGGACCGGGATTTTTTACCGGCAGGTTGATAAGCCGTTTCGGTGCTATGCGTATCGCGGCGGCAGGTTTGCTTATCACTGCAGGAGCTGTATTTGCGGGACTCAGCGGAGCAGATGTGTTCCACTACTGGCTGTCGCTGATTTTACTGGGACTTGGCTGGAATTTTGGCTTTACCGGTGCCTCCGCGAAAATCATTGACTATCACCGTCCAGAAGAAAAGACACAGGTACAGTCTCTGAACGATTTCGTTGTATTTGGTGTGATGATCATTGGATCATTCTCTTCGGGTGTTCTCCTTAATCACTATGGCTGGAATGCTGTGCTATGGGGTTCACTGATCCCTGTAGGTGTAGCATTTCTGGGTATCATCAGAGAATTAAACATTAATAAACACGCGGTGGGCGAGAAAAATTATTAACCCCTGCTATAGACGTTTAATTGTGTTAAAGCCCAAAGGGAGGCAGAATCGCCACGGGTTCAACAGACACCTATGTTATTTTTCCTAGCGTGATGAATATACTCTTTATGAAAGATGACGATAAGCAGAAGTAGCTCTGCTTATCGGTTTTTTTATTTATAGAAATCTACAACGCTGTACTCTTTTATAAAATCATTATCCAGTTGCAATCCCAGGCCGGGCAAATCAGGAACAGCTACTTTTCCATCTTTTACCGGTATTTTATTTTTCACCAGATACTTATAGATAGGACTCTCACTTTGCGAGTATTCAATTAAATCCCCAAACCTCGTCGATGCAAGAAAATGTATTGTTGCATGCAACAGGATTCCTGTGCTGAAACCGTGTGGAACAAGACTGACGCCGTTGGATTCAGCTAACTGGTTAATCCGTTTCATCTCTGTAATACCACCACACCGGGTGATGTCCGGCTGCACAATAGCAGGATTTGCTTCCTCAATAAATTGTTTAAATTCTGCATAACTGGTTAATGCCTCGCCTCCTGTGATTTTTACTGGCAGGGTTTCAGAAAGCCGACGGTAACATTTCAGGCTGTCAGAGGGAACGGGTTCTTCTATCCAGTTGATATTGAAATCCTTAAGCATTTCATACCTTTTCTGAGTATATGAAAAATTTCTCCACAGCCCAACAAGATCCAGTTCTATATCTATCCCATCACCAACCACTTCACGTATGCGCCGCACCGTTTCGTAATCTTTTGCTGGATCAATACCGAATTTATTACCACCAAATTTTATGCTGCGGAAACCCTGACTGATCAGACTGAGAGCTTTGGCACAACTCTCATCATCGTTGTCTGAAGGGATGAATGTACCATAAGCATCAATGTGCTCCCGGTATTTCCCGCCAAGTAAGGTGTGAACCGGAACGCCATAAAACTGACCTGCAATATCCCACAAAGCAATATCAACGGCGCTGATGGCATGTATACCTGCACCCCTGCGTCCCATATATTCACTACCAGTGAACATTTCATCCCATAACCGTGTTATTTCTAAAGGGTCCCTGCCCACAAGAATTTCTCTTAGTCCACGACAGGTGGAATGCGAAGAGGGGGTTTCGATAAATGATTTTACGACCAGAGGCGAACTGTCTGACTCGCCATAGCCTGTGATCCCCTCATCAGTTGTTATTTTGACAATAACCGCATCCTCACCCCATTCGCAGGCCTGATTTAATTTTGGCACTCGTAACCAAATGACGTTAACATCGATAATTTTCATTTTTGATCCTGTTCAGTAAAATGATTTTTGAACCATTTTATTAAGCCATAAGCACATATAGTCAGAATGACAATGAATGGCGCAGCAGTCAGAGTTACAGCTGTTTTTAAAGTGGAAAGAGAAGCGTTTATATATAGCATTGCCAAAGGAATTAACCCTAACATTATGCACCAGAACACCCTTAACTCTCTTTTAGGATCTTGCCCTTGTTGTAATCCTTTCGTGCTGACGGCAGCTACGGTATAAGCGGTTGCATCAAGGTGTGAAGCAAGGAATACCAACATCAGCAGGAAGTAGAACAGAGAAAAAATGGTGCCCAAAGGTAGTTTGGAAAGAAGTTCACTGACAGCAATTTGACCCGAAGCAGATTTCAGTAATTCTGGTGCGTTAACCACTGACGTATTAAATAAATCAATTGCGAAACCACTCAGACTACCAAAGAAGAACCAACATCCGGCACATCCTCCGAGGATTAGACCCAGGATTAATTCCCTGACAGTTCTCCCTTTGGAAACGCGAGTGATGAATATAGAAACTCCTGGTGTGTATGTGATCCAGTACAGCCAGTAAAATACAGTCCAATCCTTGTTAAAAGTGCCTTGGTCAATAGGGTCCGTGAACAGACTCATATGGACGAAATTGGTTAATGTCAGACCAAGTGTATTGACAAAATTGTCAATAATGAATGTCGTTTTACCAAAAAATAAAACAACAACACCAAATAATAGCGTCATGCCACATGCGGCTTTCGCCAGTTTTTGCATACCACCGTCAATGCCAATGTATGAACTCAGTGAGAAAGTCAGCGTAATTATCGCGAGAAGAATTAACTTCAGACCAAACGTGTTCTCAAAACCGAAAATGCTTGAAAGCCCGACAGAAACAGTACCTACAGTAATTGTTGTGGTCAAAACCAGCCCGCCAAAGGTAGAGAACAGGAATATCAGGTCGATAATTTTTCCCATTGGGCCTTTGTTAGAGATACCAGTTATTGATGATATAAGAGAAGATAAATTTAGACCTTTAGATTTGTTAATATAAAAATGATAAGCCATTGCCAATGATGCAATAGCATAAATGGACCACGGGGTTAATCCCCAGTGAAAAAACACATAAGACAAACTGGAGCGCAGTGCCTCCTTACTTTCTGGTGTAATGTTAAGACCTGGTGAATTATAATAGTAAGCCCACTCCATAAAAGCCCAGTACATTGTTGCTGAACCGAGTCCAGCACAAATGAACATGAAAATCCAGCTAATATTAGAGTATTCAGGATTTCCCTCACCCAGTTTAATAGTTCCGTATCGACTGCAAGCAATCAGTAATGCCATGATGACACAGGCAAAACCAAGTAGTTGAACTAAAGATCCAATCGAAGTTGTTAATCCGTTAAAAAGATTTTCAGCCATCTTTTGTGAAGATGTGGGATATAGCATGAGAAGAATAATTGTACTTATAACAACTATTATACTTATTGAGATAAGGAACACGTCATTTCTGACGGGAGGACTCTTTTCCGGTGTGGACTTAGCATTCATGTTCATAGTATCTTCCATCCGATTCAGTTCAGCAGGGTACTACTGTTTTCAGTTATCATTAAATGGAGTTGGAGACATACGCACAACGCCTTTTTCCTTATAGATGCATTACGTATGCTAATTCATAGGTATGTTATGGACACAAAAATTACACGAATCCCACAACTATCATGGCTTCTTGCCTTCAAGAGTGTTGTTGAACATGGTAGTTTTACATATGCAGCACGTGATCTAAGCCTCACTCAGTCAGCTATCAGTCAACGTATAGCGAAGCTTGAAAATTTAATGAAAACACAACTTTTCTTTAGAAATTCAAAAAAAGTCGAGTTAACTGATGCAGGAAGAATGATATTGGATCAGATCCAGTCTCCATTCGATGAGATACTGGATGTCCTTGAGATTTATAACCAGGGTGTCACAAACAAAAATCTGGTGATTGAAACCGAGCCAGTCTGGAACAGAGTAATACTTTCCCCTGAGCTTCCCTTTTTTCTTTCCAGGCACAGGGATATTATTTTTCGCCAGACTCTGACAACACATCATCTTGATTTTTCAGTCGGAACCGAACTTGCGATAAAGTGGGGGGAAGGGGTGTGGCCGGGGTTTGATGCACAATATCTTTCAGGGCTTGATTATTATCCTGTGTGCTCACCAGCCTTTATGCAGCAAAACAAAATTGCTTCCATAGAGGATCTTAGCAGGGTCCAAATTCTACATGAAAGAGATTATTCTGACTGGCGCTACTGGCTAAAATATCATCCCTGCAAAGACATTAATCTGAATCGTGGGCATATTGTGGGGGAATCAAACATTCTAATGCAGCTCGCTATATCCGGAGTAGGTGTAGCATTGTGTGGTTATACTCTTGTTCGCGAATATCTGGATTCAGGGTTTTTGATTCTGCCTTTACCAGAATTAAAAGTACGCCACCATAAGGCATATTATATTCTGACAAGAAAAAATCATAAATTATCTGAACAGGCACGTATGTTTATTGATTTTGTCAATGATTTCACCCTGAATCAACAGAGATAAGTTCTCCGAGCAGACTTACCATGAAAGCGCTAGAAATGGCATGGGAAACTCGCGGTAAGCCCGTGGGAGTGATGTTCCACAGCGATCAGGGCAGCCATTATACGGGCTGGCAATTACTGTGGCGATACAGGATAAGGTAGGGTATGAGCCAGCGTGGAAACTGCCGGGATAATAATCCAATGGAGTGCTTCTTCAGGAGTCTGAAGAACGGATGGGTACCGGTTTATCTATGTGATAGTGGAGTGGGATCAACAATGGCAGACAGGTGACTGTGTCCATCAAAATCCACAGACGCTTGTGAGCGACACGAGGCTGCATGGATATGAAGTAACTGTATTATGAACATTAGGCAAGAAAAGGGATGCCTGTCATGAATTCATAACGTGTTGATTTGTGAAGAGGTAGCTGTCAAATATGAAGTTATTAGGTACTATATTCAATTTAACTTATGTTGTGCGGAAATTCAGTTCATGAGAAAAAACTCAGTATCATATTGTTTCAAATCAATATTTAGATTAGCAACCCTACTGGCTACATAGATCACTTCATGAACTAACAGATAAAAGGTGATTTTTCGATAACGTCATTCAGTGCACGGCATTCAAGGCTGAGATCGGCAAACATCTGTTCAATTAACTTGTATCTTTGCTTGAGCATTGTCATTTCCTGGCTACGCTAAAGCCATGAATGTACAGGTTAAGTATCAAAAAACCATCAAGATAGTATGAAGGTTTTGTCGATACTTTCTGCTTTTTATTGTGTGACTTATAACTGAGATGATAATTAAAAACCCGCCATTAATTGACGGGAGGGTGATTGTATTATCAGAACGTATAGAATGCACCAACAGTGAAAGTCAGATAGTCGTCTTTTGCAACGATTGGACTGTGATTTACATGGTTTGCCAGCGTTGTATAACGCAGGTCTGCATAACCTGACCAGCTGTCATCAAAGGTGTGTTGCCAGTTGATACCGTAATCGATGCTTGTTAACCCTCCTTCTGAGTTGAACTCTTTAAATCCAGTGTTTGCACTTTGCTTTTCATTCACACCAAACCAAGTATTATTGTACCGCGCATCGCCATAATTACAAACGGTACTGATGATCAGTGTATCTCTTACATTATTATACAACACAACATTTAGGCCAATATTGTAAAGCACCCCATGGCTTTCAGTCAGCGGAGCAATAGCATTGCCTTCAAATCCTATCCAAGGGGTCATCCACCAACCCAGCGTCGTTGTCGAATTTAATGCCGTTTTTATACTACCCATTCCTTTTAGATGTTTGGAACCATCCTGCAACCATGAACCATCATCATCTTTTCGCCCCCATGTATATCCTAGTGCTTGCCCCAGATAAAAACCATTCTCGAAGGAATATGTAATCCCTACACCTTTTTCTGAATTCATGAACCAGGTTCCGTTAGCCCATTCAAAATAAGGTGCGGCCGTCACATTATACTTATCAGACCCCATATATTGGGGGCCGTACTGTGTTCCTATGCCAACAGTTACCTCTGATTTATTTACGTCAGAGGCAGCGTTGGTTGCCAACGGCAGTAAAAAAACTGCCGACAGGATCGTATTTAATTTCTTCATAAAACTCCAAGAATGAATTATAATTCTTAACAGGTTCAGAAGTATGCCCAAAAATAATCAATAACTCCGCAAGAGTTTATCAAGGTTTAATCAAGGTGCTTATGTGAAACGTGTTTTAATCATTGAAGACGATCTGGATGCCGCGAATGTGCTTGAGGCATATCTTAAAAGAGATCAGTTCCATACATCGATTGCCAGTGACGGACAACGCGGTTTGGATCTGGTCTTCAGCTGGAAGCCCGATATCATTCTCCTTGATGTTATGCTGCCATCTATGAGTGGTACTGATATCTTGCTTGCGGTGCGACGGCGCAGTGAAATTCCGGTGATCATGATCACCGCCATCAGTGATGGGGCGGATAAAATTAGTGCGCTGCGTTATGGTGCCGATGACTATGTGGTTAAACCCTATAATCCTGGGGAAGTCGTCGCACGTGTTCATGCTATCCTGCGCCGCTACACTGTGCAGCGTAGTGGAGATAACCTCCAGTTCAGAAATATAAAAGCCGATATGGACTCCATGATAGTGGTCGTGGAAAAAGAGGGTGAATCCCCTCAACCACTTGAGCTGACACCAACGGAACTGGCATTACTGATGACATTCCTGAAATCGCCCTCTAAAGCCTTCACGCGACAGGCATTACTGGAAGCCTGCCTACCGGAAAGCGATGCTCTTGAGAGGGTGGTTGATACCCATATCTATAATTTGCGTAAAAAGCTCGAAGCTGCGGGTCAGACAGATCTTCTGATTAATGTCAGGGGCATAGGTTACAGGTTCACTAACTCATGAACATAAAATCGCGTGTACCGAAAAGAGAAAACAGTTCCTTATGGAACTGGATTTGCCGCAAGGTTATTTCGCTGGTCGTCGGCAGCATAGTCCTGATTTCTTTCTGCATGTGGCTGCGTTTTTACATCGATAATAAGTGGCACGAGTACATGATGCCTGTTGAGGTCAGGGCAGAGTTCGCTGAATTGATTAAAAATCCAGAACTAAATATCAACCGTTATCACGCGATCATCGATCAATGGTATGGCGTGGAGTACTGGAAACCGGAGTTAGGGATCACCGATTGGCTAATTCTGGCTGTACTTGTACTTGTCGTCATACCCGTCATTTTCACACTGACGCTGCGAACAGCACGCCCTCTGTCTAAGCAGATAAGCGCACTTGCCAATGCAGCTAAATCTGTTGCTCAGGGTCGCTTCGGAGCAACAGTAAAAATCACGGATAATCTCCCTCTGGAGTTACGCAGTCTTAGCGAAAATTTTAATGGGATGTCGATGCAGCTTGAGCGTTATGAAAAGGATCTTAAGAAATCACATGTTGCCATGGCCCATGAGCTTCGTTCTCCGTTGACTGCGGCTACGGGAAGACTCCAGGGCATGATTGATGGTGTTTTTGAGCCCAGCGAAACTCAGCTGAAAATGGTCATGCAGCAGCTTAGCGAACTGAACCGACTGGTTGAAGACCTGCATTTGCTGAAACTTGCCGACGCCGGTCAGTTAAATCTGAACATCATGCCTTCTCATCTGAATGAGATTATCAGGGAAAAAATTGCCTGGATTGCACCTTTTGCAGAGAAAGCGGGCGTCTCTATCAAACACAACCAGAACATAATGGTTAGCGGTATGGCCGACCCCTATCGCTTAGGGCAGGTTTTCCTGATACTGATGGATAACGCGCTGCGTTATGCGGCTGAAGGAGGCGAGCTTGATATCAGTTACGAAGCCACCCCAGAAACCGTTTCGGTTATTTTCAGGGACAAAGGACCCGCCGTACCGGATGATCTGCTTGACGATATCTTTACACCTTTTGTTCGCGAGGAGGTTTCCCGCTCAAGGCATTCCGGCGGTTCCGGTTTGGGGCTTTCTATTGCGCGAGCAATATGTGACGCTCATGGGGGACGGTTGGAGGTAGAGAAAAATGCGAAAGGTGGGTTGGCATTTAGGGTAACTTTGAGAAGCCTTAATATTTTGGCCTGTTGACTAATCCTTCACGCCTGGCCAACACAATCTTGATAATTCTCTGATTAAATACATGGTAAACGGGAGTTTACCATGTGGTTATTTCTGGATTGCGTCAGTTATGCATTTCATAAAATAGATGAACAAAACGCCTACATAATAGCAGGCGCAGTTTTAGGTTTTTTTATTCAGGTTGTCATTATTATTCTTTGGGATTCAAAGTTAAACTATGATTCAAAAAAACAAACCAGAGAGTAGATTATTGTCTATTAAAGGCATATAACCTTTCCCGTCTTTTCGGTATCAGCCCATCTTAATTTATAGTCCCATTCTTTTTCATACAGCCCTATAGAAAACATCATTTCCTTTTCCTGTGTGGTGCACAATTTGAGAGCATCAGAGATATTAGCCCACATCAGCATACTACCGGGACTGAATGCTGAATATCTGGGGTCAACACCACCATTGGGTACGTCAAGATACACCATATTGTTACTGCTCGCACTGAGTACCAGATCGATAGCGCAAGGTGTATCGGCGTAGAACAATACGTTGCCAAAAATCAAGTGGGGTACAGAGGATAACAACTCTTCTATTTTGTTTTCATCATAGCAGCGTACCGTGTCAGCAAACCTCAGTTTAAACAATCGTACATACAGACAAGCTATTTCCCTGGGCGACATATCTGACAGGCGGTAACATTTCCCACCCATGCCCAAAAACTTTCTTAGTTCTCCGTTTCGTTTTTTGATGGTTTTACCTGAGAACGAAGTTTTAACACGACATATTCTGCGTTTCGATCTGTAGAAAAATGTTGAATTACGGATGTTGCCGCGGTGACGTGCGGACAAACGGTTAGTCTTATCAGGTAGCCAAATTTTCTGTTCTGTCGATACCGGCAGCATAACTTCATCGAATGACACCGGATATTCCCGCCAGACATTCAATCCCACCTCTTTATTATCGACAGTAAAGTAAGCGGCTGAGACTTCACCGTCAGAGCAATATTGCCAGAAAGAAAACTCCCGCTGACCTTTCTTCATGAAAAATTCAACAATTTGAGGGTGCATATTAATGCTGCCACCAAATTTATTGTATGTTTCAGCATATACGTCATAACTGCAGGGTTTCCACCCTGATATTGAATGCTTCAGACTCATTATAATAACCTGATATGTATTAATTGTTTAAATTGAATCATCCCCGCCCAGAACGGTAAATAACTTCACTCCCTGAATAAGATATTTGAGACGTGCATTAGCATTTTGTTTACGTACTTCAAGCAGCTCATTGTTTTTTTGCAGTAAAGTTGCGTTACTTATCTGACCAGCGTTACGCGTTACTACTGCCATTCGGTATTGTTCTTTGACAGTATCAAAGATATGGGAGGTCTGGATAGTTTGCTTGTTCAGTGATGCCTGTCCGGCGAGAGCATCGGATGCATCCCTGAACGCCTGTTGTATTACTTTCTGATAATTGACGACTTCAATTTTCTCATTAATCCTGGACAGACTGAGGTGAGCCTGATTCTTACCACCGTCGAAAAGAGGAAGATTGATCGTGGGTACAAAGCTCCAGTTGGCGGTGCCACCCGAAAGTAATTTCCCCATATCAGCCGTGGATGATCCGCCTTCAGCGGTAATTGAAATCGATGGGAAGAATGCCGCTCTTGCCGCACCTATATTGGCATTAGCCGCTTTCAGTTGGTACTCTGCGGCAATAATATCAGGACGTTTAAGCAGAACCTCCGACGGTGTTCCTGCTTTAACTAACGGAAAAACCCAGTCATGCTCAGGTGATACATTTAACAGAGAGTCCGGTAACGGGGCACCAACAAGCAACTGGAGCGAGTTTAAATCCTGCTGAGCCTGTAACTCTGTTTGGTTCAGTTCTGATTGTGCATTGTTGACTGCGCTATCGGTATCCATCACTGCATTTTTAGTCAGATCTCCGGCATCAAATGCCTGTTGTTGCATGTGTTGGAGTTGCAGAATATTGGCCAACTTCTGGCGGGCAATACTGATGTTTTCCTGTTCTGTGATATATATCAGATAGGAATTGACCACCTGCTCAATAAGACTGAGCTTCAGGGCTCTTGCTGAAGCATCCGCAGCAAGATATTCATTGAGGGATGCTTCCCTGAGACTTTGTAAACGGCCCCAAAAGTCCACTTCCCAAGAGGCGGAGACCAGTTTAACGTCGTATTGATGATACGTTACCGAACCGGTATCAACGGTATCAAAGATACCAGCAGGCTCGTGAGCAGCGGTTTTTCCTGCCGTCAGACTGACTGTGGGCAACCAGGATAATTTTTCCACACCGTGCTGCACACCTGACTTTTTCAGGTTTAGTGCGGAGAGCTCAAGGTCTTTGTTGTTATCGATAGTTAGTTTGATCAGTTGCTGCAGCTTACTGTCTTTAAAAAATAGTCCGGTGAATGCTGGTGTACTCACACCCTCAGTGGAAGTATCTTTATATGACCAGGATAATGGCAAGGAGGTTTCAGGTCTCTGATATGCTGGCATCATCGTGCAGCCTGAAAGTAGTAAAGAGGTCATAACCGTAATGGCTGACACATGAAGCTTTATCGATACCGGAAACACCATTCTTACTCCTGTTGCCTGTTAAGTGTTCTGCAGACATCCAGTTGCGCCCGCCAGGACAATTATCCCGAACTCTGTCAATGAACAATCAAGGGCAATACAAGGGAGATGCAATACGCCTATATTTTTTTGGTAAATGTGTGGTAATTGTCCATTTCTTGATAATTCCTGAAATGTTCCTTGTCCTTTATGCGGTTAGATGCGGGTATGCAATTTATAGAGACCCCCGTAATGGCATACCTAAATAACTTATCCAAAAGTCGTCACCCGTTCTTAAGACGGTTTCCGACAGTGCTGTTAGTTTGCATTGCTATAGCCCTCGCCGGATGTGATGAAGCTGAACATAAAGCGTCTCAACCACGTCTGGTCCGCACCTGGATTGCATCGCAACAGCATCTCCCAGCCACTTTATGGACAGGCATTATTGAGCCTGCGGCTGAAGTGAGTTTGCAGTTCCGTCTCGATGGCAGACTCGCCACCCGTCCTGTGGATGTGGGGAGCAGAGTAAAACAGGGACAGGTTGTTGCTACGCTTTCCGGTTCGCAAAGTAAAGAGGATATGGCGGCAACGCTTGCGGAGTATCAGGAAGCGCTGGCGGCTGAACATAAAGGCAGACAGGAGCTGGAGAGGATACAAAAGCTTTATACCATTGGTACGGCTTCGCGCGCACAACTGGAGGACGCCAAGGCATCGATGGCGACACTGACTGCCCGAAAAATCCGGGCACAGGCACAAAAATCAGGTGCACTAAACGAATCAGGTTTCAGTACTCTGACATCTCCTTTTGATGGTGTGATTACGCTCTATATACCGTCTATAGGCCAAAATGTTGCGACCGGCCAGGACGTCATTAAAATTGCTTCTGATACTGTGGAAGTTCAGTTTAGCGTTCCTGTCCAGACTAGTTCCCGTCTACATACTGGTGATATTGTGTTGGTCAATGCAGAGGAGGGAAATTGTGAAGCACGCATTCGCTATATCTCTCCCAAATTGGATGACGTCACACGTGCTAGCCTGGTGCGGGCTACTTTGGAAACGACAAATGCTACAACTATATTTGGCCGTAGTGTAACAGTCGGGTTGAAGACCTTAGACAAAGACAAATTGTATTTCCCGGTACCGGCATCATCCCTCACGCGTTCAGGCAACCAGCCTGCTGTTTTTGTTGTTAAACCAGGAACAAGCAATCTTGAATTACGTCCTGTTGTGATCGAACGTTATACCTCAGACAAAGCCTGGGTGTCCGGTGGCCTGGCTTTGGGGGAACGCATTGTATCGGCAGGTACTAATACGCTGGAAAATGGCGAAAAAGTGGCTGTTGTACCCGGAGTAACGAAATGAAAACAGGTAAGTTTAATCTCTCGTCATGGGCAATAGCACACCAACAACTTGTCAGCTTCCTGCTGCTTATCATAATGGTAGGTGGATATTTTTCTTTCACCTTACTGTCACGTGATGAAGATCCCGCATTCACTATCAAAACTGCTGTAATCAGCGCGCAATGGCCTGGAGCAACACCGGAAGAAATGGTCAGTCTTGTAACTGATCCTATTGAGAAATCCGTTCAGGAACTACCGTGGTTTGACAGTGTAGAAAGCCAGACAAAAAATGGCTCTACCGAAGTTACGCTAAGCCTGCGTGATGATACGCCGCCTGAGCAGGTTAAGCCTGTCTGGCAGCAGTTGAGGAAGAAAATGCAGGATATTACTGCACTGCTTCCTGAGCACGTCACCACCCCTGCCGTTAATGATGAATATGATGCGACTTACGGCACGATTTTTGGGATTACTGCTGACGGTTTTACTCCTACCGAAACGCGGGATATGGTTGATAACATCCAGCGCCAGCTCCGAAATGTTAAAGATATCGGAAAAACCATCCAGATAGGCATTCAGACTGAACAGGTCGTGCTGAGCTTCTCAGCGCGCCAGATAGCATCAATGGGCATATCACCTGATGACATCATTGCTGCAATCAGACACAACAATGCCGTAACTCCATCCGGAACGTTACGGACAATGAACGATCGTATAAGTGTTGATGTTACCGGGGTTCAGATGACAGAAGAAACTCTGAAACATACTCGTCTTACTGCCGGCGGCCGGACGGTTACCCTGACCGATATTGTCCGTATTGAGAGAACACGGGAGGGAACACCTTCTCCAGGATTCCATGTTAATGGGCAGCCAGCGATGGGGATTGCCGTCGCAATGTTACCGGGTGGGAATATGCTGCAGTTTGGTTATGATCTCGACCTGCAACTGGAAAAAATCAAATCTGGTCTTCCTCACGGTATACACATAACAAAGATTGCAAACCAGCCAGCCATTGTAGATGAGGCCGTTGACGGCTTTCTTCATGTACTTATCGAGGCAATTGTCATCGTTCTGGCTGTGTCATTCGTATCACTTGGTTTACGTGCTGGACTGGTTGTCGCTGTTGCGATACCCATTGTGCTGGCACTTACATTTACAGGTATGGAACTGACCGGAATCGGGCTCCAGCGTATATCTCTGGGAGCATTGATCATCGCACTTGGATTACTGGTAGATGATGCAATGATCACGATTGAGTCCATGATATCTCATCTTGAGAAAGGAGAACCCTTACGGAAGGCTGCATCAAGTGCCTTCGTCAAAACGGCATTTCCTATGCTTACCGGAACACTGGTGATGATTGCAGGTTTTATCCCCGTTGGGTTCGCAAAGTCGATGGCAGGAGAATACTGTTACTCCTTGTTCGCGGTGATCTTTATTTCACTGATCAGCTCATGGGTTGTTGCAGTCCTTTTCTCGCCGCTTAGTGGTGTCTGGCTTCTTTCCGGAGCAAAGGTTCGTCCTCATGATGAAAACAAGGGAAGATTGTCACACGCTTATGAGGCCATCATAGAGTTCACGCTAAAACACCGTCTGGCCGTTACAGTCTCGTCAATGGTATTGCTGGGTTTATCCGTCTGGAGTAGCCAGTGGATGAAAAGCGAATTCTTCCCAGCTT
Organism: Enterobacter cloacae complex sp. 2024EL-00214; assembly: GCF_043945575.1. Taxonomy (NCBI): domain Bacteria; kingdom Pseudomonadati; phylum Pseudomonadota; class Gammaproteobacteria; order Enterobacterales; family Enterobacteriaceae; genus Enterobacter; species Enterobacter cloacae complex sp. 2024EL-00214. The sequence goes on along the minus strand of NZ_JBIMRC010000014.1, from coordinate 29,225 downwards.
CTGACCGTCCGGAACTTCTTATAAGTCTGACACTACCGGAGAACAGCACCCAGCAGCTAACGGAAAGGGAAACTCACCGTCTTGAGGAAATCCTTAACAAAGAAGACGATGTGAAACAATATTCCAGCTATATCGGCACTGGTGCCGTCCGTTTTTATCTTCCTATGGACCTTATGTCAGATGCCGAGAATATTGCCCAGTTGGTTGTCGTGGCAAAAGACCTGGAAGCACGTAACGCGCTGCAAACAAAGTTATCGGCGATTCTGCATGACCGTTTCAGCGATATAGTGACACGTATCTCGCCTCTGGAACTGGGTCCACCTGTTGGATGGCCGTTGAAATACAGGGTCAGCGGCCCTGATTTCAATCAGACTCGTATTTATGCCCGTCAGTTATCAGCAATGATGGCTAAGGATCCGCGTGTTACCGGACTGAATCTGACCGCAGGGGATCCACAGCGCTCAGTTACTGTGAATGTTAATCAGGTTTCAGCAAGTATGACCGGACTGACGGCAGAGCAAATATCCAATGCCCTGAATATGTTTTATACCGGTTTACCGGTGACTGAACTTCGTGAACAGAATCGCCGCACGGATGTTGTACTTCAGGGTAGTGAGGCGGACAGGAACAATTTATCCGGCATGGAAGGTACACTGATCACAAACTCTAATGGAGCTAAGATACCTCTATCACAGGTGGCCTCTTTCACCTGGGGTCTTAAAAACCCGATGATTCAACGTCGTAATCGTGAGGCTTCCGTTACTGTGCAGGGGGATGTGAGTAACGGACACAATGTGGACAGCGTGGTCAATGACCTGACACCTGCCATAGAGGGATTCAAACAAAAGCTTCCTGCCGGTTATTCCGTTACTGTCAGCGGTGCGTCTGAAGAGTCAGACAAGGGGAATGATTCACTGATGTCGGTTCTTCCTGTCACTGTCATTATTATGCTTGGTGTGATGATGGTACAGCTGCAGAGTTATTCGCGCGTTGTTCTTGCTACACTAATGGCACCGTTTGGTTTTATCGGTGTTGTGGGTGCACTCCTGCCGACAGGAACGCCATTAGGATTTGTGGCCTTACTGGGCGTCATTGCACTGAGCGGTATGATCATCCGTAATGCCATCATCCTGATTGCTGAAGTGGATGAAAATCTGAAGTCAGGATTGAGCAATATCGATTCCATTCGTAATGCCGCCCTGCATCGGGCAAGGCCGATTATGCTCACAGCCTGCGCAGCAATATTTGGCATGATTCCTATCGCGAGACAGGTTTTCTGGGGGCCGATGGCGTTTGCCATCATCGGAGGACTGGTTGCTGCAACGTTTTTCACACTCACTCTTCTTCCAGCATTGCTGAGCTACCTGCTTGAGTTTGAGCACAGGAAACATCAGAAAGGGCATTAACATGGATGACCCGATGGCAAAACGTTTCTCAACGTGCTGGCGACCTTCGCGGGATTTGAAGGTGACCTGATACGTCTGCGTACCCGCGAAGGTATGGTCATCGCCAGGACAAAGGGGAAATTGCGGGGAAAACAGCCAAAGCTTTCTGATAAACAACAAAAGGAATTATGCCGGATGCATGAAACAGTACAGTACTCAATCAGTGACCTTGCCGGGTTATTTTCAGTATCACGGCCTACAGGTTACCGGGTGCTTGCATGCAGTAATACTGCTTCGCCGCACCCGGATAAATATCAAGAACAAAATAAAAATAATTGTTAATAGGGTGTTTTAGAATGAAAGAAATTATTACAGATAAAGCAAGTAAAACCGATGCCGCAGAGGTGGTAAGGCTCATATCGCTGGCAGATAAAGATGCAGTGCTGACTCTTTCGGGCAAGGATAATATCAACGATGCTCTGACTGAATACCAGTTAAACTTTGAAAGAGATGATGTTTACTTTAGCTACAGAAATATATTTGTTGCAAGGGATAAGGAAAAAATAGCAGGCTGTATTCTCTGGTTTAGCGGTGAAGACGAATCTGGATTCAGTTCATTAACCGGACAAAAGCCTGAAATGGAAAATGAGTCAGAGCCCGATGAAATATATATCGATTCACTGGCTGTTCTGCCTGAATACAGAGGGCACGGAATAGCCAGTCTGCTGATTGACCAGGTAACCGCAGAGGCCAGAAGGAAGAGGGTAAAGAAGGTAACCCTTCTGGCTGACACAAAAAAAACTTATCTGAAAAAACTGTATCAGAAGTCGGGTTTTGTCGTCACATCAGAGATGACTCTCCTTAACGACCATTACGAAAAAATGACATTTTACATCAGTGTGTAATCATCAGGGGGAATTGTCTATATTCCCCTTAAGGTCGCAACGCTTCTTCATGGGGATGTCCTCATGTGGCTTATGAAGACATTACTAACATCGGGATGTATTAATCAACGGGGAACAGGTCAGTACTTCGCAAAGCTGTCCGACTGAGGTACGCCTTTATTCGTGACAACTCCCGTTGCTGGCCTGTTCGTCTGCTCTGCAGGGTGCTGGATGTTCATCCCAGTGGCTTTTACGCCTGGTTTAAGCAACCGTATTCTCAGCGCCACCAGGTAGATCTGAGACTGACGGGACAGATCAAACAGTTCTGGCTGGAGTCCGGTTGCGTTTATGGTTATCGCAAGATCCATCTGGACTTGCGGGATAGCGGGCAACAGTGCGGAGTGAACAGAGTCTGGCGACTGATGAATCGTGCCGGGATAAAGGCTCAGGTCGGGTACCGGAGCCCGCGGGCACGCAAAGGCGAGGCCAGTATCGTATCGCCCAACAGGCTCCAGCGACAGTTCAATCCGGATGCTCCGGATAGTTGCTGAAACGCGAACGGATAAAGAAAAAGATCTACGGAACGCGGGAAGAAGCCCGCAGCGATATTTTTGATTACATCGAAATGTTTTATAACAGTAAGCGTCGGCATGGTTCGAGCAATCATATGTCACCGACAGAATATGAAAACCAGTATTATCAACGGCTCGGAAGTGTCTAGATTATCCGTGGCGATTCAAACTTGCAACGAGTTTGAGCGTCTGCGTAATTGCTCACTTAATATCTATGTGATAGCGGAGTGGGATCAACAATGGCAGACAGGTGACCGTGTCCATCAAAATCCACTGACGCTTGCGAGCAACACGAAGCTGCATGAGTGAGTACATGATTGTCCTTACATTCACAATGGATATGAAGTAAATGTATAATGAACATAAGGCAAGAAAAGGGATGCCTGTCATGAATTCGTAACGTGTTGATTTGTGAAGAAGCAACTGTCGAAGATGAAGTTATTGGGTGCTGTAGGATATTTAACATAATATACATTATGCGCACTAACATAGATTCAGGTGAAATCTGGTGTTTTGTGGTCATACTTGGTCTGGTCGTTGATGACCTCTGAAAGACCTTTTCCAGCGCTGATACCATCACACTTGCCATCTGATAATCAGGCTGACCACCTGACAACTGTTTTTCCAGTTTTCCAGGCATCGCGTTCACGGCGTGCATGCTCCAGTTACACAGGAAATTCACCTGCACTTTGCTGAGGCATGCCCACTCCTGGTTCATAGTGGATCTGATAACGTTGCTTTAGTCCGCACCGTGCCAGGAATTCCTCTTATTTTTGTGCGCACTCGGTTTCCGACGGATCTCTGTCATCCTGACAGGCATATCCCGAAATTCCTTATCCTGCTTTATTATCATTTCTCTGGGTAAAGATGCTCGCTCATTACTCCATTCATCAACGATATATAACAGGAAAAGCTCCGGCTTAACGGAACGGCTCTTCCCTACTATTATTTCTGAGAATTAAAACGGCATTTTAAAGCAGCGCTTGTCCGGCAAGATGGCCAACCCCCATCGACAAAGCCATTGCCATAGTACTCCAGAACGTAATTCTGACGATCGCCCTTACAGGAGAGGCTTTGCTTACAACCGAAGATATATAACCAAGTGCAGCCAGCGAACAAAGAGTGGACAGAATAATAAACAAAGAAACCAGCGTTGGTGGTGATAACCAGGCAACGAATAAAGGCAACACCGCGCCGGCAGAAAAACTCAGTGCTGAAAAGAGAGCTGCCTGTAGAGGCCGCGCAGAATTCGTACCTGTCAACCCGAGCTCTTCCCGGGCATGAGCATCCAGTGCATCCTTCACCATTAACTGCTCTGCAACCTGGTGAGCAAGTACCGGCTCCACTCCACGTTGTATATACAATGACGTAAGCTCCCGCACCTCTCCCTGATAATCTGCTTCCAGTTCCTTTTGTTCCTGTTCCAGAGCTGCGTTTTCTGTATCCGCCTGTGATGAAACTGAAACATATTCCCCTGTCGCCATCGACATCGCCCCCGCAACCAGGCCGGCAACCCCCGCCAGTAAAACACCTGAGGGACCGGTATTTGCCGACGCGACGCCAAGGACAAGGCTCGCTGTCGACACAATACCGTCATTTGCCCCCAGCACGGCAGCCCTTAACCATCCAACGCTTTCAATACTGTGTCGTTCAAGATGCATGTTCCTGTTTTCCTGTTACGTTCGCTTTGTTGGTAGATATGTGAATAAGATAACGTTCATCGTTTAAATTAAAAGATACATGTCTGTTTATTCAGGAGACAATACCAAACCAGATAACGGTTAATGGTTCATATGATCCACTTTTAACCGCCCCAGGCGCATAATACTGGAGGAAAAAACCATGAAAAACAGCCGGTTCTTACTCGATATTATGCTGCTAATTTTCCCCCTACTGGCGTTGACGCTATACATCGTCAATCAGGATACTACGTGGGGACAGAATACCGCCGTTATATTAATCATTTCGACTATCCCTTCTTTACTTTTGTTAACTTATGAAGTGGTTAAGTCATTATTAAGTCATAAGTTTGGGGTAGATTTACTCGCCATTCTTTCAATGTCCGGGGCTCTGTGGATGGATGAACCGGCCACTGCGGCCGTGATTGCCGCCATGACGGCTTCAGGCCGATTTTTAGAAAACTACGCCCGGGGTCGCGCAGAACGTGAAATGGTTGCGCTACTTTCCAGGGTACCCCGTTTTGCCAACCGACTGACTGAGAATGGCATCCAGGTTATTCCCGTTGAATCCATTCAACCTGGTTACTTGCTTCTGGTTAAGCTGGGGGAAACCATTCCAGTAGATGGCCCGTTGGTGAGTGTGAGCGCAGTGCTGAACGAATCCTCTATTACCGGGGAATCGTTGCCGGTCACCAGACAAACCGGTGAATTACTGTTAAGTGGTACAATTAATGCCGGTGACGCACTGAAAATGCACGCTGCCCGTGCCGCTAAAGACAGCACACTTCAGGGTATCATCAGTGTGGTTGAACAAGCAGGCCAGGCACGTGCGCCCGCGGTCAGACTCGCTGATCGTTATGCTGCCTGGTTCATCCCTTTCACCCTTGGCGTTGCCTGGCTGGCCGGGATGGTGAGCCATGATCCATTACGCGCACTGGCCGTTCTGGTTGTTGCAACGCCTTGTCCCCTCCTCCTGGCGGTGCCGGTGGCACTGGTATCCGGTATTTCTCGTTGCGCAAAGCGGGGAATTTTGATCAAAGGCAGCTCTGCGCTGGAACAACTTGCCCGGGCTGATTATTTGTTTTTTGACAAGACCGGCACTCTGACTGGCGGTATGGCAAAACTGATGTCGATTCACAGTTTCTCCCCCCAGTTCACACAACCTGATTTGCTCAAACTGGCAGCCAGCATGGACCAACTTTCCTGCCATGTTATTGCCAGTGCTATTTTGCAGGCTGCACAAGAGCAAGGACTTGGATCATTACCGATGCCAGAGTCAGTACAGGAAGTGGCTGGGGCCGGGTTAACGGGAAAGGTGAACGGACAACAGGTATGTATTGGGACACTGGATTTTGTCCTGAGCCAGTCACACGCGGGCAACTGGCTGGAGTCTGCCCGCCAGCGCCTGTTAATTGAGAACTCGACGGTAGTTGCGATTGCAGTTAATTCGGAACTGGTCGGCTGGTTGTTATTTTCTGATCAGTTGCGACTTGAAACCCCCCGGGCTTTGCGCATGTTGCGCAAATCAGGCGTTCACGAGATCGTCATGCTGACAGGTGACAAGCAGGAGGTGGCGGAAAGTATTGGCACCGGCCTCGGTGTAGATCAGGTACTGGCAGAATTGACTCCTGAAATGAAACTGAAGTACGTCTCAAAAGCGTCATCCGCTCACTGCACGATGATGGTTGGTGATGGGGTGAATGATGCCCCTGCTCTGGCGGCTGCGGATGTCGGTGTTGCAATGGGGGCAAGAGGTACGGCTGCCGCAGCAGAAAGTGCAGATGTTGTGCTACTGACAGACCGTTTAGACCGGCTGGCTGAGGCCAAAGTCATCGCCAGGCTGTCAATTCGTATTGCCAGACAAAGTGTCTGGCTCGGTATGGGGCTGTGCTGTGTTGCTATGGTCTTTGCCGCGCTGGGTCTGCTTCTCCCCTTTGAAGGTGCCCTCTTGCAGGAGTTCATTGATCTGCTTGCCATTATGTCGGCATTACGGGTTCTTGCGAGTGGGATAACTCGCCCGGCGGACAGGACAATGAGTGCAGAGCAGGTTGCTGCATTGCGCAATGAACACCACCGGTTGCAGCCATTACTCCAGCGTTTGACTGAGGTTGCAACACTGTTACCCCAGGCAAGTCCGGAAGAACGACGAACGCTCATGAAGACACTCCATGATCAACTGACCCAGGATATACTTGCTCATGAGCAGCAGGATGAACAGGGACTGTACCCCACCATGACATTGATGCTGGCCGGTGATGACCCGCTGGCTGCGATGAGCAGAAGTCACCAGGAGATTTATCTGCTTGTCAGAAAACTGGGCCAGTTGAGCATCCTTCTACAAAGCACAGACGGCTCTCCAGGTACTGTTCAGGATATTCAGCAGTGTCTTTATGGCCTTGAAGCAATTCTGAGATTGCATTTTGCTCAGGAAGAAGAATTATTTAGCGGTCTTCAGAATTAGCCTCCCCACTTCCGATGCGGTACAACGCTGACCGAAAGGCATGGAATTGTCGGTAATGCCCACTATATTTATATATTCGAATTATCGTATGTGTTATTGATTTTATGATGCTGACGTGTACCATGGACCTAAATAAGAAGGAGGAATAATGTCTCTGACAGCCCTGCAGCTTTTCAAAAACTTGTCCGATGAAACTCGTTTGAGTATCGTCCTACTACTCAGAGAAATGGGAGAGCTGTGCGTGTGCGATCTCTGCACGGCGCTGGATCAGTCACAACCCAAGATCTCCCGCCACCTGGCAATGCTACGTGAAAGCGGTTTATTACTGGATCGTAAACAGGGCAAATGGGTTCACTACCGCCTATCCCCGCATATTCCTTCCTGGGCTGCTCAGGTGATTGAGCAAGCCTGGTTAAGCCAACAGGACGACGTACAGGCCATCGCCCGTAAGCTGGCATCGGCAAACTGCTCTGGTAGCGGTATAGCTATTTGTATCTAAAAAAATTTGCCTGAACATATGTGATTTTTCGAATGTGAGGTATTCAGAATGAAAATGTTAACGGTGTTTGACCCGGCAATGTGCTGCAGTACCGGTGTATGTGGTTCCGATGTCGATCAGGTTCTGGTGGATTTCTCTGCTGATGTCCAGTGGCTGAAAGAACGCGGCGTGCAGGTTGAACGATACAACCTGGCACAGCAACCTATGAGCTTCGTTCAGAACGAGAAAGCGAAAGCATTCCTCGAAGCATCTGGTGCAGAAGGTCTTCCGCTGCTGTTGCTGGACGGTGAAACGGTGATGGCTGGGCGATACCCAAAACGTGCTGAGCTGGCTCGCTGGTTTGGCATTCCGCTGGAGAAAGTAGGTCTGGCTCCCACCCGTTGCTGTGGTGGTAATACTTCCTGTTGTTGAGTATGTCAGGAGGACATATGAAATTCTTACAGAATATCCCACCTTACCTGTTTTTTACCGGTAAGGGAGGAGTGGGCAAAACCTCCATTTCGTGTGCGACGGCTATCCGCCTGGCAGAACAAGGTCAGCGTGTGTTGTTGGTCAGTACCGATCCTGCCTCCAATGTCGGCCAGGTATTTGATCAGACTATCGGTAATACTATTCACCCTGTGACTGCAGTTCCCGGACTTTCCGCACTGGAGATCGACCCGCAAGAAGCCGCCCAGCAATATCGGGCCAGAATCGTTGATCCTGTCAAGGGTCTTCTGCCCGAGGATGTTGTTAACAGTATCAGCGAGCAGCTTTCGGGAGCATGCACCACTGAGATTGCGGCGTTCGATGAATTCACTGGCTTATTGACGGACGCTTCTCTGCTGACGCGTTTTGATCACATCATTTTTGATACTGCACCAACGGGCCACACTATCCGCCTCCTCCAGCTTCCCGGAGCCTGGAGTAACTTTATTGAAAGTAACCCGGACGGTGCTTCCTGCCTCGGCCCGATGGCTGGGCTGGAAAAGCAACGTGAGCAGTACGCTCATGCGGTTGAGGCGTTATCAGATCCTGAACGTACCCGGCTTGTTTTGGTTGCACGGCTGCAAAAATCAACGCTGCAGGAAGTCGCCCGCACCCATGAAGAGCTGGCTACGATTGGCCTGAAAAACCAGTATCTGATTATTAATGGTGTTTTACCTGCAGCCGAAGCAGAACATGACGTATTAGCGGCTGCGATATGGCAACGGGAACAGGAGACGCTGGCAAATCTTCCCGCTGGTGTATCAGAATTGCCGACAGATACTCTGTTCCTGCAGCCGGTGAACATGGTTGGCGTGTCCGCATTAAAAGGACTGCTTGATGTCCGTTCTGAGGCTTATTCACGCCCTGAACAAAACATAGCTTACCGACCTGAAAATCCGTCACTCTCTGACCTGGTTGATGAAATCGCCCGCGATGGACACGGCCTGATTATGCTGATGGGCAAAGGTGGCGTCGGTAAAACCACGATGGCTGCTGCTATCGCCGTCAGGCTGGCGGATATGGGGTTCGATGTGCATCTCACAACCTCAGATCCTGCCGCGCATCTCAGTACCACGCTAAACGGCTGCCTGAATAACCTGCAGGTCAGCAGGATCAACCCCCACGATGAAACCGAACGCTATCGCCAGCATGTTCTTGAGACGAAGGGGAAAGACCTGGACGACGCGGGGAAACGCCTGCTGGAAGAAGATTTACGTTCCCCCTGCACCGAAGAAATTGCCGTGTTCCAGGCCTTCTCCCGCGTGATCCGCGAAGCCGGTAAGCGGTTTGTGGTGATGGATACGGCTCCCACGGGGCACACGTTGTTGTTGCTGGACGCAACCGGGGCCTATCACCGCGAGATTGCTAAAAAAATGGGGAATAAAGGTCATTTTACTACCCCAATGATGCAGCTTCAGGACCCGGACAGAACCAAAGTGCTACTGGTTACGCTGCCAGAAACCACACCGGTGCTGGAAGCGGCGAACCTGCAGGCCGATCTCGAAAGAGCGGGGATCCATCCGTGGGGCTGGATTATCAATAACTGCCTTTCCATTGCGGATACGCGTTCTCCGTTGCTTTGCCTGCGCGCCCGGCAGGAACAGCCTCAGATTGAGGCCGTTAAGCAACAGCACGCTGACCGTATAGCGCTCGTTCCGGTACTGGCGTCTGAGCCTGCCGGTATCAAAAAACTCAGAGAGCTGACGAGTTAATTTTTTTGTATATACAGGGCGGCTCTGCCGCCCTGTCAGGAGGATGTATGTTACTGGCAGGTGCTATTTTTGTCCTGACCATTGTGTTGGTTATCTGGCAACCGAAGGGATTAGGGATCGGCTGGAGTGCAATGCTGGGTGCGGGACTGGCGTTGATTTCTGGCGTTGTACATTTAAGTGATATCCCGGTGGTGTGGAATATCGTCTGGAACGCGACGGCAACGTTTATTGCCGTGATTATTATCAGCCTGCTGCTCGATGAATCCGGCTTTTTCGAATGGGCTGCATTGCACGTTTCCCGTTGGGGAAATGGTCGTGGCCGCCTGCTGTTTACCTATATTGTTTTGCTCGGTGCTGCGGTGGCTGCATTATTTGCCAACGATGGCGCGGCGTTAATTCTGACACCCATCGTTATTGCCATGCTGCTGGCATTAGGCTTCAGTAAAAGCACGACACTGGCATTCGTTATGGCTGCCGGGTTTATTGCCGATACTGCCAGCCTGCCGCTTATCGTGTCGAACCTGGTGAATATCGTTTCAGCGGATTTCTTTGGTCTGGGATTCACCAAATATGCGTCGGTAATGGTTCCGGTTGATATTGCCGCCATTGTTGCCACGCTTGCTATGCTGCATCTGTTCTTCCGCAAGGATATCCCACAGGCTTACGATCTGGCGCTCCTTAAGACACCGGCAAAAGCAATTAAAGATCCGGCTACATTCCGCACTGGCTGGATTGTTTTGATTCTTCTGCTGGTTGGTTTCTTCGTCCTCGAGCCGCTCGGTATTCCCGTTAGCGCAATTGCGGCAGTTGGGGCGGTAATTCTGTTTGCCGTGGCGAAACGGGGTCATGCCATTAACACCGGCAAAGTGCTGCATGGTGCCCCCTGGCAGATCGTTATCTTCTCACTGGGGATGTATCTGGTGGTTTATGGGCTGCGGAACGCCGGGCTAACCGAATACCTCTCAGGTGTGCTGAACATGTTGGCGGATAAAGGGCTTTGGACCGCGACGTTGGGTACTGGCTTCCTGACGGCGTTCCTGTCTTCCATCATGAACAACATGCCTACCGTGCTGGTTGGCGCACTCTCGATTGATGGCAGCACGGCAACTGGCGTTATCAAAGAAGCGATGGTTTATGCCAACGTGATTGGCTGCGACCTGGGCCCGAAAATCACCCCTATTGGTAGCCTGGCAACACTGCTCTGGCTGCATGTACTTTCACAGAAGAATATGACGATCACCTGGGGCTATTATTTCCGCACCGGAATTATCATGACTCTGCCTGTGCTGTTTGTAACGCTGGTCGCACTGGCGCTACGTCTCTCTTTCACTTTGTAATGAGATACAGATATGAGCAACATCACTATTTATCACAACCCGGCCTGCGGTACGTCGCGTAACACGCTGGAGATGATCCGCAACAGTGGTACTGAACCAACGGTAATTCATTACCTTGAGAACCCACCGTCACGCGATGAACTGGTTAAACTCATTGCCGATATGGGGATCACTGTACGGGCACTGCTACGTAAAAATGTTGAGCCCTATGAAGAGCTGGGACTCGCGGAAGATAAATTTACTGACGATCAGCTAATCGACTTTATGCTGCAGCATCCGATCCTGATTAACCGTCCGATTGTGGTGACACCGTTGGGCTCGCGTCTGTGCCGCCCTTCCGAAGTGGTGCTGGATATCCTCCCAGATGCACAGAAAGGGGCTTTCGCAAAGGAAGATGGCGAGAAAGTTGTTGATGATACCGGCAAGAGACTGAAATAAAAATGAAGGGGGCGATTGCCCCCTTATGCTAACCTGCATAGATACTCAATCTTCTAAGCGGTCATGAACCTATCTTTTTCATTTTCTCTTTAAGCTTTTCGCCGATTTCCGTTGCTGTTGGCTCTGCATCAGGATCTTTAGTAAAAATTTCAGCCAGCACGGCAATGTAGGCTTCTCCCAGACCAACAGTGATTGCGCTGGCTGTAGCTGCTGATATTGCCCCACCAGCAACTGTTCCTACTCCTGGGAAACACTTCAGGATATTAACAACAACAGTACGGCCTAAAAATGTCGCACCACCAACCCCAATAGCAGATGCCACCAGTGTGGTAAGAGTTCCCTTCGAAAGCTCAAGGCCAAATACTGAGGTAATGCCCGCAATCATCGTGACCTGAATAGGTGCAAGGATGGCTGCGTCGGAAAAGGGTATTGGACTCGCGCCTGCCGCGGCAGCAGCCGTTGCTGAAGCCACCACAATTTTATGTGACTGCGTCTTCCTGTAGTTGATATTGGCTCTTTGCGCTGCCGCCAATGCTCTACGCTTTCCCTCGGGAATAACCTCTGATGTCAGTTCAATAAGACTTTCTAATCCCATTGCTTTGATGATGTAACCATCATCCATCTCTTCCTGAATAGCCCGAACACGAATGACGTTTCTGGATTCCGGAAGCAAACGCTGAACTTCGTTTTTAAAACCATTATCACTTCTCGCCTTGGTTACCACGGAAATCACCGGCATATGGCGAGCCAACATATTGTGCAAATCAATTTCAGCCTGTTCAACCCTGCGCCCATCCTCTTGTATACAGAGCCATGCGACATGAATATGGCGATTTGAGTCCCTGTCAGATGAACGCTCTTTTATCAGTCTTTCAAGATCAGCATGGGTCTCCTGGAACTCGGACATTTCCAGACCTCGGGTATCAAAAATTGTGAGAGGTACACCTTCCTTCGTAATCTCACGCGTATTTTGAGTTACCGGCTTACCCTGGCCTGTTTCGGCCATCTTTTGCTGGAAAACCGCGTTGATCAACGTGCTCTTTCCTACCCCAGAACGGCCAGCAATCAGTATTGAAATATTGCCCCGCTCCGAGGTGGCCTTCTGAATAGCGTCCTTTACGATATCTTCGATATTATCCATTATGTTTCCCATTATGAAATGGAGTCCGGCCGTCAGGCAGCAGAGAGGTGCCTGGGAATGAATGACATTCTCAGGCATTAATTTGCCTTAAGTTACCACCGGATCCTGACAGACCATTCCGCAACAAGGCGGCTGGTCTGTCATGAATTTTTAGAGGGATCAGTATTGCTTTGTTCGGACTCATTTACAATGAGTTACAGGTAAATTTAGTTAACTGTCAGAAGAATGTTTCATCGAGGACTTCATACCAATAAACCGGACCCGGTTTACCCCAATATTCCTCGTTATACAGGTAATGGTTGATGCGTTGAAGACACTGCCGTAGAGAGAATAACTTCTGTGGTATGAAATAATACAGGGGCGTTTGCCCCTGTATTATTATCTTCGACTCATCGCCAATTTTGCGGCAAATAATAGAAATAAGCACCCAGTGAAGCAGTCCATCCATTTCACCATAGTAGGCCTTTTCAAACCACGGAAGCATAGCGGATAGCAGTAATGAGTGTCAGCGACCACAGCGTACCAATCATGTAGGATGCGTCTCTTCCATAATGGCGGCCATTTCAACTTTGCCCTACCCCGGGCATCTGAATTTAACTTTGACAAAGGTTTTCTGCGCGCATAACCGCGCAGAAATTAGCCTTTATGCTGACGCCTCACTCCTGATGTGCCAGCCACTCATTAAACTGCTCCATCTCTTCCAGCACACGTTCGACCAGCGGCTCAATCGTGTCCCAGCCCTGCGCATTGTTGCAGGCAACTTCCAGCGCCTCACATGTCTCTTTCAGCGACATAAAATGCATCATCCGCGCACCGCCGTTAATCCGGTGTGCCATGCGGCCAACCTTATCGCGATCTCGCTGTCCAAGTCGCAGCTTAAGCTGGTCGGCGTCCTGGTTATTCACCTTTATCATTTCGAGCTGAAGCTGACGTGTTTTATCGTCAGCGACAACTTCAGCTTTTCGGGGACTGGCGAAATACCGCTCCAGGATTTCCTGCAATTTTTGCGGCATAAGCGGTTTTTCCAGATATTCATTCATCCCGGCATCAATACAGCATGCCGCCGCTTCTGTACCACTCATGGCAGTTAAACCAAAAATGGGGATCGCCCGGTACCCTTCCCGTTGTTCATGCTGGCGGATCTGCCGGGTCAGTTCGTAACCATCCATCACCGGCATAGTACAGTCCGTAATAATGGCGGAATAGCCCTCAGGCTGCGCTTTCCACATTGCCAGTGCCTCTTCACCCTGCGTGGCTAAAGAGACGCGATGTCCCCACGCCTCAAGCCGCTGCTGTAAAGTCTGACGCGCGGGAGGATAATCATCCACCACCAGAATGTGCAGGCTGGCAAGGCTGTCCGGCGTCGGGTGATGCAGGGTAATTTTTGCGGATGGCGTAGCGTCAAAGAGGAAACTCACCACGCACCCTTCGTGTGGCTCGCTTTCAATACGCACTTCGGCTCCTGCGGCACGCGCCATATGCAGACAAGCGGGTAAGCTAAAACCGGTGTCGGTCCACTCTGATTTGAGCGTCACATTGTTCGTGCGTTCGATGATCTGTGCCTGCGTTTGTTCAGAAATGCCCCTCCCCCGATCGCACACCTCAATCACCAGCCGGACACTTTCAACGCGTGGGTCACTGCTTCCCTCGTACACCTCGACATCAATTGCGTCGCCGTCAGCGTGTTTGATGGCATTACGCAGGAGGCTGGAGAGGATGCGGATAATTAACAGCGGGTCGGTATCGTAGCGCTGCGCTGAAAGCTCAATCAACACGTTCAGGCTAATGCCTTTAGCTTCAGCCTGCTGGCGATAGAGTGCTACCGTGCTGTGGATCAGCTGCGGCAGATTCGTGCTGCGCGTTAAACCAAGTAGTTGCGGGTTATCAGCACGGAAAACATCAAACATGTCGCCGATTAGCGAGAGCAAACTAAGGGATGACTCCCAAATAAGATTCAGATTCTCATTGCGCTCCTGGCGTTCGTCCAGCGCCTGAAGTTCCAGTTCCAGCAACCCCGTAATCACGTTGAGCGGCGTGCGAACTTCATGCCCCATGCTCAGCATGAAGGCGTTTTTGCTGGCAATAGCCTGTTCCAGATTACTTTTTGTTTCAGAAAGTTGGGCAATCAACAGCTCTTTTTCTGTGATATCCAGCCAGCCGCCAATTAACCCACCAATCTCTCCCTGACCGTCATGCCACGGCACAACCCAACCCTGTAAGTATCGCGGTTGCTCATCAATCTGAAATCTGGCGGACCAGTTCTGCGGCTGGCCATCCTGGAGCGCCTGGCGGTACCGGCTTTCGATCACCGCTAACTCCGAAGGTTCAATCGTATCAATGGCGGTGATCGGCAAACCTATCAGATCCTGTCCTGACAGACCGATGGTATCGCTCCAGGCCTGGTTATAACGCAGTAAATTCCCCTGTCGATCGCGGACATAAAGCGCAACAGGTGAAGCGTCAATTAACGATTGCGTAAATTTCAGCTGCTCTGCCAGCTTCTGCTGCCAGACAGTGCCGCGGCGTAATGCACGGCGTAAATACTGGATCCACAGCCAACAGCCCACCACAACCAGCAATAGCAATATGCTCCATAGCAGCGAGTTCACTAACGTGCTTTTATTCCAGATTTCACTGTTTTCTAGCGCCGCCTGACGCCAGTCACCCGCCATCTGCATCAGTGCGCGTGGCTGCATATCGGCCAGCGCTTTGTTCATGATATTAATCGGCTGGCTGCTTTCCGTCTGCGCTGACAACACCAGGTCGACAGGTGTCACAGGAAGGGTTACCGCCAGATGAAAACGGGTTGGGTGGTGGAGAGTCACGAGGTAGCTGGCAATGAACTGCGGTGCAATCACCCCACGTACTTCACCGCGCTTTAACCGTTCAAGGGCATCGTCCATATGAGGGACTTTCACCAGTTTAATGGTGGGATACCAGGTTTCCAGCCAGGGCAACAGCGGGTCGTTCGCCTGAATGGCAATTTTCTCACCTTTCAGCTGTGAAAAATCACTCGGGCGCTTGATGCCCTGATCCATCACCACCACGGCTGGCGTGGTCAGTAAAGGGGGCGTTTTGGCCGCACCGCTTTTGGTCTGCTGCGGCGTATCGACAACCTGTTCAACAAAAAGCGCGTCAGGATGAGCGCGCTTCATTGCCAGAAATTCGGTATCGTTTTCAACGCTCAGGATCGAAAAGCGAATGCCGTATTGATCGTTAAACTGATTAAGCAAGTCGACCACCAGCCCCTGGGGTTCCCCCTCACTGACAAACGAGACTGGCCTTTGACGACGGTCAATAATGACCTGAATTTGTCCGTGCTCGCGAAGCCAGCTTTCCTCCCTGGGATCTAACCCCAGTGGATTCGTGGTGATGACAAAGCTACGGTTCAGACCCCAACTGGTCGCAATGCGCAAACGGCTGGCTAAGGACACATGTTTAAATACGGTATCGATGGATTCCGCCAGCAACGGGAGCTGTCGGTCGATGCCAAAACTCATGTTCAGATTAGGTATCGTCGGGCTGAACGTCCAGCTCAGGTCTCTGACCTGATGGTATTGCGTAAGATATTCCGCACTGGCCCGGTTAATCCACAGCGCATCGATTTGTTTAAAGGCTAGCGCACTGATGGCGGTGGTATACCATGACTGAAAACGCAGCGTACTCTCCGGGTACTGACGTTGCAGCGCCGTGCTGGCCTGGCTTCCCGAGACCACCCCAATCACTTTATTGCGCAGATCAACAGGCGTTTCCCCCGGCGTTTTCTGGGTCATCAGAACCGCTTTATCCAGTAACCACGGTGGTGAAGCTTGCAGATCCGGGCTTGGCCACAGCGCCGGATTCCAGATTGCCACCATCTGAATTTCCTGACGCTGCAATGCCAGTAATGCCTCACTACTGTGTTCGTAGTAATGCAGCTTAATTTTTACCTTCAGACTGTCTTCCAGCAGTGCCAGGTAATCAGCGGCAATACCGCCAAAGACGCCGTGCCCCATCCCTTCGCTTAGCGGCGGCTGTTCTTGTCCCCAAACCCCCACATTCAGCGTCGAATGGTTATCCAGCCATCGTTGCGCGGCCTCACTAAACTGGACATGTGGTGCGTTAACCTGAGCACGACGTTGCAGTTCCAGTGGCTGGGCGTGCAGTTGCCACATACAACACAAGGTAAAAAGAAAACTAATTAACCGGGCTGATAAAAAACGCATCGTAAGAGTCGTTCCCTGAATAAAACATGCTGGAAAATAAAATTATACCGATGACCCGGCTTACCCTGAGTAAGCTTTGTCTTGTTCTGCTGAGAAGCCTCCGGGGCAGACAAGACCCAGACAGTATAAGACCGGACTTATTGTCGCGCCTGTTTCGTCCCGGTAAAAATTCCCCTTCATGTGGTTCAGGCAGGAATGCAGGCCGCCAACATTACATTCCGCGACGGTCATCGTCGTTGACCATCTCAACCTTTACATCACCAAGACGAAATCTATCAGCAAGGAAAAAAGGGACCGGCAGCTTCCACTGCCCCTGCCGCACGGGAGCCGTATAGCGCCAGGCATTACCGTCCATTTTCAGTAACACAACCTGTTTTTCCCCGTCCTGTTTCTGGCTGGGCCCCGCCATTACCGTAAACCCGGCGTTGCTCCCCACATGGAAATGTTCTGCCTTCCAGCGAACGGGTGGATGCGCAGGCCAGGGCTCGGCATGATGAAAACCAAAAATATCATCATGGCTAAGAAGACTTTGCCGCACAGTAGACCACAACACCGCCTTCAGGAAATACTGGTCTGTGAAGCGGGCATTGCCCTGATATTGCGCAACAAAATCACGCATCATTCCTGCAACATTCGGGAATATACCACCGCAACCTGCCCACATCCCGGCCAGTAAAAGCTCGGTATGGGTAAAATAGTCACGCATATGGTGAAAGTACCAGGGCGAACAGAGCCACGCCTCTACACAGACCTGCTCGCGCTCAGAGAGCAGCGAGTCGGCATCGCGAACTAAAAAGCGCTCAACCGTCGGGTCGTCCATCACCAGAAATCGCCATAATGTGGGATAGATACCTTTTTCATGACTCATGTCGACCAGTTGAGCCCCTGCCCCTTGCAGACGTTGCCAGACATGCTGAGGCACGGAATTATCCAGATACACACGGCAGCACCAGCCAGGAAACAGTGATTTTGCGGTTTCAATATTTTTAATCAGCGTTTCGCAGTAGCGCGGCTGGTCACCGTACAGGCTGAAGGCGATAATGTTCTTTTCCCGCTGCATGGTATCAAACGGGCGCGGTGGCGTTGAAGGTAGCGGCCAACATTTTCCATGACCAAAGCGTTGATCGGACAACGTCAGCGATTCAAGCCCATAGAGATGCATCTCCTGGGTTTTTCCCATGTGCCCACACAGTTCGGCAAAACCATCCAGCCAGGTTTCAGAGGCTTCATGCCGCTGCGGCGACTGGTATATTTTTCGGTACACCTTATACGCCCGATCGTGCTTTCCCTGGCGCATCAGGCTCAGGGCATAGTCACTCTGCACAGACATATTTTTTGGCAATACGGACAAGGCTTTTTCACAGCAGAGCGAGGCCCGGGCATAATCCCCCGTTGCCATAGACTGGCGATATATTTCCGCCAGTGAATTAAATTGCTGGTTTATCGCGGCGTGGTTTACGGGTCGACGTTGAGACGCTGGGCGCATAATAATCCGTTCAATTAATTAATCAGAAAAAATTAAGTCAATTTTTTCACTGTTTCTGATTGCTCACGATAAGACCCGTCTCGATATTCCCGCACGATGGCAGGAAGGGAAAGTGCGTATTCAGCCCTTTTGAATTTCACTTAAGGGGTGTTTTCGCAGTAAACAAATAATAATCATTAAATTTTTCAACGACATTGTTATTTCATTACAAAAACAACCAAGTCAGGTCTTATAACAATTTCCCGCTGGTTTCGTCATCATGCGCGCACATCAATAATGTATTGCCTCGGCAGGATCCGGCCACGGAATGGTTGAAATCCTCTATGAAGGATGTCTTTTCATCAGCTATACAGTAAGTTATGGGGTAACTCATAACGGTTGTTTTGTTATGTTTCACTCACAGCACACCAGATGCACGGGTAATGAATCCCCCTGGTCACTTCGTCTGCAGGAGTCAGTTAAAGAGATATGCGTCACTATTTTCGCCATTTTTTGCTGCTGGTTTTACTCTCGCTTTCAATGCCTTCAGCGATAGGCGATGAATATAAGATCCTGATGAGAACGTCTGTCCAGAGCCTGCAGCGCTTATCTCTCACCCCCGATCAAGCCGCGTTTATCAAACAACAACGGCAGTTGAATGTGGGTGTGACCCATTATGATGTGCCACCTTTTGGCATGCGTAACATTCGCAATGAGTATGAAGGCTTGAGTGCCGATTATACGGGGTTGGTCGCCTGGCAGCTCAACCTGCCGGTTAACGTGAAGGTGTTCAGCTCCTCCGAAGAGGCATGGCAGGCGCTGGCACGCGGCGATATTGATCTGATCCCTTCTGTCGCAGCATTCCCGGATAACGAAACCTTTGCCTTTTCCTTACCTTATGCCAGTGATAAACCGGTGCTGGGCCTCAATGATAGCGATACTGCAGCACTGGCAGAAGATCTGCATGACACCGACGTCGCGATGCCGAGGGACTATCTCCCCCTGTCACAGGCTAAAGCTACCTACCCTAACGCCCGTTTTCGCCTGTTTGATAGTTATCAGGAAGCACTCAGCGCGGTGGCATTTGGTCAGTCACGGGTTTACCTGGGCAACAGCTACTCGCTCAGCCGAAACTACCTGAACAACATTCATGTCGAGCGATTATCACGACTGGCCAGTCGCGAAGTGGGGTTTGCTGTTAGCCAAAAAAATCCGCAACTCCTCAAACTGATTAATGCCGCAATCAGGGCTGTGCCAGAAGATGAAAAACAGGAGCTTTATCGTCTCTGGCAGCCTGACCGTATCGATCTCGCACAGGGGTCAAAATCCCTTTCCTTTACCGGGCAAGAGAAAGAGTGGATCAAAAAACACCCAGTCGTTAACGTCCTGATCTACAGTCAGGACAATGCAGCCCCGGTCTCATTTATTGATAATAAAGGTGTTCTGCGCGGTATTGCCGCCGATCTGTTTTCCGTTGTGTCACTCAGAACAGGTTTGCAGTTCCGTTTTGAAACGGGCAGTACCACAGAGGAATTGATTCAGAAGGTCAACGAGTCAAGCGCGGATATGCTCGCATCGATAACACCAAGTGAGGCGCGTAAAAACAAAATACTCTTCACCCGCCCCTATCTGCGCAGTGCCTTTTCCCTGGCAACAGCGGCAAATCGTCACGACATTCATATGCTGGCAGACCTGCGTGGCAAGCGGCTGGCAATGGTAAAAAACATTGGCGTGGAGAGTATGGTGCGTCAGCGTTACCCGGAAATTGAAATTGTTCATGTGGGTAATGAATCACAGCTGCTTTCCACCGTTCTTGAGGGGAAAGCGGACGCCGCCGTGGGTATTCTGATCATGACGGACTATCAGATCGTCTCCAACTTTCAGGACAAGCTCAAAGTGGTGTCCATTGTGGGCGATGCCCCCGTCTGGGTCTCCTTCGGTGTAGGGCTGGCCAACCCGGAGCTTCAGGGCATTCTGGATAAAATTTTACTGAGCATTCCCCCTATTGAACTGGAAAATCTGGCCAACCGCTGGAGGCCAAACGAACTGGTGGTTGTCGACAGTTTCTGGTATCGCTACCGGGAAGTATTGATCGCCACCGCAATCTTCAGCGCCGTATTGATTATTCTGGCGCTGGGATGGGCTCTCTACCTGAACCGACAAATCGCGCGTAAAGCGGCACTTCGCCGTCAGATGAACACGCAGCTTGTGCAATTGCGTGAGGTCATCACCGAGCGTGAAACACTCCTGGTCGAACTCAGGGAAGCCAAAGACAGGGCGGAAGATTCTAACCGGGCGAAATCTGTTTTCCTGTCAACCATGAGTCATGAAATCCGCACGCCAATGAATGCAATTATTGGCATGCTGGATATTGTGCTGAAAAAAGGACGTCGCGGTGAGCAAGATATTCAGGCGCTGGAAGTGGCTTATGAATCAGCGGAAGGACTGGTGGGTTTAATTGGCGATATTCTGGACATTTCCCGTATTGAGGGTGGGCATCTCGATTTCAATCCCGAAGCCACCAACCCCGGCACCCTGATTAACAATATGATGCGGGTTTTCCAGGGCGTTGCCATCGAGAAAAATATCGAGCTAACCCGAACATTCCCGACGGAACCGCTGACAGATGTCTATGCCGACCCATTACGCATTAAACAGGTTCTGTCGAACCTGTTAAGTAACGCCATTAAGTTTACCGACATCGGCAGCGTATCACTGACGCTTCAACAGTCTGAAGGCCCGGACAATGACAGCGTCCACTATATTATCGATGTCCAGGACAGCGGCGTCGGGATTGACGCCAGCCAGCAGGCGGCCTTGTTCAGGCCGTTTAGCCAGGCAGAAAACCGCCGTGCAGGAACTGGGCTGGGGCTCTATATCAGTCGGACCATTTGCGAAAGCATGGGCGGTACGCTCACGCTGAGCAGTGAGAAAAACGTAGGTACCACTGTGAGAGCAACCTTTACGTTGCCGAAAGTGAAAACGGCGGCCGTTGCCGATGTCCGGCAGCATGAAGACGAGGACAAAATTCCCGCCCTGAAGATCCTGGTGGTGGACGATAACCCTGCTAACCGGATCCTGCTGGCTAAACAGTTAGCCTGGTTAGGACAGCAGGCTTACCTTGCGTCGGCGGGACATGAGGCGCTGGCTATCTGGGAAAAAGCAGATATCGATGTGATCATTACCGACTGTAACATGCCCGGCATGAATGGCTATCAGCTTACACAGTTGATTCGCAAGCGTGAGCGTGAACAAAACAGCGCGTCTGCCTGGATTATCGGTTTTACCGCGAATGCCATGCATGAGATTACGGAGCGTTGTTTACAGGCGGGTATGAATGACTGCCTGTTTAAGCCCTGCTCAATCAATCATCTTGCGGCTGCACTGCGAAATATTCACCCAGTCAGACACGAAGCATCGGGCGAAACGGTATAACTGAGATAAAAAAAGGAGCCTGTAAAAGGCTCCTGATAAAGGAATGAGTGAAGGCATTAAAGCAGTTGGTCGTGCCAAAGAAACAGTTCGGAGTCCGTTTTCACGCCCAGTTTTTTCATGGCCGACTTCTTCTGCCCGCTTACCGTCTTACGGCTACGCTGGAACTTCTCTGAAATCTGTAAGACAGACATTCCCCCGGTAAACAGGCGCAGCACTTCAAGCTCCTTGGGTGACAGCTGATCCAGACGACCGATGCCATCAATCACCTGCGGTTCATTGTCACCGTCTGGCCCCGTTTTCGGGCCTGCACAAGGCTCTGAAATCAGGTAGAACTCTTTCTCCATACTTTCTGACAGAGAGATGCGCCCCGCCGCGACCTGACGCGCCGCATTAACCACCTCGGATAAATCGCGGCTTTTACCAACATGCCCCCGCACGCCGATTTTTAATGCCATGCGCACAATCGCCGTATTTTCCAGTGTGGATGAAAGCAGAATTTTCAGCCACGGGAAGTTGCTCATGAGCTGTTTGATCATCGGTAAACCGTCGATCTCTTCATCACCAAGCAGATAGTCAAGAACCAACACATCAACACGATTGTTGCGTAAGAAATTCATGAGTTCGATACGACTGGCAAAGCTGCCTTTTAGTTCGAAATCAGGTTCCTGGCTAAATATAATCTCCATCCCCTTACGGACAATCGGGTGATCGTCGAGTAAGGCGACGTATATTTTTTTACCTGAAAACGGATTCATACATATTCTCTTTTATGCCTGCAGTGTGAGCCATCTTAAAAAAGACTTAACTATTTATTATTTCGTAACCATAACAATAGTGTACCGGAACCGGCATAGCTACGAAAAATAGCTGAATAGCCATCAAAACGGTTGGTCACTTCCGCTACCTGGTTGCCGTAAAAGTCACTTTCTGCGCTCAGCACATCCAGCAGAGTACGTCGTCCAAGGTGATACCATTGATCGAAGAAATCATGGCGAATGCGATCGGATTCAATCGATAAGTCATGGTACAGCTCAGCACGCTCCAGCATGCTATGGGCATCCTGATCGGCCGCGCGCACCCGGTTATCCAGATCGCGGGATTGCTGTTCGATAGCTTCTCTGCTGGCATCTGCACGGCGTGCGGCAGAAAGCTCAGCGGCCCGTTGTGAACCGCCCCGGAAAATCGGCCAGCTTAAGTTGACATTGGTTTCCCATGCCTGTTCACGCCCCAGCTCATCGCGCCCGGTACTTTTCCCAACGTTCCATGTCACGGTCGGGTAAGCGGCAGAACGTGCTGCTTCCGCATCCGCCAGCGCTGATGCGGTTTCTGCCTGTGCCTGTCGAATGGTGGGATGACTTTCAATCGCGGATAACTGCTTATTCAGCTCTCCCGGTTTCAGGTTCCACACCGGCGCTTTCGGCAGGGGAACGCGGGTATCTCCCAGCAGGCGGTTCAGGATAATTTCCGTATCACGCGCACGTGATACGGCAGTATCCAGAGAAGATTGTGCCTGTAATAAACGTCCTCTGGCCTGCGTTAACTCACTGCGACGCCCCTGGTCAACCTTCACAATACCGTCCAGCATTTCAACCAGTTCGTTCATACGCGCCACGTACTTTTGGCTGAGCGCGATGATCTGGTGCTGTTTACTCAGCTCAATTAGCGCACTACTGACCTGCCAGGCAATATTTTCCGCCTGTGCGCCCGTATTCTCTTTCGCGGCCTGATGCAGCGCTTCACGGCTTTTAATGGTGTTGCTGGTACGACCAAAATCGAGCAATGTGGTTGCTACATTCACGGTCACTGCCGGGCGACTGTCGCTATAGCCACGTTCTCCGCCACCAAACTGGACGCTTTTTGAACGCGTCCCAACATCCACCTGCGGCCAGCGCTGGCCTTTCGCTTCATCGACGTTAGCCTGTGCCGCCGCGGTATTGAACTGTGCACCGCGAACCTCAGGGCTCATACTCAGCGCGGTATTGACGGCATCATTGAACAGCATGCGGATGTCATTCTCGCCAGGCGCTCGGGCGGCCTGACGGTCAACGTCTTTGGTCTTGTTGAGCACCGCATTTTCCTGCGCCATCCGTGGAGCGACTGGCGCAGGAGGGGTGGAGGCCATCACCATGCCGGATTTAACCACCGGGGTCGCAGGCTGAAAGGCTAACAGCCCCTCATTACTGGCGGCACTTTTCCCTGACATCAGGCAAGAGAGTACCGTCAGCGTCGCCGCCAGGCGACGCTGTACAGGAGAATAATTCTTCATAGTAAATTAACGCTCTCGGAAAGCTTCTTTCGCTTTAAAAATGGGTTTCAGCAGATAATCAAGAATGGTTTTTTCGCCCGTGCGAATTTCCACCGTAGCAATCATGCCTGGAATAATCGGCAGAGCCTTGTCACCGGCTTTAAGCGTGCTGCTGTCGGTCAATACCATTACCCGGTAATACGTGTCGTCAGGGCGACCCGCCGCGGCTTTAGCGTCATCTTTTAAAGTATCCGGGCTAACGAGAGAAACCTGCCCCTTCAGACCACCGTAGATTGCAAAATCGTAGGCGGTAATTTTCACCATCGCAGGTAACCCCGCATGCAGGAAGGCTACGTCAGACGGTTTGATCTTCCCTTCCACCAGCAGCTGATCTTCCAGCGGCACGATCTCCATGATGTGTTCACCGGGCTGAATAACCCCGCCAATGGTGGTGACCCGCACGTTTTTCACCGTGCCTTTTACCAGTGCCGTAATGGTCGTACGGTTCACAATATCTTCGCGACCGGTCAGACTCTCTTCAGCCTGTACCAGATCCAGCTCCTGGCGGATCAGGTCGGTATTGGCATCCGCCTGGTAGCGGTTGCGGCGCTCCACAATCTGCGATTGCAGATCGTTTGCCTGACGACGCATACGCAGCAACTCAACTTCAGAAAGCAATCCGCGCGCCGCCAGCGGCTCAGACATGACAATTTCGTTCTGCGCCAGACGATAGCTCTTCTCAAGCGAAGCGACCCCCTCTTCCAGCGCTTGCTTACGGCTGTTGTAGGCGCGGGTTTCCAGTTCCACCTCAGAAGGATACTGTTTCACGCGGTCGCTAAACGTCAGCGGCAGACCGTACGCTTCCGCACGCAGACGGTTAACGGTCGCTTCCAGTGCCACAACCTTACGCAGCGTCTCCAGGTAACTTGATTGCGCACGCGTCGGATCGATTTTCAGCAGTATTTGCCCCGGTTCCACAATGTCGCCCTCACGGACATTCAACTCTTCGAGTATCCCGCCCTCAAGGCTCTGGATAATCTGCTCGCGACTCTTCGAGACGATCTTCGCATCACCTTTGGTGATCTCTTCCACTTTGGCAAAATGCGCCCAGGTTAAGAAACCCACGAACACCGCCAGAATCAGCCATAACACCAGGCGCGATTTAGGTGTGGTCTGGGAAAATAGCGCCTCCTGGATATCGCTCATCCAGACAGCATCACGCGCTGAAAGCGGTTTGTTTTCGTTCTTTTTTAAACATTTCATGCACTGGCCTCCGCCTGCTCTTTTACTGGCACAGCTTGCGCTGACGTACTGTCATTAGCAGGCGTTTGCTCTGGCTGCGCCGTTGGCGAGCCGTTGAGCGCAGCCAGAATCTGCTGTTTCGGACCATCCGCGACAATTTTGCCGTCCTCAATAATCACCATCCTGTCCACCAGTGCCAGCAACGACGGGCGATGAGTGACAACAACCAGCGTGTGTCCGGCGGTCGCAATTTTCAGGTGTTGCAGGAACAGGGCTTCGGTCTGCGCATCCATCGCGCTGGTAGGCTCGTCCAGTAGCAGCAAGTTAGGACGTGCCAACAGCGTCCGCGCCAGTGATACCAGCTGGCGCTGGCCGCCGGATAAACTGTTACCCTGCTCGCCCACAGGCATGTGAATTCCCCGCGGGTGACGCGCTGCAATGTGATCCAGACCGGTTAAACGCAGTACCTTGAGAAACTCATCGGAAGTGGCATTCTGACGACCAATCATGATGTTTTCGCGCAATGTGCCGTAAAACAGACGCGCATCCTGCCCCACAAATCCCACGTTGTTCCGCCAGTCGGACGGCTCAATTTGATTCACATCCAGACCGCTGCTAAAAAGCTGCCCTTTAACCGGCGTGTAAAGACGCGCGATGATACGTAGCAGAGTGGATTTTCCGCTGCCAATTTTCCCGACAATCGCCACGCGCTCGCCCGGTTTTATCGTGAGGTTCACGTCTTTCAGAATGTCCGGGTTCGGCTGCATAGGCGGTGCCGGATAGGAGAAGGTAACGCCTTTAAGCTGGATATCGCCGTTCAGTTCTGGCTGTTTGATATAGTCGATTTCACTGCTGCGATCGGTTGGGTTCTCCATCAGCTTGTTAAGCGAGGTCAGCGCGGCTTTAGCCTGCTGATAACGCACGGCTAAACCGACGACCTGGCTTAATGGCGCGGTGACGCGTCCAGCCAGCATAACCGTACCGATTAACGCACCTTGCGTCAGACTACCGGCGTCAATCAGATACACGCCGGTGACAATCAGCATTACCGTCTGCAGCTGTTGCAGAAAACTCACCGAATTCATTGCCAGCGTAGAGTAGTGCTTAGACGCAGCCGAGCTGGACGATTGCATGGCGCTGAACTTCTGCCACCGGCTCTGCATCCAGGCCTCGCCACCCACAGATTTCAGCGTTTCCATCCCTTCGATGGATTCAATCAGCACGCCCTGCTTCAGCGATGCTTCCTGCAAACTGGCTTTCATCACTTTCGCCAGTGGCCATTGAATGGCCATACTGACCAGCAGGATCATCGGCAGCATCAGCAGCGGGACAATGGCCAGCGGGCCGCCGATGGCAAAGATAATGCCGATAAACAGCAGCACGAACGGCAGGTCAGCAATGGTCGCAAGCGTAGCGGACGAGACGAAGTCACGCACGGATTCGAATTCGCGTAGCTGGTTGGCAAAAGATCCTGAAGAGGCTGGCTTATGCTCCATTTTGACGGCCAGCGCCTGACGAAACAGCACGCTACCCACAATCAGATCCGCTTTTTTTCCTGCGGTATCCAGCAGGTGAGCACGTACGCTACGGGTGATGGCTTCAAAAATCATCGCCACCAGTACGCCAATCGCCAGTGACCAGAGCGTGGTAAACGCCTGGTTAGGGATAACGCGGTCATAAACGTTCATGGTAAAGAACACGGTTGCCAATGCGAGCACGTTCACCAGCACCGACGCCAGCGCCGCGCTGCGATAGTAGCGGCGATAGCGCCACAGCGTGCTGAACAACCAGTGCCCTTTCGGCTGTGGCGGCGCGATATCGCTAACCCGGCTGTCAATACGCGCAGTCGGTTTAGCCGCGATCGCGTAGCCAACATACAGCTCGTTCAGCGCTTCATGGTTAAGTTCAACCGGCTCATCGGAGACATCTGGCAGGATCAGGGAATAGAACAGATCCCATTTGTCTTCGGCATTTTTACGACGCTCACGTGCCAGCAGTACCATCCCGCCAGCCCCCTTACGCAACAGAATCACCGGGAAGATCTGTTCCGGCAGTTCTGCGCTATTACGCCTGATGAGCCCTCCGGTCATACCGGCATTTTTAAGCGCATCAAGCGCTAAAGAGGGAGTGAGGAGTTGTTCGACAGGCAGACCCGCCAGCAAAACGTCATCGCTTTTACCGAGACGGTAATGCTCACACACCCAGGCAATACTTCTGAGCAGAGAGTCATCACTTTGTCGGTTATCGCGAGCGGCGGCGAGCAGCTGTTCCTCCTGTAAATGTGCAGTTGAGGATTCCATACTTCGCGTTTTCCTTGATTGGTTAATTGCGTTTAAATCAATGAATTAAATTGATTTATTGGTTTAAATTAAGAATATTCTGTCACGCGGAACGGTCTTAAATTAATGAGACCTGTCTCAATGGGATGGGTTATTTTTCGTCACGAAACAGGTTGATCTCACGGAAGAAATCAAAGGGAAACTCAGGGGGTAATTCGAGACAGGTCTCGGAGATTAATGAAGCCCACAACTGATAATGGCTACTGATGAAAAAGCCTATATCTGCAACAAATCAGAACCTGAGACATATTATGGATACTTCAAAAATCAACTTACTCGTCATTGATGGCGACAATATCGTACGTATCGCGGAACTCCCGGTACAGGCCGAGGGCGCACCGGTACGGGTAAAATCACTTAAAGGCGGAAAATTTTTGCTGGTTCGCGGCACAAATGAACCTGCACCAGAAAATATTGTTGTAAAACGCGATGGCGACGATTTGATGATATTTACGCAGGAGGAGGATGATACTGCGGAAATTATCATTGAAGACTTTTATACACAGCAGGGCATGCTGTACGGCATGGCGCAAGATGGCAGTTATCACCGTTATGAGAGCAGTGACTCCGACAAAGAAGCCTTCCTGTTGCTGAAAGAAGGCGGTAATGATGCACTGCATCTCAGTCAGAGTGGAACTCTGGCCCTGACGGACGTCACGTCCAGCGAGCTTTCACACGGGATGATGGCCGCGGGTGCCGTTGCGGCGGTGGGGTTGTTGACGGGTATTGTTGCCGCGCTGAATGGAGGAAGCAGTAGTCAGAACACGCCTGTACCGACAGTTCCCTCAGATATACAGGCGACAGACAACGTGGGGATCATTACTGGTGCGCTGGTACCCGGTGTGAGCACAGATGATGCCCTCCCCGTTCTCAACGGCAGTGGAACCCCCGGAAGCCTGATCCAGGTGTACGATAATGGCAGGCTGGTCGGGAGCGCGACGGTTAACTCCGAAGGAAAGTGGTACTGGCAACCTGAGGTCGCACTGCCAGAGGGTAAACACGATTTCCAGTTTGCAGCGCTGGCGAGAGGTAAGCAGAGCGCCAAAAGCCCCTCACTGAATTTTACTGTCGATCTGACACCGCCGGATAAACCCGTCAATATCAGCATTACCGACGGCAACGATAAGGATCTCTCCGCTGGTGGCGTGACCAACACCAATCCGCTACAGCTGAGCGGTAAAGGTGAACCGGGCGATACGGTACTTCTCTATGACGGCGATAAACTGACTGCCTCCACGGTGGTGGATGCCAGCGGCAACTGGCGTGCAGAGATAACCCTGCCGTCGGAAGACGATCATAACCTGCAGGTCGGCTTCCGCGATCCGGCGGGTAATGTGGGTGCGAAAAGTGACCCTGTCACTGTGGATTACGACATCACTCCCCCCGATGCCCCTGGCGCTATTGAGATTACCGACGACAACGCCAGGGATCTCTCCGCTGGTGGCGTGACCAACACCAACCCGTTGCACCTGAGCGGTAAAGGTGAACCGGGCGATACGGTACTTCTCTATGACGGCGATAAACTGACTGGCTCCACGGTGGTGGATGCCAGCGGCAACTGGCGTGCAGAGATAACCCTGCCGTCGGAAGGCGATCATAACCTGCAGGTCGGCTTCCGCGATCCGGCGGGTAATGTGGGTGCGAAAAGTGACCCTGTCACTGTGGATTACGACATCACTCCCCCCGATGCCCCTGGCGCTATTGAGATTACCGACGAC
>NZ_JBIMRC010000013.1:0-157403 GCF_043945575.1 Enterobacter cloacae complex sp. 2024EL-00214 | reverse complement strand
CTGACGGCGCTTAGTGCTGAATTCACTATCGGCGAAGGTGAGTTGATGGCTCATGATGTCCCTCTGGGATGCGCTCCGGATGAATATGATGATCTCATATCAGGAACTTGTTCGCACCTTCCTTAGGCTTTTCACTAACTTCTCACGGTTAGCTTTATAACCTTCATCAAGTTTAGCTAAATCGGCATTCATTGCCGCTTCATCACCCTTATAAGCACGTACTAAAGAATCTTTAATTGTTGCTCGTAGTTGCTTGTGAGTAGCATCAAGTGTATCAATCTGTGCTTGTGTCTTCTGCTTAGCTGAAAGATAAGGTTTCAACGCTGTATCAATAACACTTCTATCAGAGCCTTTATTGTATTCTTCTTTTTGTTTATCAAGTAGATTATGTGCGGCATCAAGATTAGCTAAAAGATTCTCAAAGGTTTTGTTATTGGCTTCTTGTTGCTTCTGCTGTTCCTCTACCATCTGAGCACCATAGATAGAAGAGTTTTTTTGTATCTGCTGTTGGTACTGTTTTTGGTATTCCTGTACTGCCTGTATACCCTGCTTACTCGTAGCGGCTGCGGCTGCTGCCACTGGCTTACTGTTAAGTATCTTAGTCATTAAATCAAGAATATCAGCAAGGCTTTTAGCAACAGGGGCAAGTGTTGAGTTTCGCCACGCATCCCACGCCCTTGATAGATTATTAGTTGCCGTTCTATATTCTTCAAATTGTCGTGATTGCTCTGCTGTTAACTGTATAGTTTCATTAGCAAGGCTATTTTGGTACTCTTGTTCAGTACTGAATTCTCTATATACAGTCATGCGTTTAGTAGCATCGTTAGCTACGGTTTCCATCATCTGTACAATCTGAGCCTGACTAAAGCCCATTTGTTTAGCTTGATAGTAAATCTTAGCAATAATATCTTCACCGTTTTCTGCTGCTTTCTGTAACTCAAACATATTCAACTTCAACGGTTGAATTACATCGGTTAGCATAGAGCCAGCGTTATTCGTGATAGCATCGCCTAACTTATCCTTAGCATCTTTCATCTGATCGGCTACTTGATCCATAGTCAGACCAACACCCGCAAACATATTAGCCGCCTGTTGTATCTGCACTATGCCAGTTTGTGATAGTGATGCTGCCTGAAAGACTTCAAACGCCTTTTCTGATTGAGCTTGAACGTTGGCTAATGTGGCGGCAATGGCGATACCTGCCACCCCTACCGCACCAGCGAAACCAGACATAGCTTTAGCCGTGGTTGATAGTCCGGTATTGAAACTACCGAACACACCGCCAGCACGATCCCCAAAATCACCTATATCATTTGCTGCGTTTTTTAATGATTTTTGTAATCCAGATTCATCACCTGTGATTTCAAATATCATTGATTGTTTATTATTGTTTGCCATTAGGCTTTACTCCCATCCAATTAAGCATGTTTGCTTTTTGTTGTTCTGCGATCTTCTTCTCCCTCTCTGCTTGTTGTTCAGCTAAGGTTTTATTTGAAATAATGTTCAATGAATCGAGTTCATAGATACTAAATTTCGGTATATCTTCTTTCTTGATATTGCCAGTACTTAACCATATTGCCTGTAGTAGTTCTGTATGCCTGATTTGTTCAATTTGTGATGAATCAGGATCAACCGATTCTTTGAAAACTAATAGGTAGAAGAAAAGCAAAACGGGCATAGTGTAGAGATCATCCACACTACACCCGCTGTTATACAATAAAGATAGTGATAGTCTGAGAATCGGATCGCGTCTTACTTTGCCTCTACATCCTCAACATTAAAGGATTTGGCAAACACATTACCGATCTCGGCATTTAGTTTAAGTTGTACTGTTAAATCAACATTCTGTTCAACTTGTTCAGGTGAATCAAAAATCTGTTTACCACTTTCATCAACCACACAATAGAAGATCGCTTTATATGGATCT
Organism: Enterobacter cloacae complex sp. 2024EL-00214; assembly: GCF_043945575.1. Taxonomy (NCBI): domain Bacteria; kingdom Pseudomonadati; phylum Pseudomonadota; class Gammaproteobacteria; order Enterobacterales; family Enterobacteriaceae; genus Enterobacter; species Enterobacter cloacae complex sp. 2024EL-00214. The sequence goes on along the minus strand of NZ_JBIMRC010000013.1, from coordinate 155,476 downwards.
GAAACTTCTGCGTGTTGGGTAATAGTTGGTAGTTTGATGTATACAGTACATTCTGGTGTTAGTACTACTGGTGTTAACTTCACACCAATAGCATTCATAAGATTAGTAAAATCCATTTCGCTTTATCCTTGTTAGTTGGTTTGTAGTATTTAGTACTTACGCACCAGTTACTTCACCAACCGCAATTGGAGCACCAGTAACGGAAACAACGAAATCACGAGTTACTACACCATCAAAATCACCGTTAACTACATCAGAACTTACATAACCGTTTACGATGCTGTAATAAGCCGCACCATCCTGATCATCAATATTTTGATAATAAGTTACTTTAACCTGGATTAGGGTTTGTGCTGCTGCGGCTGCCGCAAGCATTTCTTGACCTGTCGCACCTGGTTTCCAGTTAACAGTTAGAGTTAGATCCGGTACTGAACGAGAACCAAGCAATTTCTTAGCGTACTGTTGACCGAAAGTGTTCACACTAACAACGTTAGATTCCGCACCTGCCGCTGATGGAAAAGCACCAACTTCTTCAACAACAGTAAAGGTAGTTGCCTGACCGCCACCCGCTGGAGCATTAGCGATTTCAACTTTTACATTATTGCCTACAAAAATAGAATTAAAAGCCATATTTAATATTCCTTTATATATTTGGGGCATCAGTCCTTGATACCCCTTCTGTTTATTTATATATGTTGGTTGTAGTACTTCATGTAAAGTGCTAAACCTCTTAGTAGTTCACCTGTATAGAATCCAAAGAACATAGAGTTGTTCTGTGCTGTAGTAGGTGTTCCACTTCTGATAGCTGATGACCAGCCACCATTCATTACGTGATTAGCTGAAACTACGTTATAGTTCTGTTGAATTTCCGCGAATAGTAAATCAAGTAATTCGTGATCTGGATAACCTGCTATTGCCATCATTGAAGCACCAGCAAGCCACAAACCAGACATATGACCTGTAAAGCCATCATAGATAACTTCACCTGTATCTTTAAATCGTGTTGGTGCGTGACCATCATTATTTTTCATGAACCACTTTAAGTAATTCATCCAGTTCTTACAGTACGTAATAATGTTCTGTGGAATAGCATAATCACCACGTTGATATAGCTCATGAACTACATCACAACCTGCAAAGAACGCACGAGGTTCATAACCTGACCATGCTTCTTCGTACCAGTGCTGCATAATGAATTGATCCGGTTTACCATCAGGGGCATATGCTAAAGCGTCCTGACGGTTCCATACATAAGCCTGAGCACACGGGCCAGGTAAAGTAGGATGGAATTTATTAGTAAACCAGTCCTGAGCATCACATAAGAACTTAATACTATTATTTAGTCTGGTTTGATCAATTGTCGTACCCTTAAAGCACCAAATCGCGGGCAATTGATACCCAGGATATGGTAATCCACGCCAACCGGAATACAATTGAGCATATGGATCTGTGATGTTACTAAATGGTATTAGTCCTGGTGTATATGAAAGGCTATCAAGCATGTAATTACGGATTACACAATCACCTAAACGTGCTGTATATCCATTACCAGTACTATCATTGAATGTTAAACTTACTAATACTGAATAATCACCTGTACCACCATCGTTATAAAGTGCTGGTAAATCGTTAACACAATACCAGTCAATACGACCTGAGACACCATCAACCGGATCGGTATCAAGTAATAGTGTAAACTCTGTACGTCCTGTTAGTGTTGGTTGTCCTGGCTGTTCATCACCTTCTTCATGATCCGGTTGATAAGAACTCAATTTAAAATCAAGTACATTAAACATTTGTGTTACCCATGCCCCGTTGCTTGCTGGTAGCATAGCCCACCAACGCCAACCAAGATCATCAACGATACGGATATTAAAATCATCAGCATATGTTCTGTATGTGAAGCTGTTTAAATCCTGTGTTTCATCATCAAAGATCCAGAAACCAACTGTAGAACTACCGTCAGAATCCATAGTAGTAGAAATCACGTTGTCATAGTACGTTCCAGCGATACCAGATACATATTGTAAGGTAGTTACTGTGTTATCCCCATAATCGGAAATCATACGCATATCTGCTGTTAAGTACTGTCCACCGTCTGGTTTAGCAATACGTGTAAAATGATTCATCGGTATATCCATTGAAATAATACTATTATCAGTATTGGTAATGGGTAAACCGCAACGGTATCTTATAGCACCATCTTCTGTTTTAGTTTTATTCACTGTCATTGCTACAGCAAGGCTTAATGGTTTGCCAGTAGTATCAACACCACTATATTCAACATGGAAAGTTGAACTATTATTAAATTTGAACCATATAGATTGTTGTTCAAGTGTTGTTTGTGCTGAGGCACTTTGATTAATGACTATATAGCCATCTGAATCACGTGAATATGATGCTACTTGATTACTCGGATAGAAATAATCATATGAAATACCATCAGTAAACGGCGTTATAGCAAGAGTACTTTTACGAAAGAACATATCAAATTTATCAATATCGGAATATCCAATACATGTAAGTAGTGAGTTCTGCCATGCTAAGTAATAGATACGCTCGCCTGTGATATCCCATAGTAGCTTTGCCGCCTGACAGAACCACAATTCAGCATCTGATGCGTTATCAGCGAAATCAAGTGAACCGTAGTTATCAATGGGTACGTTTACTGGCCTGTTGTGCCAACGCTCATTACGCCCCATCAGATAACCACCCTCTGATACAGGGTTCTTTGTGGCGTAGTTGAATCGGTAATTACCGTTTATAGACGTGTCCTTGAGCTGGACTGTACCGATCTGGCTTGTTAGTCCTTCTGCCAGTACATCACCATTGCTATCTACCTTGCGGCCTGTGCGGTCAACAATCCAATCAACTTCATACGTTGGTGCTTTAGTATCCCAATCTATGGAATCTTCATTAGCTAACCATGCGTAGGCTGTTGCGTTTACCTGGTTCCAACCAAGCCCCGCTCTTTCAGGAAAGGCAAACCATACAGCATCGAGGTATTCACCGTAGTTAGGTGAACCATGAGGTATCTGTGTTTGTCCGTTTGTCCATGTGAACAATACGCCCTTGAACCCGCCGTGAGTTGGATACTCTGGATCTAATGGGTAATGTGCCAGTACTGGAGCCTTACCATTACAGATCCAGTTACAACGCAATGAACCGTTAGGTGGATCGGGGAACGCTACACCACGGAAGAACGCCATGTGATAGGCGTTGAAAAAGTCTTTAGCACGTTGTAGGTAGTACGGTTCTTTGGTTGCCTGATACGCATAGATAGCACCAAGAATTGCTAAGGATTGTCCTTCTGTGGTTGCGTCACCGTCCGGTTGTGCTTCCCATCCCGTTTCCGCTATAAAATGCCTGTTGTTACATATAACGTTTTGTGGGTTTAGTACATAGTGATCTGTTTTATTATCATTAACTAAACCAGTATTACGTTCTAAAAATTTCCAATGCCCTTCAATCATCTGTTGGGCATTGCTGATATTTTGTTTTCTTATCATTCTTGTAGATCCGCCATTAGTAAGGAGCCGTACCAGGTACTTCCTCCATCTATTGACAAGAATTGAATTACATCAATTGAATCTTTCGTAAAGGTTAATACTGGTTCACGCCCATAAGACCATTTAACATTAGAAGGCCATGAAATTTTATTTGCCCCTGTTCCTTGTGTTAATAACATCGTGATAGTTTGGCTGTTTAAATTACTCCCACTCGCATTTATAACACTGAGTTGTGTTACTGGTGCTGTTAGAGTTGCTTTGAAAACACGTTTACCATCAGACATATCAAGTTCTAATGTATCTTCTACGTTATTTATTGTTAGGAGGTCTTGAGTGATAGTTACTTTGGTATCAATGTTCGCTTGTAGTGCGGCATCTTTGGCATCAATTTGTGCTTTTGAATACGTTCCAACATCGTTATAGTTCAAGGTTACGTTACTATTAAGAGCATAACCGTTAATTGTAGTGATACGTAATGCAAACAATCCGTTACTTTCAGTACGGGAATACACATCACTAATATCTGCTGCTACTAATTGAATGTTAGTACCAGATAATGGCTTGTTATTGATTAAGAACGTCTTAGGCACATAAGTACTATTACTATATGCTAATGATGCCATATCAGTAAGTTGTGCTGCCGTTAGTGTGATATTGCTACTCAAAGGCAAACCGTTAACAGTAACCGTTTTAGCAACAAAGGTATTATTAACCTGTGTCTGTGAATACACATCAAGTATATCTGCCGCTACTAAGTTCAACGCCGTTCCTGATAATGCGTGTCCGTTTAACTGGAATACTTTCGGTACTACGTTTGAATCAATGTAGGTCTTAGAGTAAACATCACTAATATCTGCTGCTACCAAAGTAATGTTAGCTGTAAGTGCTTTACCATTGACAGTACGTGTGATTGGTACGTAGTTACTGAGATCGGTAGCTGCTGCCGCACCAAGTTCTGTTAGCGTTGGTTTATCAGCACTGGTGTAGACCTTGTACCATGCCCCGTTACTTGCTGTTGAGAAGTTACGAAAGTTGAGTACTGGCGTACCGGTTTTGCTCATTACCAATTGAGTACCGTTAGAACCATCAAGGTTAGTGATACCCAACATATCAACACCTGTTGGTGCGTTGGCTGCTGCGATCTTAACGAATGAGTTACCGTCACGGCCTTGATAGCTTGGAAACTCATTACCGTTCGAACCAACACCCCAATCACCGCGATAGAGTTCAACTACTGATTCATCAAGAATACCTGCTGATACCTGGCTTTCTGGTGTGAATACGTAAGAGCGGGTAACAACCTGATCCATATCCGACGTATCGGAAACGCTGGATAAGTAACCGTTGTAAAGCACATAGTTTACGGTAGTATCGTTTGAACCTTCATCAAGCATTTCTACTTTGACTTGTACTAACTGCTGAGAATCAACAACAGAATCAAGTACGGCGTTTTCACCTGGAATATAGTTAACTGATATAGTCATATCACCATATGAACTATCACCCGCTACTTTAGAGGTGTAAGTACTATTATATGTTTCTACAGTTGGAACAGAAGTTGATTCACTAAAACTTGGAAATGCTGAAAGGTTTTCTACTTGAACAAAAGTACGGGCATTTGGATCAACGTTGGTTGTATCGGTATTAATCCATACTGTAGTTAGATTCCCTAAAAATGTTTGAGCCATAATTATTCCCCATAGCTAAAAGATAGAGTTTGCGTGTGTACATAAGCGGTTTCCGTTGCTTCGGCTTGAGTAGTCATTAGGCTATCTTCAATACGGATATTGAATAATGGCATTGGAAGTTGCTGGTTTAGTTCATCAAAGAAACCAGATGTATAAAGTGCTTCAAGAATTTTTTCTATTTCATCTGAAGCACTTTTAAATGATTGTCCGACAGCTACAAACTCAACTCGAAATTCACATAAATTTCTAATAGTTGAAGGTACTATTTGATTGTTTACAATTTGATTTGCTTTAGCTATCTGTGTACGTTGTACAGAAGAATCACCAATGTAAACCATTGTAGTATTATCTACTGATGCTTTTGATGGATATTGTAAATTAACAATCACTGCTAATTTATTAATCAAATACTTTCTTATTGTATAGTCTGCCGTGAACATATTATATTTCCTCTTCTAAATCGATCTTGCGAACATAGTGATAGTTAGAGATACCGCTCGTATCATCATCTATTCTATTTACTACGTATTCGGTGTTATCAATCGTGAAGGTGCTATTTAGTTTAATTCCTGACTTAGCACTAAAATATGTTACGGTAGTTTTACTATCATCGAAAAAAAGCTCGTCTTGTTCAAAAATTGCGGTAATCGTTATTGATACACCATCTTGAACAATGACGAGCTTTTCACCAAAAGCATTAAGTAGTGACTCTGATTGTGAATTACTAAAAAATGCTCTCATTTGTCATCCTTGTATTAAGCTAACTTAAGTACTAGGAATGCTTCATCGTGTGCTAGAGCATGAGCCTGGAAGCTAAAGGTACGTAGAACGATACCCATAGAGTTACGTTGAGTTGTATCGTCACGATCCATAGTTACTGAACCCCATTGAGCCATAACGATATTTGACCAATCACCGAAAACAATAGCACCTGCGGCAACTTGAGTAGATTCAACAATACGTACTGAATCAGCTAGGATACCGTCACCCATATAGCCTTGTAGCAAGTACTTAGCAGAGGTGTTAGAACCATCTAGAGTAGTACGCAATACAGCAGCGGTAGTAGGGTGTACAATAGCAACTACATTTTCAATACGGACGTTAGCAGCAGCTAGAGTAGCTAGAGCACTAATAACATCTTGTTTAGTAATAGCAGCAGTTAGTGTAACTTCTGGAGCAGCAGCAACAACGTCAGTAAGAATTAGACGTTCTAGTTTTAGAGCAGCACCTTTAACCATTGCGTCTTGAATATATTGTTCAGCAGTAGACGCGGATTTAATTAGAGTACGAGTTAGTTCAACAGAACCAGTAAAGATTTCTGGCTTTAGAGTAATCTTCTCAAAAGCTGCGTTATAAGATGGTGATGGAGCACCTTCAGTAACATATCCGAAGTTATCGGTGAAATCAGAAGATAGTTTAGGTAGAACTAGATTACCCTCACCTTCTAGATTTGAGTATACTTGTACAGGTAGATTCGCAAATACTGATTGAGCACGTAGCACATCAATATAAGAATCAGCATATACTTCTTTAACTAGAGCAGCACCGCCAACAGTAGTAGAAGTACGAACGAAATCGCTCGCAGGGATTTCAGTTTTACCAGCAAAATTACCTTCACTTAGTGAACGAATTAGGCCATTTAATACGGATTTTTCCATTTTGATTTCCTTATCATGATTAGGATTTGTTTTTGTATTTAGTGTGCGTTTGAAGTCCTCAACTGAAATTCCATTTTCAATTGCTTCAGACACATCAATATTTAGAACTACGCCGATTGATTCCAATTCACGTTTACGTTCTACTTCATCGGTAGAATCTTCTGATTCAGAATTGGCAGTACTTTCTTGTACTTCTTCGCGTGTTTCTTCAACTTCGATTTTATTTATCATTCGTTCAAGCAAGTCTGGACGATTAGAAATTTGTTCTAATAGTTCTTCATCGCTCATACGCACTTCTTCAGTTTCAGTAATTTCTTCTTCTAGGGATTCTTCTACTTCTTCTTCAGATTCAAGTTCAGTACTAATTACTTCTGATTCTTCTTTAATTTCAGGTTCAGTACTTTCAATTTCGTTATCATCTTCCATGATCGTATCCTTCTGGTTGTCATCATTGTTATTTATCAATGAACGACCAACACCAGCAGTACAATCAGCAGGTACAGTTACCAGAGATATTTCATATGGTGTGAAACGAGTTACATAGATAATATTACCTTCAATACGGTAATCATTAACTGTGTAACCAAAGCTAATATGTGTTAATACGCCTTCATTGATTTGTTCCCATTCTTTTTCTGAAGCATTAGAAATCTGTAATACAGCACGACCTACTTTATCTGAATCAATACGTGCAGATAGAACCCTTCCAATCAAATGATCTCGATCATGATTGAAAAGAACTGCCCCTGAATTATTCAAACGCGATAGGTCTACATTTTCTGGATTACATAGAAGTATTTCGGTATATACCTTTCCTTCTATTTCACGTAATACGCCAGCTTCAGAACAAAAAGCAACTTCAACGGTACGATTATCAGAATTAATCGCCGTTGGTAGGGTTAGTTCCCTCGTCTGGTTTTTGTTTTTCATTTAGAACTTCCTTGTTCATATTTTTCTCATTTTCTATTTCTTGAAGTACAACACGTGGATCACCACCCATTTCACTAATTACCTGTGTACGGGATTTCAAACCTGCATCAATTGCAGCTACTTCACATTGGATATCCTTCAATGGATCTAGTGAAATAGGTTTAGTAGGAATATAGCGAGCACATACAAGATCGTCGAAATCAGAAAAACTTAATTTCAACTTACTATTATTTAGCATTTCGTTTTTTAACCAAGCCGTATAAATTGGCTTGAGTACTTTATTTATAAGTACATTAGTTCGAGTACTGAATGTTGTAGCTTGTAGGCGTTCGGCAAGTTTCGCAGCACTAAATGACGCATCAGCAGTACTACCCATTAGGGATTGCTTAGTTACATTTAAACCCATTGAAATATTATCAAATAGTACATCTGTGAATTCTGCTATACCATCGACACCATTACGAGGATCAACTGATTTAACATCTTGGTTAGCATTTAATTCAAAGATTGCACCAGGTTCTAAGTACTCATTATAAATCGCAGTATCTTGTTCACCTTCAGTTAGTGCTAATTCATTGTTGTTTCCATTATTGGTAATGAATGTGGTTACACTTGCTGAGATTCTTTTGGCAAGTAATGCCGCTTCCTGGAAGTTCTTGAGGTCAGCTAATACCTTAGTACTGGCAATTAGATCGGGTATGCCGCGTTCCTGTGTGGCATCATCCATAACAAAGTAATGTAGGATTTCACTTGCTGGTACAACTTCATAACTAGTAGCATCATATGTATATGTTACTGGATTATATTTAGCGAAATAGTAGTTTACTGGTTGACGGTACTTGTTATATTCAATTCCATTACTAATATATCCATCTGCCAGTACTGCGTTATTCAACTGAGTCAATCTAGCAGAATCAATAATTTCAATCTTGATAGAACGGTTGAAATTATGAATACGTACAAACGCTTCACCATCACGACAACGATGTTTTTCAAGTACTTGTGCGAATAGATCAAAAGTCATTGAACCATCAATAGAGAATTTATCAGCATCATATGCCCATTTATCAAAAATCTTTTCTAATTGTTGGTTAATGGTATGTTTGGTTTCTTCATCAACATCAATATCTACAGAGGGTTTTACATAGATACCATTACTGCCTACAACACCATCTACAGAAAGCATCATATACTTTCGTGCAATTGGGTTTACTAATGTTGCATCACGTGATTGATTACGCCATTCTGATAAATGCCATTTAATGATATTATTAATACTTACTGTATTTGTACCGACACCAAAGCCGAAAGTATTAATACCATTACTTGTAGTACGGATCTGGTTTAAATCACGCTGTAGTGTTTTACCAACATGTTCACGGACTTCATTTGTTTTCTGTACTGGTTTTGGTTGTTCAGGTTGTTTTTTCTTAAACCACATTAGCGAGTACCCCAACGATTCGGATAGTTAGGATCTCGGAATACGGTCATGCTCTTAAATGGTTTACTTGAACCAGATGTTGATTGACCATTCATTTTAGCCCATAGAGAATTAGCACGTTCAATATAACGAGCACGGATTGCTTCTAAGTTTGCTAATGACTCACTAACTAGAGTTTTGTTATTAATTGCAATGCTGTAATTCGCACCACCTTGTATTTTTGCTTCAATTACAGCTTCAACTTCTTCAATCATTTTGCGAATACGTGCGTATTCTTCAGTATGTTTAGTTGGATCGATTACTTCACATTGGGAAGTACTAGCAATGCCATCAGTAATCGTTGTACAGAATAGTTTCTCTGAAGCAACGTTAGTCTCGAAGGTGATAGTGAATGATTGTTCACTAGCACCGTCTTTATTATCTAATGTAATTGAATTACCAGTACTGACATATGAAATAACGAAAAGTGTTTTAGCAGGAATTGTTACTAGATAATCATATGGGTTTGAAACCATATATATCTTTTCTGGTAAAATTGCCATTTTATATCCTTATCATTTTACGTTTTTCCAAACCATTTTGCCCCCATACCAGTTCGCCTTGCACGTCTAGTACTTTGGGTAGGTTGTGATTCTTCTGATTTATTTATCTTTTGAGGTAATGATTTAGCTTTATGTTCTCGTAGTTTTCTGAACGGTTGAGTACCTAATTGTGATTGTGAATATACAATTGCTATCATTCCATATACGAGGCAATCCAAAGCCTCATTTCGCTTCTGTCCTTTCTTAAGTCGCCATACTAATTTACCCCCAGCAGGTTTTAATTCCTCTGAAGATAATTGTTCAAAGTAATCTGATGGAAGACTACTTGAGAATCGTAATTGAATTGGTGCGTTCTCTGCTTCAGTACTGAGCATCAAGTTTAAAAGTTTTCGAATAGTATTCTTTTGCTCATGAACATTTAGGATCTGGAGTTTATATCCTGCCTGTGTACTCTGTTTGAATAAGTCACTTGTAGTACTGCTAGAACCCTTAATAGGATGATACTTAGCCCAACGTGCGGTAAACTTCTTAACCGTATCCGTAGCGTTACCGTTCGATGAATCCACGAATACAGCAAGTGTAGGTACTATTCGACCGTCAATACTTCGGAAATCTTGACGACAAAACAGATCTAAGTCCTTCCATGCTTGAGATTCAATCTTTGTACAGTCATGACCATAGAAGAATTCATGTCCAAGTACATAAATGTTCTTTTCATCAAAACCTAATATAGTAGCTTCGAGGCGATCTAATTGTTGGTCTACTGCTATTGTTATACCTAAAGTACTTTCAGGTATTTTATGTAGATTAAATTCATCTTCACGTAATGATTCCAATCGAAGTATATCTAGTTCTTTTGCGTATTCATCTTCATAGGGTAATCCCAATTCATTATTATAAAATGTTTGAAGATTGAAATTATAAAGAGCATCGGCAAACTTACTAACCATTTCAGAAATAGTATTCAATGGGGAATACATACGTGATATTTGATAGCCAACTACACCCGGATCACCATCAGTACTTGTAGCCACCCATCGACCGTTATCAATCATTTGGTGGCGTGTATGTTCGTCTATCTCTTCCTGACAATGGGGGCAAATTAAACGAGTTGTAGTACTGTCTGGTATTGCTCGCCCGTTTTCAAGTTGCTTAAATTCAAAGGCTACTTGTTCCCATTCAAAAGTATACTCATGACCGCAAGTGTGAGTAACAAACCAACGGCGTTTATCGGATAAATTATATTCTGAGTTAATTAGATCATCTTTATATAATGGTGTACTTGAAATCACTACTAGAGCATCATCACCGAAAGTACTTGTTCGTGCTTCGGATAATTTGATTGGATTGCCCTCCTCTGTAATACCAACATTTGATACTTCATCTAGTAGTACTACCCTACATGTAATACCGCGTAGGTTCCCTGGAGTATTCAAGTTAAGCCAGTATACGAAAGTACCGTTGACCATTTGTGTTTGTTTGGCGTTATTAGCGGCGTTCTTATCGTTCTTATCTGTTACTAAAGGCTTCAGTACTTCACTCGTTTCAATAGCAGGTAGAAATTTACCGTCCTTGAATTTCTTTACTTCAGATTCAGAACTACTACCAAAAGCAAAATTACATGGATCATTTGCCATAAGGTTAAATGCTATTGATTGTAGTACTGTAGTTTTGAGAAGTTGTGAACATGATTGTAGAACTATCTTTTTTGTACTCCTTTGTTGAGCAATATCCATTGGTTCTCGTTGGAAACTAAATGGAACCCAATCAAGCCCCATATTCGGTCCATCAACAAACTTAACTACACCATTACTAATCCATTCACTCGTTTTCTGTATCTTCGGCGGTTGTATCGTCGGGAGTACTCTCTTTAGTACTTTCGTTAATTTCTTCTTGTTCGTTTCCATCTTCTAGTATTTCTTCATCCGTGGGTAGTTCAAATTCCATGCTTCCTAGCTGGAATAAAGTACTATCAATATGTTGTTTTAATATATCTCTTAAATCTTTCGCGTCTGTCTGAGCAAATAGCTCTAAGTATGTTTTACTTGGGATTGCCCTCATCGCGGTTTTAACTTGAAATAGATATTCAGTTAGTACTTGTTCAAGATATTCAGTACTAACTACTGTTCCATGTTTCATCTGTAATTCAAGTTCTGATAAAGCTGCCTCTGCCTTTAGTTTACGTAGGCGTTCTTGATCTATTTGTTCGCGTGTATCAGTATTACGCAATGGTAGAATAACGTTCTGTACTATCCATGCTCGTGTATCAGCTTCTTCAGTACCTTCACCAATTGGCATACCCTGTGCTTTCCATTCGCGAACGGTGGATTCGTTGTATCCGTACTGCTTCGCAAGCTGATTCATGCTAATGTTCTTATTCATTTCGATATCGTTTCGCCTCTTTATTATTTTTTCACATATATTTAAAACAAAGTGCGTCGAAATCTACGCGGTGTTTTAAAGCCCAAAGAGAACCTAAATGAAAAAGGTTCTCATTTTGTTGAGTTATTTTTCTTCTCTGAATTGATTGATCAATAGAGCAATTCGATAGTTATCTATAGGTCTACCGTTCAATGATTCATCTTGTATTAGTTCCTGAGTCAAGCAGTGTAGATAGTCGAGGTGTACACGCTCTGAGCCTTTGTAATTGTCTATTGTGTTCCAGTCATAAACCCATCTACCGATTGTGTAGCTGTGCTGGTGATTCACTGTGATGTATTTATAGCTGAGTACTAAACGGTGTTGGTTGATGAATAGCTTGTATGATTCATCAAACGTGATTTGAGCGTTGATTAGCTTATCTGAACGTGAGTACTCGTAGCCTGTATAAGTACCGTCTATGATGCTGGTAGAGCCTTTAGGGAAGTGTAATGTGATGTTCATAGGTATACCCCATAGTTGATGTCTATAGGGTATTTACTATGGTGTTAGAGAAGGTTGTGTATCTTGTTAAACGGTACTGATCGGTACAGGTATCCTTGTACTGCCGTTACTCCAGCATCGCGTAATACTGGTAGCTCTTGGCGTTGCTCTACTCCCTCCACGATCACATACGGGCAGTAGTTCATGATGTTCTTCATCAGTACGTTGAATGTGGGTTTCTGTACTTCCTGACGGTAGAACGCTCTATCAAGTTTTACCGCCTCATAACATCCAGTAGTTAACGCCGCTACGTTAGCCCGACCGGAACCAAGGTCATCAAGAAACAATCGATAGCCTACGTTTAACAGGGTACTAAGTACCGGGTGTTCAATACCCAATTCCAGCCCTTCAAAGTTCTCTGAGATCTCAAGCCTGATGAAATCCAGCTTATCCAATAACTCAATAATCTCCCTGTCAAAGACACAAAGCCGTGCCTGTACGGTATCAACGTTAACGGTACAGAAAAGTCGGTTATCTCTGAACCATGACGCATGAACTTCTACATTCTCTAATTGTTGTTTGAGTAGTTCCTTCTTCCCTTCGACCGTCATAGCCATGATGAAGTACTTACTGTTCAGTACTGGCAGATCTTCACGATGGAAGCGGGTTAACAGTTCACAGCCTATGAGCTGGCCTGATGTTGTCATGATTGGTTCTGCTATGAAGGTTGTATTGATCATCCCTGCTTATCTCAAAAATTGGTTAATGATCAATTATTGATCGTTTTTAGATATCAATGAAAGACTAACCACACTAAAGAAAATTACTTAACTTATTGAAAATGATCGTTTTTATGTGATTCTTAGCGTTTCGTATTGATCAACACAAAAACACTGTATAAATTTACAGCATCATAATCTCATCGAAGGGCAGGAAAATGGGTAATAAGAATTCGTTTGATTCAAGCGTTAGAAAAGGTGTTCAGGTGTATTGGCAGTGTGGACAACGGATAGTGGTTGTTCATCCTGGAGGGTACTTAGAACGCATTGAAGACGGGCAATGTGTCTTGTTCGAGACAACACCTCATGAGGATGGTACTCGTTTGTACTGGTTCGGTGTGACTTCAAGTAACGCATACTACTTTATGCTTGAGGTAGCTCAGCCAGTGGATATCTTTGCTGTTGGTAGTTGGTTCTACGCACAGCAAGCTATGTTGGAGGCACATTATAAGGATGATGCATTCTGTGATATGCAGGGTGAATTACCGTTCTAACTTCACGCTACACCTACACCACAACAAACCAAACCCCTTTGTAGATGTAGCGTGAAACCGGAGTGTACGTTATTCGGTGATTAATGGTAAAGTGATTGCATTACCTTTTATAAATTTAGGAACATCCTATGATAGACTGTAGAAAAGCTAATATCGCTCTTATAATAATAGTTTCTACATTATTAATAATTACATGCTTGGTACTTATAAAGTTTCTTTTTTCTGGCAATGAAGGTTTCGAGTGGGGTTCGGTTAGTGACTGGTTTAGTTCTATCGCTAATCTCATTATGGCAGGGGCAGCCTTGTATGCTGCATGGAACGCTAAACAATGGTTCTCTCAAAGATCTCATACTACGGGTTTTGATAAAGCAGAAGAGATCTTAGCCGTAACTGACCATCTATACAACACAACATATAAAACTATAGAAGATATTTATCAAGTTGTTAATTACCTCAAGGAGTTGAATAGTGGTTTGAAGAAACCAGATCAAAAAAAAGCTGATGAATTTGAGATATCCGAAAATAAACATAGAGAATATATATCAAAAATTGACAACTTAGTAATAGAATTAGAACTTATGGAACGATGGTCAATTCAAGTAGAAAATAAAGACATTATACTTGCAGTCACTAAGTCACTTAGGGATGTTAACGCATCTGCGTGTAATGTTTATATTTCTGCTCAATCAAGCCTTTTTGATTATGCCAATAATCACCAAAAAGGTTTTGAGTTTAGTAGGAAAAACTTCAATCAACACTACGAGGAATATTTACAAAGTTTGGCTGCATCAGAGAGTGCCTACAATATATTCAAAAAGCAGAAATTTATAACGTTCTTTAAGGTGAAGTAACCGTTTCGGCCATTGATTATCTACGTTCAGGAGTAGTTGGTTCATGATTAACAAATGTTATGAAGTATCACGCCACACCTACGCCTAACAAACCAAAACCCCATTGTAGATATGGCGTGAAACCGGAGTGTACTCGATCATTTACACATTGGTAAAGTGATTTATAATTAGTATCAGGAGAAATTAGAGTGAAAGATAAAGAAGAAATTAGTATACGTCTAGAAGATAGAGAATTCTTTAAATGCTTTTTCAACGATGATGTTAAGATATTCAAAGAAGAATCACGGCATCATAAAATGTTAGGGCTGGCATTAGAAAAAGCTCATGATATTAGAAAGTTTGAAATAGAATTGTATTGGAAACGAGCCACCTATTTCTTCGCATTTTTCACTGTAGTTACAACTGCTTTTGGGCTAACTTTATCTAATTACCGTTATAGCCATCTTGCCCCAGCCATTGCCATAATTGGCGTTGTATTTTCTTGCTGTTTTTATTATGTAAATGTTGGCAGCAAGTATTGGCAAGAGAACTGGGAATTTATAATTGATAAAATTGAATACTACATAACAGGAAATCTTTACAAAGCATTTTTTTTCGAAAGTGAGCATACAAAGCGACCATCAGTATCAAAAATAAACATTTATCTTAGCAAGTTTATTATAGCTGTATGGCTCGCATGTTTTTGTTATTCTTTTTATAATATATTTAGCAGCCATCTATGTTTTTCTATCTTCTACTTCCTCGCCTTTATATATTCTATTGGAACAACATTATTTTATTGTGATAAAAAAATAAAAGACACATCGAATAATGATGACAATCGTATTCGTCAATTCAGATTTAGAACTCCAAGATATAAAAAATCATAGTTTGTAATCGGATATACTCCCCCTATACCTTTGAAGGGGGATTATGAAGACTCCAGTATAAATTGACATATAAAATATTCATTGCCTTAATTATTGTATCCAGTTCTGGATTTACCAATGATTGCTGGAAGTAAGCAGCCTCATCATCTGGCAAGTTCAGATAGTAGTTCATATCTATTGGTTCTTGCTTGTATGTACCATGTAGCTCTATTACCAAACCACTATCGCCATCAGTTTCTATTCTTAACGTGTCTGTAACGTATAGAAAGTAAAATGAATCATCTTCATAATTTTGGAATTCTGTTCGTAGCATATATAAATCCTGTTATTAGTTAATCTTTCTGTGTATTTAATAATATTATTGAATAATGTCCCTACAGTACATCAAATGATGATACTCACTATCTAGTAGTGGATAACCTTCAATTGTTGGTTGTGCCTTTAGTCCTGGTAGAAACATATCCCATAGTATCTTTTTACTCTGTTCAGTTTCATCTGTATTGAACCTAAGACCAAATACAGGTGAATAGATCATATCAATATCTTGCTCTGTGTTTTTAATTCTACAGTACTCATCATTCCAGAAATAGACAGTACCTCCTGATTTTAGAATAATACTTGTTAGTACTTCATCTACATAACAGCGGTACTCTGCACCCCACTCATATTCAACTTTTTCAATATCCATACATCAAGGTCCTTGTTAGTGTATATGGTATTTACCATTGGAACATTGGTGTTTGTGGGGGTTGATAAGTACTTTCATCATAAACACAAATATAACCAAGATATGTCAATTGTGAAATTAGCTCGTATTGATAACCCCACTCATAGCATTCAGTATAACCTACTGGCATTGCTTCACGGCTGATACCTGCTAGATATTTTCTGTTTCTTACATGAATCCTCTGCTCATCAAACAAGTACCCAATTATTTTAGATTTGTGTTCGAATAAACGGAAGCCAGAGTATTCATAATGAATATTAGATCTTTCTAGCTGTTTCATACGTTGTAGTATGTTTGATGTATATCCAACTTTTACACTAAGTTCTTTTGTGTGCTTATTCTGTACAGTACACATATATATGAATTGTTCTTTCATTTAGATTCCTCGTATAGAGGCGATAAATAGTGTGTTATCAATGTGGCGGCCTTCGGGCTGCCTTTTTTATCGCCTGTGTTTTTTTTGTTTTGTCACGCCTACGGCTTAGATCAAGAAGTAAGGTAGATTTTGTCACAGAGAGATCTATAATTATAATAATACTATATACTCTGTCTGTGACAAATCAGGAGTTAGGCAGCATGTAGAGCCATGAAGCGTGTACGTAGGGCGGCAACGTCACCGATGAATTTTCGTTCTGCTTCTTTCTCTACTGCTTCCTTGTCAATCTCAATCCCGCTTAGGGTTGTGTACTTCACCGGATAAGTACTGTAACGATCAATCTTACGCATCTGACATACTGCCTTTATGAATGCTGGAGTGTTAGCACTTACACGGTTTTGTACTCGTTTATCAAGAGTAATATAACGGTTTATGATCTTAGCCTCTTGACCTGATTTTACTACTAAATCCCCCCTTTCATATTGAATCACTTGTGACCATAATTTGTTTTTCTTCATACGGGCTTTATCACCATCAAATAGTTCTTTTAATACATGACCAATAATAAGATTACTTAGAATTGACATATCAATGAAAGATAGTGAATCATCGGGACATTCTTTAGCAATGTACATTAGTACTTTATTCCTAATATTAGAATGTTCATCCACATAACTATAATCAGCCCATACGCGACTAATAAAACTCTTATCACTAATAACACCATGTACTACTTGTTCAATTTGAGTTGGTTTCAAACCAGCCTTTAGAAGTTTATCAATGCTTTCACGTATCGCATCATACTCTTCATGTTTACCCGCATATTTAAATGTTCCGCAACGATAACTATCAACTAAACTAGAAAGTACTTCATCACGTTCTTCAGCTTGTTCACGTTTGATAATTGCCATATCAGCACGGATTGATTCAGCTACATTATTATCACCAGATATCAATACAGGCGGTTGTACATTGAAATCATAATCCATCATATGATACTCAAACATACCACGATCATATACTGTTTGGTGGAAACGGTGATCGGCATATGCCGCATCAATGCTTAGAATATCAACTATGAAAGCATCACTTTCACGGTCATAGCGTAGATGACTACCTTTTACATCTTGCGAGTACTGTGCCTTGAAATTATCTTTGAATACCTCATTAGTAAAGCCTCTGTAACGGTTTGTAACGCTCTCTGCGAACATCTGAGCATCAGAAGTATAAGTATCTATATCAAAGTCTGGAAGCGTACTAGAATCACGTACAGGCACTATATAATGAACAGTTTTCAACATCGAAACATTACGAAATCTATTACAGAATTGTTCTATACCATCTGGATCAGTATTACCATAGATAAAGATATCTACGTGTTCTTCATTATCCTCGATTGATAACCCTTCACGTATACTATCAGTACCAATGATCAATTCATAATCATGATCACCATTAGTCATTAGTTTTGACTCAAAGAATGATTTTACGTTTTCTTCTTCTTTTACTTCTGAAGAAACTACTAACGCTTTATCACCATATTTTTTAGCAATACGTTTACATAGTTTGATATCATTCACAAGAGCAATAGAACGGCGTTTACCTTTATTGGCAAGAATCATAGATTCTAATACTGCTTTACCGTTTCTATCATAGTAGTATGTTTTGATTTCTTTCATTGCTTCTTGTTGTTTGTGTACACGATATACACGATCAATATTGAAACTGTTAAAATATTCAGATTTGGTAGTACCGGACATTAGAATAACAGATTTGAAGTACTTGAATGAATCAATTAGTTCACGGATTACTTTAGACTTATAGCTAAAGTCAGTATATATACCATGTGCTTCATCAATAGTTATTGTCATATCTTTGAAAACAGATTTATCAGTGGTGGACTGTACCATTGATACTATCGCGTTCCATGTAAGTACTCTAATCCCTTCAACACTACCAACAATACTAAGTAGTGGAGCACCAAAGAGGTTATTAGTTCTTTTTGCCAATGAGAAACTTTTACCAGTACCAACATCAGCAATTAGAAGTGTAACACCACTATCTAGTTCCATCTGCCCTAACATTTCTTCATTTATTCTTTCATCTGGTTTTAAGTACCACTCTTTTTTATAGTTCATATAACATCCTATTTTTTCTCGCGTTACTTCCTGTAATCGCGTTTCTACTCATTGTGTGGTTAGTAGACAACCATAATATAATTTATCCTTTTATCATCATTTGAGTAATCAAGTACTGAATACCAGCTGATCGGTTCTTTGCCTTACCTGTATCAACTAACATTTTTTGAATGGCCTCAGCTTGTTCTGTCGTGATACGAATTGATACTGGAATATCTTTGTTTTTCTTTTCCATAAATTTACCTTTTGCGTTACATAACTCGTCTTATTTCAAGTATAAAAGCAGCCCCTTTCAGGGCCATCTTTAATTAACAATAGGAGTAGTTATAATGTTATTACTACTATTTATTCTCTGTAGTTAGAGTGGGGATTTGGGCTATCTGGATGTTTTTCGACTTCATACAAATAGCAATATCTTATTATAGGACATAGATCCCCAAGTGTCCCAAGATACTTATATTATACCATGTAAACAAATCCCGTTTCATTTTTCTGTCTTACGTTTTATTTATCTTTTTTTGTAGAATCTTGTGAATTACTAACTCCGTGATACCTTCTAATCATCGGGATCTTTAGGGGAAGTGACAGTAACGCTAAAACCATAAAACAAAGATATAGCACTACCCAAAGTGGGAATAGTACAAACATATATACAATAGTAGCAAGAACTTCAATGAGTACATTACCTAACCAAATCATAATCATTCTCCTATTCATGTAGTACTATTTATAGTGACTAGCAAAAATAGGAGTTGATATAGAAGAGGCATAATATAATGCCTCTCATTCTTTTTATTTATAGAATGCTGAAACGTCTATCCCATGTATAGTTATCAGACGCATTATTTCTGAAAATGCTTCAAATTCTAATGGTAGATTACATTTGAACATGAACTGAAAGAAAGCATCCTCTGAGTAGGCTAATGATATCTGAGTTGCTTCACAGGTGTTCACGTCACAACATGTGTAGCGTATTTCATCACCATGAATAGCAAATGTATAGATTATTGGTTCTGGTTCATTTGGCAACTCACGATAGACACTAAAGTAGGCTACGCTTTCAGTCTTCTTCCACTTTGTAAGTGTTGTATAGCCCTCCCCCATGTGAGCAAACTGTGCTTGTACTGCTTCTTTGATTGTTTTTGGCACACGGCCACGTTTTGATACGGTCATAGAGACCCCCTTTGTTGTCTAAATTAAAAGTCATCTCATGGGCTACCTCCTGTTATCTATTGTTTTACTCGTGTATTGAAACCATCTCGTTTTGACAGTTGCTATGGTAAGGGCGGAAAACGGCTTAGTCAAAAAGTTACTTAAATGAAATCAAACAGGATTTTGACAAGTTACAATCAAGAGTGTTACAATGTTACTTCAATTGATGAAATCAAACCCACCGGGTGCAGTATTGTAATTTCAGATGTTGACTTTTTATTAATTCCATGAGATACTAAGCTATTAAAAATCATTTTTTATTAGCTTTCATCTATTATAGATTTTCTTACTTTTTTTTATCGATTTTCAGTCGATTATCCCAAAAATCACGCAAGTGATTGAAATAGAGAGATTTCCTCTCTTTTCTCATATCGGATCTGCTCTCTACAAAAGCAAGTGTATAGCTTAGGTTCAGTCTTCAGTTATTTGAATAGCACCTCACAACGACCCCTTTAACGCTCCATATGCGTCTGATTTCTTCAGACACAGAAACACACTCCTTATACAAAAAAACCTCACACAGAGCATCAGGTGAGGTAAAAATTAAGTTTTAAATGATGAAACTACCTTTCTGAATCTTTTCAGTACTATTCATAGTTATAGATAGTTACTAATCCCGCAAACCCCCTTTCGGCGTATCTATCATCTGAAGATGTTCCACACTTCATAAATCGTCGCCATTATGAATACTACACTAAAGAAGTAAGGCCAAAACCTAAGGATTAACCAACCAATACCGCACACTAGGCCAATACCAAGTATCATATCTATAAGTGGGTTAATCCACATATCAATAAACCTCTACAGTACTAATCAATCCATTCGATATGGTCTTCGTTTAGTAGGTATGTGAAATCATCAGGCTCTCTTCCCACCATCATTGTGTTTATATAATAGAGTAGATCATCTATTGTTTTTGTTCTACTCGCATACATTACCCACGCATTGCCATTAGATTCTACCTTGAATACAGTTTGATCTTCTTCTCTTACCAGATAAGTACGTTCGTTGTCTTTTTCGGATATGGTTATTTCACTAATCAGCTTGCCGCTGTTATCAGTAATCAGTATGTGTTTTAGTATATCTCTATGGTAGGTTATATCATAAAGATAGTAAGCACCTATGTAACTCGAATCAATTCTTCGGCATTTAACAGAAGATATAACTTTAGCTATATGCTCGTTAGCCTTACGTCTAATTACTGTATTATCTTGATTAGTAAGTTGCTCAATATCATATGTATAATTCAAAGTAACTGCTTCACATTGATTCTCAAGCGAGTTGATCTTTGCAATCAACTCATCCTTTTCTAAAATTCGTTTCCTCTTAAATTCCATTATTGCAAACAATTCACTTTCATCGTTTGCACTCTGAACTTTTTCATTCAGCAATGCTATTTTTCCATTCACATCAGAAAGTAATCGTTTTAAGGTATCAAGTGACTGATTACTTTTTTCATCACCATAGATTTCATCTAGATTGAGATTTTTGATATGTTGTAAGAGTACCTTTTCAGTTTCAAAGTACCGTAACATTTTGGAATTACACTTTTCATCTTTTGTTCGTTGTCTGTAACAACGTAAGTATTGTCCACCATTAGACATGGATTGGACGATCATCGGACTACCGCACTCATTACATTTAGTAAGTCCATTAAAAAGATTTCTTTGTTTAGTAGTTGTACTTTTTTGCTTTTTGGAAGATACATTCCTATCCATCATTGATTGTACTCTTGAAAAGAGGTCATCCTCAATCACTACTGGATAGATACGCTTTGCATTATCGTTCGCTTCTTTCTTTATTTTAATATTCTCTAAGATCCGCTTTTCAGCATCATTAGTACTTTCATTATCTTTTTTAGGTATGGTGGTGTACTTACCAACAAGGTAGCCATTAAGCCGACGATCACGCAATTTGTTGTAAACCGTAACGGTATTCCAGCCTTTGCCGTTGTACCTCTCGCCTTCTTTGTTCATCAGATTCACGATCTGAGTTACACCATAGCCATCACGGTATAACTCAAAAATTTTTGTAATTGTCTGCACCTTCTGAACATCCAATTCATAAGACTTCTTATCCTGACTTAATGACAGCCAATCAGGGGTATTGTTGTTAAGAGCAATACCAGTATCTACAGAGTCTTTTTTACGTTTTTGCCATGACTTCTTACTGATACGAGCCTTACGTTTTGATTCCTGGTAAGCACGTTCAATGCTCGTTGATAGAGTGGACAGTTTATGGTCAAGCTTGTAGCTGTAGATTTGCCCTGTCTCTACTTCAACAATGTCAATGTTACGCTTGATCAGGAAAGTGAATTCATCAATGGCATCATAGCCCTGTTTTCTGGAAAACCTGTCCACACTCTCAATTAGCAAACAGCCTTCTGTAATCTCTCCTGACTTTACACGTTCCTTGAATCGCCCCAATGACCCCTTTGTGAAGTTGTGCCCGGCGTAGCCACTAAGCCCTTTATCCGAATCCAGTACTTCATGATTGCTTGGATCGAGCTGATACCCTAATTCAGCGGGTAGTTTAGCGTTTTCGAGGAAGTCTAATACTGTACTAATTTGGCGATCTAAGCCAAAAGCATCAACCTGCTGCAAGCTTGATACCCTACTATAGATGTAGGCTTTGACAGTTCGCATTCATGCACCTATACATTTGATAAACATAATCATTGAGGAACTCATTATGTCCGATAAAGAATATGTATTCTATAGTACGCTGGAAGAAGCTATTGATGCCGCTCGCGAAGAATTCCTTGCCGATAATCCCGGCATTGAGGAAGAAGATGCTGACGTGCAACAACTCAATATCCAAAAATATATTCTGCAGGACGGGGATATTATGTGGCAGGCTGAATTCTTCGCAGAAGAAGGCGAAGATGGAGAATGCTTGCCGATCCTGAGCGGTGAAGGTGCACAGGCCGTCTTCGATGGTGACTATGATGAAATCGAGCTACGTCAGGAGTGGCTTGAAGAAAATACCCTGCACGAGTGGGATGAGGGAGAATTTCAGCTTGAACCTCCGCTGGATACGGAAGAGGGTCAGACCGCTGCCGACGAGTGGGACGAACGTTAACTTACCCTTACTCGTAGGGACCGTGCTGGGCGTCAATCGGTAACAGTAGCGTATCGAATACCAGTGAGAATGGTAGATCGAGCACGGTCAGATAGCGCCATGCGGAATCACGTACATCCCATTTCACGCCGGGGTAGTACTGATTGCCATGACCTTGCCCTGGAATGGTGCGGCTGATGATACTGCCGCAACCGCTGAGTAAACACGCCATCATCACAACGATGATTATTCTCATGAGTAACCTCTAAAAAAATACCGGCCTCTCAGCCGGTATTTTGTTGCCGGGTGGTGCTTCGCTGACCCGACCTACGTGATTTTCAGGCCCGCGCACGGGCAAAGAAAACCTATTTTGCCTTCAGCGCCAGTGGGTTAAGCTTCAGCCCTTCATAGTAGCCCACCCACGAAGAGTATTTCTCCGGAGCAGACCACACACGATAGTGAAGCCGGGCCATTGTGACCGGGTCGCTCAACAGAACCAGACGACGGTCGCGGTTCAGTTTTTCCGGCGTCTCATTCAGCGCTTGCTCAACGTGACGATCGCGGGCAATTTCCAGCACTTTACTTGCACGGTGACGCGCCGTCGCCATTGCCGTTGCCAGGGCGTTGAATGACGGGTTAAACACCGCGTGCATAAAGCCATCATCCAGCGTGCGGTTACGGTTCAGCTCCAGATATTTGTCCGTATCAACCAGTACCTGCGGCGGTGAATACTCTTCCGGGATCAGGAACAGCTTCCAGCGTTTGGTACGCAGCCCCACCGTTGAACGGCTGGAGATCACGGAGACAAACGGCGACAGGATCAGCGAGAAGACAATCGGGGCAAGCCAGAACAGGAAGCGCAGATCCAGCCACGCCATCCCTGCCGCCCACACCAGACCCAGCAGCAACTGCGAACCGTGACGCATAAAGGCTTCACTCCACGGCGTGGAATCATCGTCACGCTGTGGTGAGTTCCATACCACTTCCCAGCCCAGGAACGCGCTGACCACAAACACGGTATGGAACAGCATACGAACCGGTGCCAGCAGCACGGAGAACAGCACCTCAAGGAGCAACGACACCGTCACACGGCAGAAACCGCCATACTCTTTCGAGCCTTTGCACCAGATCAGGATGATACTGAGCAGCTTCGGCAGGAACAGCAGCACCATTGTTGAGGCAAACAGCGCAATCGCCAGTTCAGGACGCCACTGCGGCCACACCGGGAACAACTGGCGCGGCTGCAGGAAGTACTGTGGTTCCGTCAGGGCATGTACCACCTGTAACGCGGTGGAGAGTGCAAGGAACATAAACCACAGCGGTGCGGAGAGATAGGACATCACACCCGTCAGGAATACCGCACGGTGAACCGGGTGCATCCCTTTCACCAGGAACAGGCGGAAGTTCATCAGGTTACCGTGACACCAGCGGCGGTCACGCTTGAGTTCATCCAGCAGGTTCGGTGGCAGTTCTTCATATGAGCCAGGCAGATCGTAGGCAATCCAGACGCCCCATCCTGCACGACGCATCAGCGCCGCTTCCACGAAGTCGTGCGACAGAATAGACCCGGCAAACGAACCTTCACCCGGCAGCGGTGCCAGCGCACAGTGCTCGATGAACGGTTTCACGCGGATAATAGCGTTGTGGCCCCAGTAGTGAGACTCACCCAGTTGCCAGAAGTGCAGACCCGCAGTGAACAGCGGCCCGTAAACACGCGTGGCAAACTGTTGGCAGCGCGCATAAAGCGTGTCCATACCGGATGCTTTTGGCGAGGACTGAATGATACCCGCGTTCGGGTTAGCTTCCATCAGACGCACCAGGCCGGTCAGACAGTCACCGCTCATCACGGAGTCGGCATCCAGCACCACCATGTAGCTGTACTGATTACCCCAACGACGGCAGAAGTCATCGATGTTACCGCTCTTACGCTTCACACGACGACGACGGCGGCGGTAGAAAATCTGGCCTTCGCCCTGCACTTCGGCAATCAACTCCATCCAGGCCTTTTGCTCGGCCACGCAGATATCCGGGTTGTAGCTGTCACTCAGGATATAGACGTCGAAATGTTCCGCGTTGCCGGTCGCCTTAACGGACTCCCAGGTTGCACGCAGCCCCGCAAATACGCGGTCAACGTCTTCGTTACAAATAGGCATGATCAGCGCAGTACGGTGTTCAGGATTAAGGGGTTCATCCCCAACCGTTGACGCGGAAATGCTGTATTTGTCTCGTCCCATCAGTAGCTGCAGGAAGCCCATCAGCGCCGTCCAGAAACCGGCCGATACCCAGCAGAACAGAACGGCGAACAGCAGAAGGATGCCGCTTTGCAGGATATACGGCAGCAACTGCATGAAGGAGACCCAGAAATTCTGGCCCACCATGTCAGCTGGGTTGATAAGCGCCCAGCCCTGGTAAGGCAGAATGGTTTTCATGTACCAGGTTGCAACGACCGTTTGCGCCAGCGTCAGCAACAGCAAAATGTAGCGACGGATCGTCCCCACGGTACGCCATTTCTGTTCCGATGCCTGTTCTTCTTTCGTCAGACGCGACAGATAGCGGGGCGTCACATCACGCCCGCGCAAGCGGTCCCAGAAGCGGCCTACCGGGTTGGTACGCCAGGGATCCGGGAACATAGAGGAACGCGTTGCCTTCGGCATTGCCTGCAGCTGGTCACGTCCTTCATCGTCTTTGATCAGCTGCCCTTCTGCCAGCGAGTCTGGCCATGCCTGCGCCAGACGCGCCTTCACTGACCCCAGAGGCGTGTCATCATCACGGGTAAACTGACGATGTTCACCATCCAGCGCGGTTTGCACCGCACGGATGTCGCTCTCAGGCAGTGCCGCTTTTTCAATGTCCGTCAGCGGCATGGCATCAATATATTCAGTTGTATTATTCATTGGCAGGTAGCTGATAGCTCCAGGTTTCACTCAGCGGCTGATCGTCACTCACCAGCGCAGCGCGCATTTCAGTGGTCTGTTTCGGATCTTTCACTTTCACGCGCAGGGTCAGACGCCACCCTTTCGTTACCGGGTTATAACGCACGGCATTCTCAACGATCTCACCGTTATCACCGATGCTGGCCTGTGCGGTAACAGCGGTATCCGGAGACAGTTTTTTCATATCCTGCCCGGTGAAATCCACGACAAATGCAAGAGTGCCATCCGGCTGACGGATAAGATTAGACTGCTTCACATCACCCGTAGAACGGCGCGTCTGCATGACATACGCATTATCCGGCGCATGCAGTTTGTCTTCGTCACGGCTAAAGGTAATGGTGTATTTGAAGTTCATCTCTTTACCGGATTCCGGGAGTTGATCCGGCGTCCAGTAAGCAACGATGTTATCGTTGGTTTCGTCGTTGGTTGGAATTTCAACCAGCTCAACCTTCCCTTTACCCCAGTCACCTTTTGGTGTTACCCAGGCGCTTGGGCGCTGATCGTAACGGTCATCCAGATCTTCAAAGCGGGAGAACTGACGACCGCGTTGCAGAAGGCCGAAACCTTGCGGGTTTTCCATCGCAAAGCTGCTAACCGCCAGATGTTTCGGGTTGTTCAGCGGACGCCAGATCCACTCACCGTTACCGGCATGAATAGAGAGACCGTTGGAGTCATGCAGTTCCGGGCGGAAGTTGGTCGCCGGTGACGGCTGATTCGGCCCGAACAGGAACATACTGGTCAGTGGCGCAACACCCAGTTTGCCCACTTTATCGCGCAGGTACACTTTAGACTGCACGTCAACAACCGTGTCACGTCCTGGCATAATCACGAAGCGATAAGCACCTGTTGCGCGAGGGGAATCCAGCAGTGCGTAGATAGTCAGACGTTTATCCGTTGGTTTTGGACGTTCAATCCAGAACTCACGAAAACGTGGGAACTCTTCACCGGAAGGCAGTGCGGTATCAATAGCCAGGCCACGCGCAGAAAGCCCGTATACCTGCCCTGAGCCAATCACGCGGAAGTAGCTGGCACCGAGCATACTGACGATTTCGTCGTTTTTATCTTTGCTGTTGATAGGGTAAAGCACTTTGAAGCCAGCAAAGCCCAGGTCCTTCACCGTGTCTTTGTCGTGCTGCACATCACCAAAATTGAAATAACCCGGGTTGTACTTGATTTTACGTACCGTGTTCGCGGTCACTTCATTGATCGCAACAGGCGTGTCGAAGTACATGCCCTGGTGATAAAACTCAAGCTTGAACGGGGTTTTAATATTGTTCCAGTACGCTTTGTCGTGATTGAACTGGATCTGCTGATAGTCCGCATACTTCATGTCGCGGAAAACGGAGGGCAAGTTACTTTTCGGCGCTTCATAGCCCTTGCCAGCCATCGATTTCGCCTGTTTTGCGACATCATCGATGTTAAAGGCCAGTGCCGATGAGGTATACAGGGACAAGACCACTGCCGCACCCAACCAACGCATTTTCATCATCTGTGGTTTATGTTTCATAATAAGTAAGCACTTCCCCCTTTGTGTGCTTATATCGATCCGATCCATTTTAATGGAAACTCAGGCAATCCGACAACATTATCACTGCTTTGTTCAGCTCGCTGGCTCAGGGATTAAGCAAATGAAAGAACCTGCTTTTCACTTTGCGTGCTTATCCTGGAGACAGGGTGTCGGTCTTGGTGTAGGGTTGGCTTCGAATGTAACCATTATGAGTCTTAGGGATAAGGCGAAAAGTCTGAGAATGCACAAAGTTATATGAGCACAACACCCGTACAACGTGAATATTTCCTCGACTCGATCCGGGCATGGCTGATGCTATTGGGGATCCCATTCCACATTTCATTGATTTACTCCAGCCACACCTGGCACGTTAACAGCCAGGTTCCTTCCTGGTGGCTCACGCTGTTTAATGATTTTATTCACGCCTTCCGTATGCAGGTGTTTTTTGTCATTTCCGGTTACTTTTCCTACATGCTGTTTTTGCGCTATCCGATCAAGCGCTGGTGGAAAGTGCGAGTGGAGCGAGTAGGCATCCCGATGTTGACCGCTATCCCGCTGCTGACGCTGCCTCAGTTTATTATGCTGCAGTATGTAAAAGGTAAAGCGGAGAACTGGCCCAATCTGTCGCTGTATGAAAAATACAACACGCTGGTCTGGGAGCTGGTATCCCACCTCTGGTTCTTGCTGGTTCTGGTGGTGCTCACTACGGTCAGTCTGGTGATATTCGGTCGCCTGCGCCGTCACCTGAGCGATCAAACCGACCGTTTCTTCGCCAGCATTACCCTGGGTAAACTGTCACTGCTCTTTTTGCTGCTGGGTATCATTTATGCGGCCATAAGACGCACCCTTTTTATTGTCTATCCACCGATACTGAGCGACGGGTTGTTCAATTTTGTGGTAATGCAGTCGCTGTTCTATATCCCTTTCTTTTTAATCGGGGCACTGGCATTTGTTTATCCGAAGCTTAAATCGCTCTTTACAACCCCGTCACCGTGGTGCGCTTTCGGTGCGGCAATCGCCTTTATGGCCTACCTGCTGAACCAGCGTTACGGCAGCGGCGATGCATGGATGTATGAAACCGAGAGCGTCATCACCATGCTGCTCGGTTTGTGGATGGTCAATGTGGTATTCGCGTTAGGCCATCGCCTGTTGAATTTTAAATCCCATCGGGTGACCTATTTCGTCAACGCATCGCTGTTTATTTATCTGGTGCACCACCCGCTGACACTCTTCTTCGGAGCCTATATTACGCCGCATATCGCCTCCAACACGCTGGGCTTCTTTACCGGGCTGGTCTTTGTTGTTGGCCTGGCGCTCGTGCTCTACGAAATCCATCTGCGGATCCCGCTGCTGCGCTTCCTTTTTTCGGGAAAAACGCAAACGAAAACCTCATAAACAACGCGGCGCACTCAGTGCGCCGCGTTTGCATTTCAGGTATCGAATTCTTGCCCACACTGGGCCAATAGTCGCTGATAGAGGTGTGTCGTTTCTTCATCGAAACAGACAAAGAACACCTGCTCTGGCATCGGTTTGAGGGACAGGTATCGGTAAACGGTTTCAACGGCGATGGTTGCCGCTGCAGCCCTGGGATAGCCGAAAACACCGGTACTGATGGCCGGGAAGGCCATCGTTTTATAACCATTGTCGGCAGCAAGGCGCAGACAGTTACGGTATGCATCTTCCAGGATCCGTGCCTCATGCTGTTCGCCACCCTGCCATATCGGTCCCACGGTGTGAATCACTGCTTTGGCAGGGAGATTACCCGCAATTGTAATCACCGCATGCCCGGGAGGACATTCACCTTGTTGCTGACGCACCATTTTACAGGCTTCTGACAACTGTGGCCCTGCTGCACGGTGGATAGCGCCATCCACCCCCCCTCCCCCCATCAGTGATGGATTTGCTGCATTGACGATCACGTCGACGTGCTGCGTCGTAATATCGCCGTGAATGACTTCAATTTGCGGTTTCATAAATACCCTCTGCTACCCGCCTTTTTCTTAAGTGTATCGCAGAGGAGGTATTGAGAAAAAACTATCGGAAAAAACCTCTTCCGCCGCCCAGCGGAAGAGAGGGATCAACGATACTGAATTTGTACAACCGCAAGCGTTTTTTCAGGATTGAGGTACTTCATACTGAGAGTCGCCAGGCTGGAAGCGGTCTCCTTACCGTTCAGGGCATCCTCGTAGCTGATCGTGCGCGTTTGCATCCGGTTATTATCCGGACAAGACATCGCCAACTGTCGCTGTTGCGGTGTGACCTCACACGGATCGGCGACAATGGCTCCACGAAAATGAATCACCCCACCATCAACAACGGTTGCTGAAAAGGCCGGGGGAATAAAAGCAGATATGATTAGGGCAAGACCTGAAACGAGTTGAGCGTTATATTTAGTCATGAGACATACTCCTCAATGAAAATCGTCCTTGAGGGGCAAAGCGCTCCATTATGACAAACGCAGTATCAGGCGACTGGACAGCACATTTTTCTCAGTCCCTGATCACATCATAGTAACAACCAGCGAATATCGCCACAGCACTCAACTCATTGATTTAATGAATAATTACAGGGCCGAACCTGGCGGTGACCATTGCTGCGATAAATGAAGCGATTTTCCATCGGAAACGGTGACCGTAATCTTCACCGTATCCCCTGCACCAATATTTAAACTCAATCTTGTTAAATCAATCGTCTGATTAGCGGGTATAGAAAGGGTATTTTGCTGTTGCGACGTACTTTGTCCCCCCAGCCCTTGCCGCACAGAGAGAACCTGAACCCGACACTCACACGATTCCGTCAATATTACCTGGGGAATAATGGTCGTCATATTTCCCTGTTGCGAGGTTTTAAACGTTATCTGACTTGAGAGTGCAGCGAGGAGTATTAAGGTATTCATGATGAACTCCCGAAAAAAAACAGGGCATATGCCCTGTTTTTTTGTAGCACAGATTTCAGTATTAATACTGATGAGCTGTCACGTGGTTACCAAAACCGACCTGCTGCACAGTCACACTTGAGTTAGATGCAGTCTGATCGACAATGGCACCGTTAGCACCACCGTACTGGCTGACATTCATAGTGGAGTTTTTGCCGTTCCACTGGTCAAGTGTTGCGCTGTTGCCAAAACCATGCTGGGTCAGGTTAATAGTACTGTCGTCAGAGCCCTGGCCAACGTCAGCACCGTTACCGCCACCACTCTGACGAATTGTCAGGCTGGAATTTCTTGCGTCAGTCTGCAAGGCGACAGCTGAGTTACCACCACCGTACTGGTAAATGCTCATGGTTGAATTTGGACCATTGTCATGACCGCCATGACCCCAACCGCCTTGATCAATCATACCGGCCATAGCACTACCAGAAACAACGATTGCTGCAAGTGCTGCCACTTTGATAAATTTCATGGTAAAACCCCCATCGGATTGATTAAAGTCGCCGCTAAATAACTAACGTTGGATAACGCGAATTGCCATTTGCGACTGTTTCTGCACTACAACTGCGGTTTTCTGCGTACCGTACTGCGTAATACTTGCTTTATTACCCGACCCTTGTTGGATAATCATTGCCGTATTACCATATGCACCTTGCGTAATACTCGCATCGTTCGCGCTTCCGCTCTGAGCGATATAAGCAAAGTTATAAGTCCCTGATTGATCAACTCTCGCTCTGTTGCCTACCCCATCCTGGGAAACAACGGACAGTAATTTAGCCCCGCCCTGACGAACCTGAGCGTCATTATTTACGCCCTGTTGACCAACAATGGCTGCCTGATTTAAAGATGACCGACTTAACTCATTAACCGCGAAATTATATTCAGCGTTTGCTAAATCTGAACTCGCCGCGATAACAAATCCAGGCACACCCAGTAATGTAAACATCATAAATAACGATGTGTTTTTCATGTTGTCACCCTGGACCTGGCTATATACAAAAAACATAACCTTGAAAATGTGACTTAGGGTTAAAACGACTCGTTGTTTTGTTAACGTGTCGTTACGGTGAAGAGTATGTCTGTTGAAACATTTTTAATATCTCACCCGCGTGGATTATTTTTATTTATCATGTCACCTCAAAGTATTAATTTATGCCAAAAATCGCTGTATTCAGCACCATTTGGTTTTTTATAAAAAAGTTCTGCGCGGCAGGCTGTACAAGGGCAGGGCTGGTTGTCCAGCCTTTCATGACGGGCATGTTATGTGACGCAAGGATAACATTTTGATCATCACGCGATCACGAGATGCACTTTCTTAAGAGGATTTCAGCTGGATTAAAGGACTTAGAAATTTTCACGAGCTCATACCTTTACAAAGCATATCAACAATAAAAAATATCAATATAAATTATAATGTTATAAATATTTGTATGATTTTTAAAATCTATGCAGGGCTATTAGCATGTACAACTTTCCTATCAAATCGCAGCATTTCAAATGTTCATTTTTCACAAATTAATATTGATTTTTACATCTTGTTACACGTTTAACACTTGCTTTAAAGTTCGTAATAGCTAGATTGAAATTAGATGTACGAGATTTGTTTTATATTTACCTCCTCCTGGAGGTTATGGTCTGATTCTACACACAGCAGTGCAACATCTGTCAGTACTTCTGGTGTCCTCTTTTCTTTATTAAGAGGATAGCTGCCAGGTGTCATAAAAAAGTGGGGTTTCATCATGTATAATGAAGTCCATAGTTTACATGGTCATACATTACTGTTGATCACCAAACCTTCTTTGCAAGCGACCGCTTTATTACAACATTTAAAGCAATCTTTATCATTGAACGGGAAATTGCATAATATTCAACGTTCTTTCGATGATATTGCACCTGGTAGCATAATTCTTCTCGATATGATGGAAGCGGATAAAAAGCTCATCCATTACTGGCAAGATAATTTAAGCAGGAAAAACAATAATATCCGAGTGCTATTATTGAATACTCCTGATGAGTATCCTTTCAGAGACATTGAAAGCTGGCCGCATATCAATGGCGTTTTTTACGTCACTGATGAAGAAGATCGGGTTGTGGAAGGCATGCAGGGCATCTTGCGCGGAGAGTGCTATTTTTCGCAAAAACTTGCCAGCTACCTCATCACACACTCCGGAAATTATCGCTATAACAGTTCAGAGTCGGCACTCCTTACGCATCGTGAGAAAGAGATCCTGAACAAGTTGCGTATCGGTGCTTCAAATATTGAAATCGCCCGTTCGTTATTTATCAGCGAAAATACCGTTAAGACGCATCTCTATAATCTTTTCAAGAAGATAGCTGTTAAAAACCGAACTCAGGCAGTCTCATGGGCAAACGATAACCTCAGGCGTTAATCACATGAAACGCACGTTGAGTTGGATTGCCGCAGCGGGCTTTCTGCTCGCTGCTGGGAACCTTCAGGCCGTCGAGGTTGAAGTTCCCGGATTGTTAACAGACCACACTGTCTCATCTACCGGACACAGTTTTTATCGTGCCTTTAGCGACAAATGGGACGGTAAGTACCCTGGGAATATAACAATCAACGAACGGCCCAGTGCTCGATGGGGAAGCTGGATAACAATAACGGCGAATCAGGACGTTATTTACCAGACATTTTTATTTCCCACGAAAATAGACTTCGATAAAAACGTAGCCTTAGCACTGGCACAAACTGAAGACGCTATTAATCGCCTGCAAATAGATAAAGCCCTATTAAGCACCAGCGATTTAGCAAAAGACGAGTTTTAGTGAACCTATATCCGGAGGCTGTCATGCGTATTGCATATGCAGTTATTTCGTTAATGCTAGTAGCACCAGTAAGCTGGGCCGGAAATATGACGTTCCAGTTCCGTAACCCTAACTTTGGCGGTAACCCCAACAACGGGGCGTTCCTGTTGAACGAAGCCCAGGCACAAAACTCCTATAAAGATCCAAGCCTTAAGAATTATAACGTAGACACTCCATCAGCACTGGACAACTTCACGCAGGCTATTCAGTCGCAAATTTTGGGTGGTTTGTTGACCAACATTAATACCGGTAAACCAGGCCGAATGGTGACCAACGACTTTATTGTCGACATCGCCAATACGGATGGGCAGCTACAGCTGAACGTGACCGATCGGAAAACGGGGAAAACATCCACCATCCAGGTTTCCGGTTTACAAAGTAACTCCACGAACTTCTGAACAACATCAAAATAAGGACAACGATCATGCAGCGCTTCCTGATATTTGTTGCAGTGTGCTTATTGAGCGGTTGTTTAACTGCTCCACCTAAAGAAGCTGCAAAACCAACATTAATGCCTCGGGCTCAAAGTTACCGTGATTTAACCCATTTACCTGCACCAACGGGTAAAATATTTGTCTCCGTTTACAACATTCAGGATGAAACGGGGCAATTTAAGCCTTACCCAGCCAGTAACTTCTCTACGGCAGTGCCACAGAGTGCCACTGCCATGCTGGTTACCGCGCTCAAGGACTCGCACTGGTTTATTCCTCTGGAACGCCAGGGGCTTCAGAACCTGTTGAATGAACGTAAAATTATTCGTGCCGCACAGGAAAATGGCACAGTGGCAATGAATAACCGCACGCCACTGCAATCACTGGCGGCGGCGAACGTGATGATCGAAGGTTCGATTATTGGCTACGAAAGCAACGTTAAATCTGGTGGCGTCGGGGCGCGTTACTTCGGTATCGGTGCAGATACCCAGTATCAGCTTGACCAAATCGCCGTAAACCTGCGCGTGGTCAACGTCAGCACGGGTGAGGTTCTGTCTTCGGTCACTACCAGTAAAACCATTCTTTCTTATGAAGTACAGGCGGGGGTATTCCGCTTTATTGATTACCAGCGTTTACTGGAAGGTGAAATTGGTTATACCTCAAACGAGCCGGTCATGATGTGTCTGATGTCAGCCATTGAAACTGGCGTCATTTTCCTGATTAATGACGGGATCGATCGCGGACTGTGGGATCTGCAGAACAAAGCAGATGTGCAAAACCCGATACTCGTGAAATACCGCGATATGTCGGTGCCTCCGGAATCCTGATCGAAAGCGCATAAAAAAGGCGAGATGGTTATCTCGCCTTTTTTTATTCACTCAGCGCAGAAATGTTTTGTGCCTTTTCCCGTCGTGCCGCCAGCCAAAGACCGCTGTTTTTCATGGCATAGCCAAACAGCAACCCCAGCGCCAGCGAGGGAACCACCAGCTTCCAGTCACCCTGCCCTGCAAAGGTGGCACATGCCCCCATAAAGGTTCCCGGCACAAATGAAAGCAGCAGATGCTTCGCCTGAACACACATCAGGAAGGCCACAATACCTGTCATGACATAGCCCAGGATCTCCAGATGCGGAGCCAGCGCACTGCCTTTCATAATCACCAGTGCCCAGATAACGCCGCTCATCAGCGTACAGCCAGAGATAAACAGCCCTTTTACGCCACCCTGTGGGCAGGCGAAATAGGCCGTGCAGCCGAGAAACCCGGCCCAGCTAAGCAGCCCGAGAGACACCGCGACCCATCCCCATAGCCCGGAGAGAATGCCTGTTGTGAGTGCAATACAAAGTAATATGTTCATGGCGCGCATCTTAGCAGAAGCGCGCCATAGAAATGAGATCAGAAGCACATTATGTGCAAATTGAAATGTGCTGTTGCAGAATTTATGTGACCTAAATCACCCTTCAATCTCTTCTTCTAACTCATCCCACATTGCGGCGATAGCATCGCGGGTGAGTGGAGCCAGGGTTCGCCAGAATGGTGAGATCGCATGTGCTTCAACTTTCCCGAGGAAAGTGCCACACCAGGGCAGCAGATACTCTTCGAAGAGGGTTTCGATGGCTTCGTTTTCATCGTCAGAGGCATGATCTTCAATCCAGGAAGCGGCCAGCAGCAGCGTACCAATGTGGTCGGCTGGCATATCGGTCAGCGGCATGCCACGCTCAGAGAGAAAGGCACGCACTTCTGCTTCCGTCGCCCCTTCCTGCCAGGCAGAGCGGTACGGTGACACACGGCACTCTTCGCCCACGAACAGCGCGTTGTAATCGTCCGAAATCTGTTGCATGTCACAGCTTTTTTGCAGGCGCTCCAGCAAATCATCCTGTTCCAGCGGCCAGTTTTGCGCCAGTTTCCCTTCACGGATCATCGTAAAAAGCGGAACCAGCAACGGGTCCTGCGGCTGGCGGTAATACAGCGTACCCAGCACGCGGCAGAGGATAGAAAACTCATTCATTTTTTGTTCCATTACACAATTAAAGATCGGCAAATTCATCAATCGGAGCCATTCCGCGCGACTCCAGGAAATCAAGCATACGGCGTGGCGTGACGTTAAGGATCCGTGCTTCAGGGAAACCGACGTCATTAAGAATATTCAGACACTCGCTAAAATCGCCCAACGTAAATGCAGTATGTGAATCAGAACCCAGCGCCACCATACCACCGGCATCACGCACTGCGGCAGCCACTTCGCGGCAGTTTGCTTCACTACCTTTACGCGAGTGAACAAAGGAGGAATTATTAATTTCCAGCGCCACACGGTGTTTTGCCGCCGCCTGCGCAACGGCCTGAATATCAATCGGGAACTTAGGGTTGCCAGGATGGCTGATAATATGCACGTTGCCGCTGGCAATCGTTGCAATCATCGCTGCGGTGTTGGCCTCTTTATCCTGTGGCGCAAAAACCGGCTCATGGAAACCGGCAATAATCAAATCCAGCGAGGTCAGCATCGGGCCGGTGCAGTCGATTTCACCGTCGATATTTTTAATATTCGCTTCGATGCCACGCAGTATCCCTACTCCGTCCACCAGACGTGGCCAGATCCTCATATTCACAAAATGCCAGTAGTGCGGCGCATCTGCCATATCCGGGCCATGATCGGTTATCGCAAAAAGCTTGATACCTTTTAGCTTTGCTTGCGCGATGTAATCATGGAGGGTGCTATACGCGTGGGTGCTGGCGACGGTGTGCATATGCAGGTCAACGGGATACATCTCTCTCTCCTCTGCGGTTTTTCCCAAGGATAGCAGTTATCTGTCTCGAATATTAGCAAAAACCCGGCTAACGCCGGGTTTCTCTCAGTAACCGCGCTGCCTGTCGACGTGGCCTGTCACTGCATTCCCTTGTTCCATCTCACCTATCGTATGGGAAATATAGGCCACCGCTTCTGCCGGGCGCGTAACGGCCGCCACGTGCGGCGTCATTGCCACGCGCGGGTGAGCCCACAGCGGGCTCTCTGCAGGCAATGGTTCACGGCTGTAAACATCCAGCATCGCGCCTTTGAGCTTTCCAGTGTCCAGAGCGTTCAGCAGATCGGTTTCCACCAGATGCACCCCACGCGCCAGGTTCATTAAGTAGCTCCGGTCAGCCAGTTGATTCAGGAGTGTACTGTTAATGATCCCCACCGTTTCCGCCGTATTCGGCAACAGGTTAATCAGCACACGCGTATCTTTCAGGAACGCCGGAAGTTCATCTGTTCCGGCAAAACTCTTCACACCAGGATAATCCTTGCGGCTGCGGCTCCAACAGCGCAGCGGGAATCCCCACGGGGCAAGGGCTTCGGCCACTTTTGAGCCAAGCACGCCAGCGCCGAGAATACCTATCGTAAAATCTTCGCGCTGATACTCCGGCAGGGGTTCCCAGTGGGATTGCTGTTTGAGTGCCAGATAATCGTCAAAGCGACGGAACCAGTGCAGTACCTGGCTTACGGCATATTCCTGCATTTGCTGGCCCATTCCGGTATCTTCCAGGCGGAACAACGGGATATCTTCAGGCAGCATTTCAGGGTGCGCTTTCAGTTTACTCAGAATCGAATCCACACCGGCTCCCAGCGCAAAAACGGCCTTCAGTTTGCGTCCCTGCAGCATTTCAACTGGCGGATGCCAGACCAGCGCGTAGTCAGCATGTTCATGATCACCACGCTTCCACTCGCGAACGCGTGCACCCGGCAATGCAGCCGAAAGCGCCTTAATCCAGTAAGACGTATCAAAAGTGGGGTGATAAAAGATAATATCCATAGTCATTCCTGCCTTTCATTGCGCTTTTTATTTTCATTTTCAACCAGATTGCCAGCATAACAAATTTATCAGCAAACCGCGT
Source organism: Enterobacter cloacae complex sp. 2024EL-00214 (assembly GCF_043945575.1). Classification (NCBI taxonomy): domain Bacteria; kingdom Pseudomonadati; phylum Pseudomonadota; class Gammaproteobacteria; order Enterobacterales; family Enterobacteriaceae; genus Enterobacter; species Enterobacter cloacae complex sp. 2024EL-00214. The sequence continues at coordinate 117,851 of NZ_JBIMRC010000013.1, read as the reverse complement.
TGCTGATAAAAAAGGCACTTTCAGCACATTTAGGAATCAGGTTGTCTGAAGTTTGTCTAAACGCGCTAATTTACTGAAAAAGTGGGTTGACGGCAGTTCGGCTTTTCCTTACATTAGCGCCCGTTCCGGTAACAACGGGATGACAATATGGTGAGGTGTCCGAGTGGCTGAAGGAGCACGCCTGGAAAGTGTGTATACGGCAACGTATCGGGGGTTCGAATCCCCCCCTCACCGCCATATTCGAGAAAGAGCTCGTACGAAAGTATGGGCTTTTTTTTCGCATGTTGCACGCCTGCGGGGGGGATGAGAACACCCGACCGGGGTTCGACAACTGGCGACAGCCAGTTGGACAGATGACGAGCCTGCGAGGAATCTGCCCGCACAAAAACGCCGGAAGCGTTTTTGAACAACGCCTGCGTTGGCCCCGAAGGGGCGAGGCCCGTGGATGGGCCGAGTAACGGCGAGCGAAGCGAGTCAATCCCCCCCTCACCGCCATATTCGAGAAAGAGCTCGTACGAAAGTACGGGCTTTTTTTTCGCATGTTGCACGCCTGCGAATGGGGCAATAAAAAACCCTGAATGAAATCATCCAGGGTCTTCACAGAAACGTTAACACCAATCGCGATTAACGGTTTTCTTCAATATAGCGAGCCAAATCTGCCGGAGTTTTCAGCACCGTCGCAACTTCGGTCGGCGGGATCATACAACCGTACACGTCCTGCACCTCCAGTACCATGTCGACCGCCAGAATGGAGTCGAGAATGTCGGATTCAATCAGCTCATCGTGAAAACCCACTTTGCGGGATAACACTTTTTCAAACAGGGCGAGAATTTCTTGTTCCATAACCTTTCCTGGGGTAATTAATTCGTGCGGGCATGAGAGTCCAGCAACTTACGGTCAATTTTACCGTTAGGATTCAGCGGCAAAGCGTCTTTAATGATGATTTGTGAAGGTACCATATAAGGTGGCACCACTTTCGCCAGCGATGTTTTAATGGCCTCCGGTGCCAAATCCGTCACGCAGAAAGCGGCAATACGCAACACGCTACCGCAGGATTTCATCAGCGGCAGAACCACCGCTTCACTGATACCTGACATGGCCAGCAGGCGGTTTTCAATCTCGTTGATTTCAATACGGTAGCCGTTCAGTTTGACCTGGCTGTCGTTACGCCCCTGGCAGTAGATGAGTCCATCTTCATAACCCAGGTCGCCGGTTCGGTAGCCACGAAACGCTTCACTTTCCCGGTGCAGTAATTTTTCCGCGTTCTCCTGCGGTAAACCGAGATAGCCGCGCATCACGTTCTTACCCCAGATAATCAGTTCGCCTTCGGCGGTAATTTCCATTTTGCTGTCAGGCATCATCACCCCAACCGGCAACACTGCGTTGTCGCTGTTGAGGATCTCATCCGTTATCTCAACCACGGTGGTCGCGATGGTCGCTTCCGTTGGGCCATAGGAATTGATAATTTTTGCCTGTGGGAAACGGCGACGTAACTGTTTAACCAACGCTTTATTTAATACTTCACCAATGAAAATAAAGACGCTCAGGTCAGGCAAATATTCACTGTTGAACTGCGGAGAAAGCAATTTCTGATAAGCAAAAGACGGTGTTGAAACCCAGGCAGAAACAGCATTCATTTTCAGTCTGTCCAGCCAGTTATCCTGCAGGATATCTTCTTTTGCGTTCAGAACGATATGTCCCCCCATCGCCAGATTCGCCAGTAAAGGGATCAGGGAGAGGTCGAAGCTGAACACCGCGTGGTTCATTAACACCGGTTTTTCCGGCAGGAAAAAGTCCTGGCTTACCCATTTCATGAAGTGCCATACGCTTTCACGTCCAATCTGCACCCCTTTCGGTTTACCAGTGCTGCCAGAGGTGAACATGATATAAGCGAGATCCTGTTCGGCCAGCACCTTGCCCGTTTCACCGGTGGCGATGAACTGCTTTGTCGCGACATCGTAATAGTAAGGCGCATTCGCCAGGTGGCAGATCTCTTTAAGCCGCTCCTGCGGGTAGATACAGTCCACCGGGATATACGGAATGTTGTGCAACAGGCAGCTATAAATCGCCACGGCGAACTCAGCCTGCTGATGTCCGTACAAGACGACTGGCATGCCGGCGGAGGGCTGGCAACGCTGATAGCGTTGCTCCCAGTCCACCACGGCAGAGGAAAGTTGCAACCAGCTTAAGGCTTCGTCACTACCGCTGATGGCCAGTTGCTGGGGAACTGCGGGATCACGTAATGCCGCACGCAAGAAATCTTGCAGTTCCTGGAGATCGGATTGATTTTTCATAGAGGTGACATTCCACTAAAGATGTAAAGGGAGGCTGCGGCGCTTCCCAGCGTCAGAATTCGCCCCAAAAATGCAATAACCGGATGCTGTAACCCGTTGTTCAACGTCGGGTTACGTTTGGCTAACCACAGCAGCATGTTGTGAACAACAGAAATAGCGCCAAAGAGTGCTCCACTGATGACATAATGGCGTTCGAGTCCGTTCCACGCTCCCATACAGAACAGGGTGCAAAAAATACCGATATTCTGCGCCAGCGTTTTGTTCTGGCGGAAAAAGTTGAACTTCATCAAGTTCATATAAATTGGCATAAAGACCACATCGCGCAGCCATTCAGAAAGGCTAATGTGGAAGCGACGCCAGAAATCCTGCGGGTTTTTCGCAAGGATGGGAATATTGAAGTTCGCCGGAATATTCAGTCCAAATAAGCGACCGGCCCCAATAGCCATATTGCTGTAACCAGCAAAATCAAAGTAGAGATAGGCGCTATAGGCAATCGACATCACCACACCTACGGTCAGCGAGAACGGCTCATGGCTCCACCGCTGCACAACCAGCGTGTCGACCAGCATAGCGAACAAGAACTTCTGGACGATACCGGTAACTATTTGCTCTAACGCCACTAAAAACTGCTCGCGGGTAATCGCGAAGACAGGCTTGCTCACATCGCTAATCCATGTCCGCCAGCGGTACATTGGGCCGGCCAGAATAACAAAGGGCATAAAGAGATAGCAGAAATAGTGCAGGAAATTCCGACCATCTTTTTTACTGCGATAAAGCAATACATCAATCGCGCGGAACGTCATGAAAGAGAGGCCGATCATCCCCCAGTGGTTATTTAAGTGTAATTTCACCAAAAACAATGGCAGCAACGTTAAGGAGACCGCTTGCCAGGTTTTTAACCACCCCTTCTCTTTTAATGTAACGAGAACATAAAAAACTAAAAAAACGGCAACCGGGACAATATAATCACCCTGGAAAATATACCCCCACCCTAATGCTGACAGCACTGAAAAGGCAGATAAATACGTCAGTCGACGATGCAACAGGCGATTAACCAGCGCAAACACCAGGGCTGATGAAAACAAATAGAAAAAAAACATTCCTGAGCTGTACATCATTCAACCTCAGAACTTTTGATATTCAAAATGCAGCTGTAAACTCATGCTGTCATCGACAGAGGTCCACGCAACGACGGTGATTGCCAGCAGGAGATAAAGGAAAAAAAGACGAATCGCGGTTTTCATCATTTAAAGCTCTCTGCAATAAAGCGAATCATAGGAACCCATGCCAGTTCAGAAGGATGCAGGCGATCCCAGTTCCAGCCGTTCTCATACGGCATAGCGTACATATCTAAATAGGGAACCTGGTTCTCTTCCAGAATGGTTTGAATTTGCTTATCAACCGGCCGGAATGTGTCGGTGTTGTAGAGCGCCCAGGGGTTAACAGGGTCGACGATAGCAATCACCTGTACATGGCGTTGTTTCAGAAGCTGGATAGTTTTCTTTAACGACGCAATCTGTTCGGGCACCACAGGTGTGTCATCCCACTGTTCCGGCTTGTCTCCCGGTTCATAAACAGACTTATCCATCCACATTGTAGCCGCGCTCTGCTGACGTTTTTTATTCAACTCGCGCGCATGAGCCAGCTCTTTATTCCAGTCAGGAACAACAGGGGTTGTCGACTGCTGCGGCCACGGTTGTACCGTCTGTGGTTCAATATTGAGCATGGCCAGCCAGTCGTTTTTAATCATCGTACAGAAGTTGGCGAACTGATTGCTCACCTCTTCCCAGATGAGATCCGGATGCCAGCCATACACAGCCATTTGGCCAAACGTTAAATGGCTTATATCCTTCGCATCAATATGCTGTAAATAATGAGTCAGCAAAGGACGTGCCTGCGGATCTTTCATCAGCGGATTGAAAATAGACCCCGGGAAATTATCGGCAAAAATTGCTGGTGGCAGACCTTTCGAATAAAAGCTGTCAGGAGCCAGAAGTAAAACAACTTTACTGTTTGCGTTAAGGTCATCCTTAAAGCGTGAAAACAGTAAAAATTGTGTCGTGTCATCGACAAAACTATCACCATACGCCACTACAGGTTTGTGCAATTGCTTATTAAAGTAATTATATACAGCGTAATGTTCTTCTTCAGAGGTAGCCACTTCAGATGCCCCGATGAAGAAAATCGAATTCCCTTTTAACGCATGAGAAATCGTGGCTATTCTTTCCGCTTGTTCTTTTGGTGTCCCATCCATCGATTTAATCAGCGGCTGGAACTCAAGCGGTGGATCAAAGCTTGTCACCAACGGGTGAACACAGAGAAACAAGACAGCCAGAGTAGCCATCAGGATATGTAAACAGAGCGTATTTTTGATTTTCATTATAAGTAGGTAAGACTACATAGTATTCATTTATTTAAAATTTATGACACTCATTTTTCTAACACTGACACAACAAATAGCCGCGTGTTTTTCGGTTGAATTTGAGACTTATCTTTTGCGACATTCTATACCAGGTGTATATAAAAAGATGAGCGTTGCTGTGTAACGGTATGTACAGTGTCCGCGTGAACACTGTACATAAAAATAAAGTCGCCAGAAGGACGTTGTGTCACCGGTCGGGTCGCCGGACAAAAAGCATCAGTCTTCCACCATCCGCGCATACTCTTCAGTGAGAAAATCCACCAGCGCCCTGACCGACGGCAGCAAACCGCGCCGGGACGGATATACCGCATGGATCACCTCCCGTCTTGGCTCCCACGCCTCAAGTACCCGTACCAGTTCCCCTGTGGCAAGCTGATCTTTCACCATCAAAATGGGCAACTGCACTACCCCCACGCCCGCCACCGCCGCCTCCCGCAGCGCCAGCATGTCGGTGGTAATGAGGCGAGGCACATAATGGATTTCCGCTCTTGCGCCCTCTGGCCCGGTGAGTTCCCACTTATGCACCTGTTTCCCTTCTCCCATACTGAGACCCGGCCAGGCACTAAGTTCAGACGGCATTTCGGGCATCCCCTGCTGTTGGATCAGCTGTGGCCCCGCGACAAGACAATGCCCCCTGTCAGCCAACACCCGCAATACCAGATCGCTGTCATCAAACGGGCGTGGGCGAACGCGTATCGCCACATCAATCCCTTCACTGACGAGATCAACACGCCGATTTGTCGCCTCAAGCTGAAGATTAATACCAGGATAACGCGCCATAAATCGTGCCAGCATTGGCCCAATATGCACGTGTAACAGCGTTACCGGACAGGTGAGTCTGACAATACCGCGCGGTTCAGCCTGTAGCGCCGCAACGGCCTCCTCTGCGGCTTCCGCTTCCACCATCATGGCTTTGCAGTGCTGATAGAAGGTTTGCCCAACCTCTGTCACCGTGAACTGCCGGGTCGTGCGCTGTATTAAACGCACACCGAGCCGCTCCTCCAGCTGCGCAATCCGGCGGCTCAGCCTGGACTTGGGCAGATCGAGTGCCCGCCCCGCCGCCGCAAAACCGCCGTAGTCGACCACTTTAACGAACCAGACGAAGTCATTGAGATCCTGCATAAACCCCCATCGTTCTATTTTCAGAACAGTGAATGCCATTTTCACTATCTACCGGGATATTAACTCTGAATATAAGCTAATTACATCAACAGAACATCAGGAGTTAATCATGAAAAACGTAACAGGTGTTTATACCGCTCCCCGTCAGCACTGGGTTGGCGACGGTTTCCCGGTACGTTCGATGTTTTCTTATCAGACTCACGGTGAACCGCTCAGCCCATTCTTACTGCTGGACTACGCAGGCCCCTATACCTTCCCGGCCGATGGCGCAAAACGCGGCGTGGGCGAGCACCCCCATCGTGGTTTTGAAACGGTCACCATCGTTTACTCCGGTGAAGTAGAGCATCGCGACTCGACGGGCAAAGGCGGTGTAATTGGCCCTGGCGACGTTCAGTGGATGACGGCAGGTGCGGGCATTTTGCACGAAGAGTTCCACTCCAGCGCGTTCTCGCGCCAGGGAGGAGAACTAAAAATGATGCAGCTGTGGGTCAACCTGCCTGCAAAAAACAAAATGGCGGCTCCGGGCTATCAGAGCATCACGAAAGGTGAGATCCCGGTAGTGACGCTGCCGGATAACAGCGGCTCACTGAGGGTTATCGCGGGTCGCTACGGCGAGGTGACAGGCCCTGCGCATACCTACTCACCGCTGAATGTCTGGGATGTCACCCTGAATCAGGGAAGCCATCTTACGCTCAGTCAGCCCGAAGGATGGAGCACCGCGCTGGTTGTGCTGGAAGGCAACATCACGGTAAACGGCACAGCCCAGGCGGGTGAAGCCCAACTGGTCGTCATGAGCCAGGAGGGTAACAAACTACATCTGGAAGCCAGTCGCGATGCCAAAGTCCTGCTGATGGCCGGGGAACCGTTAAATGAACCTGTCGTGGGCTACGGCCCGTTTGTGATGAACAGTAAAACCGAAATCGCTGAAGCTATTCGCGATTTCAATTCCGGCCGCTTCGGCCAGATCTGAGCGTAATAAAGGAGAGGATTATGTCTACCCCTGCTAACTTCAACGGCGCACGTCCGGTTATTGATGTCAATGATGCGGTCATGCTGCTTATCGACCACCAGAGCGGGCTGTTCCAGACCGTCGGTGATATGCCAATGCCGGAGTTGCGTGCCCGTGCGGCGGCACTGGCGAAAATTGCCACGCTGGCAAACATTCCGGTCATTACCACGGCGTCTGTTCCGCAAGGGCCGAACGGCCCGCTCATCCCGGAGATCCATGCCAACGCGCCGCATGCACAGTATGTTGCACGTAAAGGCGAGATCAACGCCTGGGACAACCCGGAATTCGTTGCGGCAGTGAAAGCTACCGGGCGTAACACGCTGATTATTGCCGGAACCATTACCAGTGTCTGCATGGCCTTCCCGTCGATCAGCGCGGTAGCAGACGGTTATAAAGTGTTTGCGGTCATTGATGCCTCCGGAACCTACAGCAAAATGGCGCAGGAGATCACGCTGGCACGCGTGGTACAGGCAGGCGTTGTACCGATGGATACTGCGGCTGTTGCCTCCGAGATCCAGCGCACATGGAATCGGGAAGATGCTGCGCAGTGGGCTGAGGTTTATACCCATATCTTCCCTGCCTATCAGTTGCTGATCGAAAGCTATGGTAAAGCGCAAGAGGTCGTAAAAAATAGCGAAGTGCTCGATTCACAGCGTTAATCGCCTTCTCCACGGTGTAAAAGCCGTGGAGCTGATTATTGCTTAACCGAACAAGCACTAAAGCAGAAAATCTGCTTGACCGTTTTAGCGCAACTCCCTATAGTAGCGCCCCGTTGCCCCCCAAGCGGTCAGGCAGCAAACAATATGGTGAGGTGTCCGAGTGGCTGAAGGAGCACGCCTGGAAAGTGTGTATACGGCAACGTATCGGGGGTTCGAATCCCCCCCTCACCGCCATATTCGAGAAAGAGCTCGTACGAAAGTACGGGCTTTTTTTTCGCATGTTGCACGCCTGCGGGGGGGATGAGAACACCCGACCGGGGTTCGACAACTGGCGACAGCCAGTTGGACAGATGACGAGCCTGCGAGGAATCTGCCCGCACAAAAACGCCGGGAGCGTTTTTGAACAACGCCTGCGTTGGCCCCGAAGGGGCGAGGCCCGTGGATGGGCCGAGTAACGGCGAGCGAAGCGAGTCAATCCCCCCCGGTGCTTTATGCAGCTCAGTGCGGTCTAAGCCCCTCACCCTAACCCTCTCCCCAAAGGGGCGAGGGAATTATGCACTGCCCGCATTCATTTGTGGGGAACCCTCAGCCCCAGGGGAGAGGGAATAAAAAGCACAAAAAACAAAGCCCGGTTTCCCGGGCCTTGAACACAACAGCAAACTCAGTAGTACGCTTTCAACGTGCGCTGGCAGAGTGCCGAGCGCACGCAGTCCTCTTTGGTGAAGCGAACCACCCCAATCATCTCATCTTCCTCAAAACGTGACATGGCGTCGCTCAACCCAGATTTCACACCGGATGGCAGGTCGCATTGGGTAATATCGCCATTGACGATAACCGTCACATTCTCCCCGAGGCGCGTTAAAAACATCTTCATTTGCGCTGCGGTCACGTTCTGAGCCTCGTCAAGAATGACGACCGCATTTTCAAATGTACGTCCGCGCATATAAGCGAACGGCGCGATTTCCACCTTCCCAATCTCTGGTCGCAGGCAGTACTGCATGAAGGATGCCCCCAGTCGTTTCACCAGCACGTCATAGACGGGCCTGAAGTACGGGGCAAATTTCTCCGAAATGTCTCCGGGCAAGAAGCCGAGATCTTCATCAGCTTGCAGTACCGGACGGGTGACAATAATTCTGTCCACGTCCTTATGGATCAGAGCCTCCGCCGCTTTGGCTGCACTAATCCAGGTTTTCCCGCATCCGGCTTCACCGGTTGCAAAGATGAGCTGTTTACTCTCGATAGCATTCAGGTAGTGCGCCTGAGCTTCATTGCGTGCCACAACTGGAGAAGTATCACGGCTGTCCCGCGCCATGCCAATTGCTTCTACGCCACTCATCTGCACAAGCGAGGTGACCGATTCTTCTTCACGCTGTTTATGGCTGCGTGAATCCCGTCTCAGCACACGTTTTGCTTCGCGACGAGCTTTGATCACTGCTTTTTGTCTTCCCATGGATAGCACCTTGAGTTGTTGGTATTCATCACACGCGCCATCTTCGGCACGATTATGCGCACGAACATCTGAGGGTTGGCTTCCTTGTAAGCCATTGCTTGCTTTTCCGGATGACGATACAGAACGGCTACGCGCACCATTTTGCACGTCGGTAGAATGAGGTTCTTGAGTCGAGGGGGAGAATTTAGTGGTGAGGAAATCGCTGCCGGAGTCTGAGCCTCCGCGCCGGGTGCTGCGGTTGTTATGTTTACCTTGTCCAGTACAGGACGCAACCATTCGCGATCTCCATAGTGATTCAGCATCACTGCCGGGAACAACCGCTGCCTTATATTAAGTACATCAAGAATTATCATAAATGCAACATTTATTTTACTTGAATGCAACTTTTAAGACCGCTCCTGCAGTTGAAATCAGTCTCATACAGGAATATTACAGAAATATAACAAGAAGGGAGTCATATGAAAAAATAATATCCCTGCGAACTATCGCAGGGATGTATATCAGGCTTCGATAAGGCCTTGTGCGAGATACGCATTTTTATCGCGCGGCCCTGGCAGGGCAAAGAAATAGCCGCCGCCGATGGGTTTAATGTACTCTTCCAGCGCTTCACCGTTCAACCGCTTCTGTACGGTTAAGAAGCCCTTCTCCAGATCGTGCTGATAGCAGACAAACAGTAGCCCCATATCGAGCTGGCCGGAGTTGGTCACCCCCAGTGAGTAGCTGTAGCCACGACGCATCATCAGGCTGGACTGTGTCTCCTTCGTGCGCGGGTTCGCCAGCCGGATATGGCTGTCCAGCGCAATGGCATCACCATCCGGGTCGCTGGCGTAGTCAGGTACATCATGCTCATGCTGCATACCCAGCGGCGCACCGCTTTGTTTATCGCGACCAAAAATCGTCTGCTGCTCTTTGAGCGGTGTACGATCCCAGAACTCAACGTGGAACTGGATAATCCGCACGGCCTGATAGCTACCGCCCACCGCCCAGGCAGGTTCTCCCTGATCGGCTGTAACCCAGACCACATCTTTCATTAGCGCGCCATCGCGGCTGTCCGGGTTGGCCGTACCGTCTTTAAACCCAAGCAGGTTCACCGGTGTCTCTTTCCCTTTGCTGCGGGCAGCATGGTCAGAGATAAACCCTTCCCGCTTCCAGCGAACGCTGAGCAAATCTGGCGTGTGCTTGATGATATCGCGCAGCGCATGGATAACCGTGTCCTGCGTATTGGCACAGATCTGCAGCAACAGATCGCCGTGGCACAGGTTTGCGTCCAGAGAGTCGTTCGGGAAACGCGTCATTTTTTGCAGTGCTTTTGGCTTCTGCTGTGTCAGACCGTAGCGCGCATCAAACATCGACTCACCGAGCGAAACGGTAATCGTCAGGTTATCTGGCGCGATAAACGGCCCGAGGATCCCGGAGTCCATCGGTGGCAGACGCGGGTTCGGCGTTTCCGGTGCCGGGCCACCGGCGGTGAGAAACGCAATGCGTGTCGTCAGCAGGCGGAACAGGCGCTCCAGCCCGGCTTTATCGCTCGCCAGCGAATCAAAGGCCACCAGCATCATGGAGGCCTGCTGAGGTGTCAGAATGCCCGACTGGTGTTCGCCATAAAAGGGCTGCGTCTCCATGCGGGTACCCGGTGAGTGCACGCCGGGAGCGTTTTGCGGTTTCGCCGCATGCGCCACCGGACACCCACCGGCCAGCGCAAACGCGCCGCCAAGCGCCCCAACCCCTTTTAACAATCGACGTCGTGAAGGCTCAGCGACATCATATTCATCATGTTTGTTCATCGTGCTTAGTCCAGACCCAGTACGCCACGCAGTAAAGAGAGATCTTCCGCCAGCGTTGTAATCGGGCCTTTCAGCGCGTTACGGTCAGCATCGGTCAGTTTGTCGTAGGTTTCAAAACCGTCTTTGGTGCGGTATTTCGCCAGAATGGTGTCGACTTTTTTGAAGTTGGCATCCACTTTGGCCAACAGTTCGCTGTTCTCTTTTTGCAACTGAGGACGCAACAGATCGACAATTTTCTGCGCACCGTCGACGTTCGCCTGGAAGTCCCACAGGTCAGTGTGGCTGTAACGATCTTCTTCACCACTGATTTTGCTCGCGGCCACTTCTTCGATCAGACCGGCTGCCCCACCCACTACTTTTGACGGCGGGAAGGCCAGCTCGCTAATGCGTTTTTGCAGCTCCAGCACGTCGCTGTTCAGCTGATCGGCATATTTCTCCATGCCTTTGGTGGAGTTGTCACCAAACAGGGCTTTTTCCAGACGGTGGAAACCGGTGAATTTCGGATCGGCGGCTTTCTGCTCGTAATCATCTTCACGGGCATCAATGCTGCCATCGAGGTCAGAGAACAGTTCGGCAATCGGCTCGATGCGCTCGTAGTGTTGACGGGTTGGCGCATACAGGGATTTCGCTTTTTCGATATCCCCCGCTTTCACCGCATCGGTAAAGGCTTTGGTGCTCGTAACCAGACCGGCGGTTTCTGTGGCGACCCAGGTTTTATAGGCAGTAATGGCATCACCCAGGCTCAACAAGGCCGCGCCTTTTGCGGCATCCGCCGTGGCCTCGCCCTTAACGATCAGCTTACCCTTAGGGTTCGTCAACAGGCCGCAGGTCATGTCATATTCACCCGGCTGCAGGTTAGCGGTCATTTTCTGGCTGAAGCCAGGGGCGATGTTTTCACGCTCTTCCACCACCATCACGCCTTTGAGGATCTCCCACTCCAGCGCTTTCTGGCTATGGTTCTGAATAATAAACTGGGTCTTGCCACTGTTGACCGTGATGGTCATCGGCTCACACTGTTTATCATTCACCGTCACTTTAACCTGTGGAATATCAGCAGCCTGAGCTGCAAATGCAGATGCAATCAGCGCTGCCACACCCGCCTGTAACGCACTACGACGAAATTGAATTGCCATGACACTTCCCTTTTAAAAGTATGTTGTAACTACACGGTGCACTTCAGGGCGCAGTACGCGACGGCTGAGCGCTGGGGCGCGATGGCATAAAAAACAGCACCAGCGCCGGAATGAGATAGATGAAATACATTGCCACTTCGCTGACGCTCGGCGTTTCCTGATAGCCGAAGATACCTTCGAGCAGCGTGCCGGTCAGAGAATGGGTAGAGAGGACGTTACTGAAGTCAAACGCCACATCCTGGAAGTGATTCCACAGACCCGCTTCGTGGAAGGCGCGAATAGCCCCTGCCGCCAGCCCTGCCGCGACCAGCAGAATGAACAGGCTGGTCCATTTGAAGAACGCCCCCAGGTTAAGACGAATGCCGCCCCAGTAGAGCAGGAAGCCCAGCACCACGGCGGTGGCCAGCCCCAGCATTGCGCCCAGCGGCGGCCAGATACCGACATCCTGTTGAAACGCAGCCAGCAGGAAGAAGACAGATTCCAGACCTTCCCGCGCCACCGCAAAAAAGACCATCATGATCAGTGCCCAGCCGTGGTTATTGCCCTTCTGCAATGCGTTATCCACCGCCTGCTCCAGTTGCACTTTCACGTTGCGGGAGACTTTACGCATCCAGAACACCATCCAGGTGAGGATCACCACCGCAATCACGGCGACGATGCCTTCAAACAGCTCTTGTTCTTTCTGCGGAAATTCTCCGGTGGTTTCATTGATAAGGATCCCCAGCCCCAGGCAGAGCGCTGCGGCGAGGACAACCCCAACCCACATAACGCTAATCCAGCGTCCGCGCTGGGTTCGCTTCAGATAACTGGCGATCAGGCTGACAATGAGGGCCGCTTCAAGCCCCTCACGTAACATAATGAGAAATGGAACAAACATGCCGACACCTTAAATGTTTATCGCGGTCAACTGGTGAAAAGAAAGGTAAATTCTTGTGATAGTGATTATCATTACGGAGAAAAGAAACACAAGCGAAATGTGTGGCGTTTTGATGATGAGATGTAAAAAACTCGCAGGGTAATAGTTTCAGTGGTTATCGTTAGGTTTATAACGTATAAAGAAAATGCTCATTTACGGTTAATCAGCGCTGTGGCTAAATATGCGCCTCAAAAACCAACTGAAATAAAACTATGTATAACGTTGTCCATTTCCTGCTGGCGCTGGTGATTATTCTTGCGCTTGCCTGGCTTACGAGTTTTGACCGCCGAAAAATTCGTATTCGCTTTGTTTTACAGCTGATTGTAATTGAGATCGCCCTGGCGTTCTTTTTCCTGCATGCCGAAAGCGGCCTGTTTCTGATTAAATATGTGTCGGGTTTCTTTGAGTCACTGCTTAAATTCGCCGCTGAAGGCACCAATTTTGTCTTTGGCGGGATGGGTGAAAAAGGGCTGGCATTCATCTTCCTCGGCGTGCTCTGCCCGATTATTTTTATCTCTGCACTGATTGGTATTCTTCAGCACTGGCGAATTCTGCCAGTCTTTATTCGGGTCATCGGTACGCTGCTGTCAAAACTGAATGGCATGGGCAAGCTGGAGTCCTTTAACGCAGTGAGTTCACTGATCCTCGGTCAGTCAGAAAACTTTATTGCATACAAAGGGATACTTGGCGATCTCTCTTCCCGTCGTTTGTTCACGATGGCAGCAACGGCCATGTCAACCGTTTCCCTGTCGATTGTGGGTGCCTATATGACGATGCTCGACGCCAAATTTGTCGTGGCGGCACTTGTTCTGAACATGTTCAGCACCTTTATTATTCTCTCTGTTATCAACCCGGCACGTCCGGAAGCCGAGCCGGATATCAAACTAGAAAAACTGCACGAATCCCAGAGCTTCTTTGAAATGCTGGGTGAGTATATTCTGGCAGGCTTTAAAGTGGCGATGATTATTCTGGCGATGCTGATGGGCTTTATTGCCCTGATTAGCGCCATCAACGCCCTCTTCTCCAGCGTATTTGGCATGAGTTTCCAGCAGATCCTGGGTTATGTGTTTTATCCGCTGGCGTGGCTGGTCGGTATTCCGCTGAGCGACGCCCTGAATGCCGGGAGTATTATGGCGACCAAGCTGGTGGCGAATGAATTTGTGGCGATGATTGAGCTGCAAAAAATTGCCCACCAGATGACACCGCGCGGGCTGGGGATTTTGTCCATCTTCCTGGTCTCGTTTGCTAACTTCGCCTCCATCGGCATTGTGGCAGGGGCAATTAAGGGCCTGAACGAGCAACAGGGGAACGTGGTATCCCGCTTCGGTCTGCGTCTGGTGTATGGCGCGACGCTGGTAAGCTTGCTGTCGGCGAGCGTTGCAGGGTTAGTATTGTGAGTTAATGCCGGGTAAGCGTTAGCGCCACCCGGCTGGTTTTATCAAAACTGCACGCACACCGGCTGATCAACACGCATCACCGATTCCTGCGCAAAGCGTGATTTATAAATCCCGCGTAACGCCTCAATATTCTTCTCGCTCTGGGCATCTTTACCGTGGATCAGCATCAGCGCCTTACTCTGCTCGCGTGCTACTTTCCCGTCGTTGCCCAGCCACTGCCCGCGTGCATCAAACACCGTTAAGCCATCACGAAAACGTGGCGTCACGTCCTGGTCAACAAACTGCTGCCACTCCTGGCCGGTGATCTCTTTCCCTGCCGGGCGGTTCAGCCCGAAATAGAGCGTGGTTTGCTGCATCTGGTTATCCGCTTTGCAGGTATCCGCCGCAGCGTGTTGCGATGGGGCGTTACAGCCTGCCAGCATCAATAATGCTGCCGCCATCAACCCTGTTTTAATCATCATTCTTCGCTATCCTCATTGTTATAAGTGCAGCGATATCAACGTAATTACAGAAAATTTGCAAGAAAAAGCCGGGTAGCGCTACCGCTTACCCGGCCTCCAGGAGCGAGACGGAATTTATTCCGGCTGCAGTTTTGACGGCGGTGCAGAGTGGTAATGCGCATCCGCGTCGGCAAAGCGTTTCTGCATTGCCGCTGACGGTGCTTTATCCAGCAGGCTGAACGCCACAATGCCGATACTGCCGAAGATGAAGCCAGGAATGATTTCGTACAGGCCCAGCCAGGCGAACTGTTTCCAGACGATAACGGTCACCGCACCAATGAGCATTCCCGCCAGCGCGCCGTTACGGGTCATACGTGACCACAGCACGGAGAAGAGCACTACCGGGCCAAACGCAGCACCGAAGCCCGCCCACGCGTAGCTCACCAGGCCCAGCACGCGGTTCTCAGGGTTCGCCGCCAGCGCAATGGCAACCAATGCCACCACCAGCACCATGAAACGCCCTACCCACACCAGCTCTTTCTGGCTTGCCCCTTTACGCAGGAACGCTTTGTACAGATCTTCAGTGATAGCACTGGAGCACACCAGCAGCTGGCAGCTCAGGGTGGACATTACCGCCGCCAGAATGGCCGACAGCAAGATACCGGCAATCCACGGGTTAAACAGAATTTGCGCCAGCTCAATGAACACACGCTCGGCGTTCTGGTTCACCGCACCCGCCTGCGCCGGGTTATTGTTGAAGTAGGCGATACCGAAGAAGCCTACGGCACACGCACCCGCCAGGCAGAGGATCATCCACGTCATACTGATACGACGTGCATGTACGATGGTGTGGTGGGAATCAGCGGCCATAAAGCGCGCCAGAATATGCGGTTGACCGAAGTAGCCCAGACCCCAGCCCATCAGAGACACGATGGCAACGAAGTTCAGCCCTTTCAGCATATCGACGTTTTCAATGCTCTTCTGCTTAATCACTTCCAGAGAATCAGCAAAGCCACCGACGGTGAAAATCACAATCACTGGCGTCAGGATCAGCGCGAAAATCATCAGGCTCGCCTGCACGGTATCCGTCCAGCTTACGGCCAGGAAGCCGCCCACGAAGGTGTAGAGGATAGTCGCCGCCGCACCGGCCCACAGCGCCGTTTCATAGCTCATGCCGAAGGTGCTTTCGAACAGACGCGCACCGGCCACAATGCCGGAAGCACAATAGATGGTGAAGAACACCAGGATAACCAGCGCGGAGATGATGCGCAGGATACGGCTGTTATCTTCAAAACGTCCGCTAAAGTAGTCCGGCAGCGTCAGGGCGTTGTTGTTGGCTTCGGTATGCACGCGCAGACGGCCAGCCACCAGCTTCCAGTTGATCCACGCGCCGACGGTCAGGCCGATGGCGATCCAGCTTTCTGAAATACCAGAGATGAAAATCGCACCCGGCAGGCCCATCAGCAGCCAGCCGCTCATGTCCGATGCACCCGCAGAGAGTGCCGTCACCATTGGCCCTAAACTACGTCCGCCCAGAATATAGTCGTCAAAGTTCTTCGTTGAACGCCATGCCAAAAACCCTATCAGGATCATGCCAAAAATATAAACGAGAAATGTCACCAGCATCGGTGTGCTAATTGCCATTCAAATTCTCCAAAATGTCGAGCGACAACCATCCGGGTTGCCTTGTTATATGATCACCGGAACGTAGTGATGTGTGTATGTGTTTCCATTGGGCGCGCTATCCTGCCGCATGCGCATCCCGCTGACAAACGATTTAACACTGCATTTACATCAAATTCATCCCTGGTTTTATACGTCTTTCCCATAGGTTGCACTCGCTCACGCTTTTGCGGGTTGCACCTTTTAAAAATGTTAAGTCCCGCATAAAAACAGGCTTCGGATTCAGAAGCCAGCACTTTTTTCCAGCTAACCATCCATTAACAATCCATTCATTTTCCAGCTTGCAAACCAGGTCACATTTAACACGGTTGCACAAAGTTGCAACATGATGGATATTTCACGCTAACGACAGAACACGACTACAGAACAACAGGAGTTTTGGCATGGGTATGACCACTATGGGGGTTAAGCTGGATGACGCGACCCGCGAACGGATTAAGAGCGCAGCGACCCGCATTGACCGCACGCCGCACTGGCTAATCAAGCAGGCGATTTTTAACTATCTGGAAAGGCTGGAGAGTGAAGATGGCCTGCCAGAGCTGCCAGCCCTGCTGGCGGGTGCAGCCAATGAAAGCGATGACGCCACTCCGGCAGCCGAAGAGAGCCATCAGCCGTTCCTCGAATTCGCCGAGCAGATCCTGCCCCAGTCCGTCAGCCGTGCCGCCATTACCGGCGCTTACCGCCGTGCCGAAACTGACGCAGTCCCGATGCTGCTGGAGCAGGCTCGCCTGCCAGACGCCATTGCCGCCCAGGCGCACAGCCTGGCGTATCAGCTTGCCGACAAGCTGCGTAGCCAGAAAACGGCCAGCGGCCGTGCCGGGATGGTGCAAAGCCTGCTGCAGGAGTTCTCCCTCTCCTCACAGGAAGGCGTGGCGCTGATGTGTCTGGCGGAAGCGCTGCTACGTATCCCCGATAAAGCCACCCGCGATGCACTGATCCGCGACAAAATCAGTAACGGTAACTGGCAGTCACACATTGGCCGCAGCCCGTCGCTGTTCGTTAACGCGGCGACCTGGGGCCTGCTGTTTACCGGCAAACTGGTCTCTACCCATAACGAAGCCAACCTATCCCGCTCCCTGAACCGCATTATCGGTAAGAGCGGTGAACCGCTGATCCGCAAAGGTGTGGACATGGCGATGCGCCTGATGGGTGAACAGTTTGTGACCGGCGAAACCATTGCCGAAGCGCTGGCCAATGCCCGCAAGCTGGAAGATAAAGGTTTCCGCTACTCTTACGACATGCTGGGCGAAGCGGCGCTGACCGCTGCCGATGCCCAGGCGTATATGGTCTCTTACCAACAGGCGATCCACGCCATCGGTAAAGCCTCTAATGGCCGTGGCATTTATGAAGGCCCGGGCATCTCGATTAAATTGTCCGCCCTGCACCCGCGCTACAGCCGTGCGCAGTATGACCGCGTGATGGACGAGCTGTACCCGCGCCTGAAATCTCTGACGATGCTGGCGCGCCAGTATGACATCGGCATCAATATCGACGCCGAAGAGGCCGACCGTCTGGAGATCTCCCTCGATCTGCTGGAAAAACTGTGCTTCGAACCTGAACTCGCCGGCTGGAACGGCATTGGCTTTGTTATTCAGGCCTACCAGAAACGCTGCCCGTTCGTGATCGACTACCTGATTGACCTCGCCACCCGCAGCCGCCGTCGCCTGATGATCCGTCTGGTGAAAGGCGCATACTGGGACAGCGAAATCAAACGCGCGCAGATGGACGGCCTGGAAGGCTACCCGGTCTATACCCGCAAGGTTTACACCGACGTCTCCTATCTTGCCTGCGCGAAAAAACTGCTTGGCGTGCCAAACCTGATCTACCCACAGTTCGCGACCCACAACGCCCACACCCTGGCGGCGATTTACAGCCTCGCCGGGCAGAACTACTACCCGGGTCAGTATGAATTCCAGTGCCTGCACGGCATGGGTGAACCGCTGTACGAGCAGGTCACCGGGAAAGTGGCGGATGGCAAGCTGAACCGTCCGTGCCGTATTTATGCCCCGGTAGGCACACATGAAACCCTGCTGGCGTACCTGGTGCGTCGTCTGCTGGAGAACGGGGCGAACACCTCCTTCGTTAACCGCATTGCCGACACCACGCTACCGCTGGACGAGCTGGTCGCCGACCCGGTGCAGGCCGTTGAGAAAATGGCAGCACAGGAAGGCCAGATTGGTCTGCCGCATCCGAAGATTGCCCTGCCGCGTGAGCTGTATGGCACAGGCCGCGTCAACTCTGCGGGTCTGGATCTCGCTAACGAACACCGTCTGGCGTCCCTCTCTTCTGCTCTGCTCAACAGCGCATTACATAAATGGCAGGCCAAACCGATCCTGGAGCAGGCTGTTGCTGACGGCGAAATGCAGCCAGTGATTAACCCGGCAGAGCCAAAAGATATTGTCGGTTACGTGCGTGAAGCCACGGAAGCGGAAGTTGACCTGGCACTGGACAGTGCGGTGAACAATGCCCCTATCTGGTTCGCCACGCCGCCTCAGGAGCGTGCCGCCATTCTGGAACGTGCTGCGGTGCTGATGGAAGATCAGATGCAATCGCTCATCGGTATTCTGGTGCGTGAAGCGGGTAAAACCTTCAGCAACGCTATTGCCGAAATCCGCGAGGCGGTCGACTTCCTGCACTACTACGCAGGCCAGGTTCGTGATGATTTCGATAACGAAACCCATCGCCCGCTGGGCCCGGTGGTCTGTATCAGCCCGTGGAACTTCCCGCTGGCGATTTTCACCGGCCAGATTGCCGCCGCACTCGCGGCAGGCAACAGCGTGCTGGCAAAACCGGCAGAGCAAACACCGCTGATTGCCGCACAGGGAATTAGCATTCTGCTGGAAGCGGGCGTACCGGCAGGCGTTATCCAGCTTCTGCCAGGTCGTGGTGAAACGGTGGGTGCGAAGCTGACCACCGATAACCGCGTGCGCGGCGTGATGTTTACCGGCTCCACCGAAGTGGCAACGCTGCTGCAGCGCAATATTGCGACACGCCTTGACGCACAGGGTCGTCCAACGCCGCTGGTGGCGGAAACCGGTGGCATGAACGCCATGATTGTTGACTCCTCCGCGCTGACCGAGCAGGTGGTGGTCGACGTGCTGGCCTCCGCGTTCGACAGTGCCGGACAACGCTGCTCCGCCCTGCGCGTGCTGTGCCTGCAGGATGACGTGGCAGACCACACGCTGAAGATGCTGCGCGGTGCAATGGCCGAATGCCGTATGGGCAACCCGGGTCGTCTCACTACCGACATCGGGCCGGTTATCGACGTGGAAGCCAAAGGCAATATCGAAAACCACATTCAGACCATGCGCGCCAAAGGTCGTCCGGTGTTCCAGGCCGTCCGTGAAAACAACGAAGATGCCCGTGAATGGCAGACCGGTACCTTTGTCCCGCCTACGCTTATCGAACTGGCAAGCTTCGACGAACTGAAAAAAGAGGTCTTCGGCCCGGTGCTGCACGTGGTGCGCTACAACCGCAACAACCTGAACGAGCTGATTGAGCAGATCAACGCTTCTGGCTACGGCCTGACGCTCGGTGTGCATACCCGTATCGATGAAACCATCGCCCAGGTCACCGGCAGTGCCAAAGTGGGCAACCTGTATGTGAACCGCAACATGGTCGGCGCAGTCGTGGGCGTTCAGCCGTTCGGCGGCGAAGGGTTGTCCGGAACCGGGCCTAAAGCCGGTGGACCACTCTACCTGTACCGCCTGCTGGCAAACCGCCCGGAAAATGCGCTGGGCGTAACGCTGGCGCGTCAGGATGCAGAACGTCCGGTGGATACACAGCTGAAAGCGGTGCTGACTCAGCCACTGGAAGCGCTCATCAAGTGGGCCGATAAACGTCCTGAACTGCGCGCTGTTGCTCAGCAATATGGCGAGCTGGCGCAGGCAGGCACACAGCGTCTGCTGCCGGGGCCAACCGGCGAGCGCAACACCTGGACGCTCATGCCGCGCGAACGCGTGCTGTGCGTCGCGGATAACGAGCAGGATGCGCTGGTTCAACTGGCCGCCGCTGCCGCAACGGGTTGTGAAGTGCTGTGGCCGGAAGATGGCCTGCATCGTGACCTGGCGAAACAGCTGCCGAAGGCAGTTTCTGCCCGCATCCACTTTGCGAAGGCCGATGTCCTGCTGACCCAGCCGTTTGATGCGGTGATCTACCACGGCGATTCCGACCAGTTACGCGAGCTGTGCGAACAGGTTGCAGCCCGCAGCGGAGCGATTGTTTCGGTGCAGGGCTTTGCACGCGGCGAAACCAACCTGCTTCTGGAGCGTCTGTACGTTGAGCGCTCGCTCAGCGTCAACACCGCGGCGGCGGGAGGTAACGCGAGCCTGATGACAATAGGCTAACGCTGTGCTAATAAGGCTCCGGAGACGGAGCCTTTTTTATGGGGAATGTATGAAACACTACCTGATCGCAGGTGCGGCATTGTTGCTGAGCGCAAACGCGCTGGCCGACGAGTGCGCGAACGCCAGCACCCAGCTGGAACTCAACACCTGTACGGCACAGCAATACCAGGCAGCAGATAAAAAGCTCAACCAGACCTACCAGGCGGCCATCAAACGCGCGGCAGCCCCACAACGGGATCTGTTGAAAAAAGCACAGCAGGCGTGGATCGCCCTGCGTGATGCGGACTGTACGTTTGTGGGTTCCGGAACCGAAGGCGGCAGCATTCAGCCAATGATTGTGAATCAGTGCCTGACGGAAAAAACCGTGGAGCGCGAAGCCTTTCTTGCCTCACTGATGCAGTGCGAAGAGGGCGATTTAAGCTGCCCTCTCCCACCGGCAAATTAACGCACGCGGATCCCTTCAATAATCATCCGCTGCACGTTTTCCAGCGTGCTCTGGAAAAATGCCTCATCCTGTAATGTCTTACCGGTCACCGCTTCGACCTGGGCCGCAAAGTCAGCGTAATGCTGGGTGGAGGCCCAAATCATAAAGATCAGATGATGCGGGTCGACGGGAGCCAGTTTTCCGCTGGCCACCCATTCGGCGATAATTGCCGACTTATCATCGACCAGTTGTTTTAAATCTCCCGTCAGTTCGGCCCGCAGTAGCGGTGCGCCCTGCAACATCTCCAGACAGAACAGTCGCGACGCCTGCGGGTAATCGCGCGATACCTCCAGCTTCAGGCGAATATACTCTTTGATTGCCACCAGCGGGGCGAACTCCTGGCGGAACGCCTTCAGTGGGGCCAGCCAGATATCGAGGATCTGCTGCATCACCGCAACATAAAGCGCCTCTTTGGACGGGTAGTAATAGAGCAGATTGGTTTTTGACACCCCGGCCTGCTCTGCCACCTGCTCCAGCCGCGTGCCGTGGATGCCAAACTGCGAAAACGTCTCCAGCGCCGCACTGAGGATCGCCTGTTTCTTGGCGCTCACCGCCTGCGAACGTTTACCTGGTGTTTTCACTGCACCTTGTGTCATCTGCGCTCTCCTTATTGGTTTGCCATAGCATAGCAAACGCCCTGCTTTCTCTCGACATTCTGTAGTGTGGGGTTGTGCAAAATCGAAGAAGGGAAGTGTGTTGTGGCGAGGGATGGGTTGTGTGTGGTGGACGGGAGAGAGTGTTGCTGGCCCTTGTTTATAGCTGACTCTATGGTCTTTTAGGCGGTCCGCTTTGTGCCAGGAGCGGACGTTGCTGTCATCATGATGAATCAATCAAACGGGAGGCGGTCAAATCGGTTATTGATCGTCAGCAAAGGCACAAATGCAGCAGGATGGGGCAGACGGCGGTGCCCCCTAAGTGAGCGCAATAACTTAAGCCAGATACCACTTTCTCAGAGAGATAAACTCACCGTAGATACCTGCAGCATCCTTGCTGAGTAATGCAGCGATATCCGCTTCATCACTAATAGTACTAAGTGACTCCAGTGCTGCCAGCCGTAAACGGGTTAATCTGACACAATTTAAATTCAACATTTCTATTGATTGCCGGGCTTTATTCACATACTGGGTCGGGCAATCTGCGGAGACATACATCAATCCATCTTCATCGAATTCAAACCATGTACCATCGTCAGGAGGCTGTTGAGAAGGATCGAGGATCAATTCCGACCAGTTATGATTAGATTTTGGTACATCACAGCTCAGATTAGTTCGATCTGTCAGGGACTTATCATAGCTTGCTGAGCGCGGGTGTTCCCCGCCAAAGCAACACCCCAACAGATTAGTCCACAACAGCGAGTAGTTAGTGGTGGGTGCGGGCTGCCCGGCCGCAATCTTTTCTTTAATAGTTTTGCTGTTTTCAGGAATAAAGTGTTCAACTTTAAATCCTAGTGGTTTGTTGTCACCTTCATCTCTGAGTGCTTTTTCACAATAGGCACAGAGACCAGCCTGATCGGTAATTATCTCATTTTTCAGACGGTCCCTGTCGTCAGAAGCCAGGGTGGTATAGAATTCATCCTTCCAGCCATTATTCTCATTTCCTGGCACCGCAATATAATCGTCCAGAATGTTGTTGCTCAGCCGCCCTTTCCTAAAGCCTCTCATTATTGCTCCTTGCTAACCTTTTTGGCATTACGCTTTATTCTGAGTTCCAGATCAATTTTCAGTTTGGTAACATCCGGGTCATGATCATCACCCCATTGCAGAATTTTCTCTAGAAGCGCCTGAGCTTCTGGTGTGTCGTACTGATTGTTTTTCATCATCTCACGGAAACGTGTAAGATTTTGTACTGGCTCGACATCGGGCCGTGCTGCAACATCCTGGATATCACTCTGCACCTGAGAAGATTTTGCACCATATGAAAAGGTCGGAACCTCAATATAAAATCGATTATCCTTGATTTTAATTTTCCTGATCGCCTGTTCTTCAACAGTATTCAGGATATTAGGGCTATGGGTGGTGGCAATAATTTTGACATTAGGGAAGGTTTTTTTCAATTTACTGAGCAGGGACTGCTGCCATGAGGGATGCAGGTGTAATTCAACCTCATCTATAAAAACGATTCCGTGACCGTTGAATGGGTCTTCGGTGCCACAGGTATAGATCAGCTTCAAAGCGATATCGAATAGCAATGAAAGCGTGCTCTTCTCACCATGAGAGAGATAGGAAGCACTAATTTCACAATCTCGCTTTATACATACAAGATCTAATGCATCCAGCTTTTCATCGTATTTTAACTGGATAGAAGAAATATCATCAATGAAATCACATCCCAGTGCGAAAATCATATCCACAATCTTTTCCATCCGGTCAAGATTGGTCAATTTATCCGCCGGTTGGCTGCTCAAGATGATTTCGACTTCCTTCTTTTTCTGGCTAATTAGCGTGTTTTTTATTTCTTCGTCAAGATCAGAATGACTGATGTGATAGATGAACTCTTTGAGACTTTTGATTTTTTCACTTTGTTCATCTTCGCTAGAAACGCTTTTTTTAATCTTTATTTCGGCAGCCCATTTAATAAAGTTGGCAAAAATGTTAGAAGAAAGCGTCAGTGAAGAGTCCGGGTAAAGTTTGTCCAACAGTTTGCTGGAACCGCCTTCAATCACAGATGCGAATCCACCATCTGGGTAATTCTTACCTCGCTCTACTGAGTAGTAAGCAAACATCGGTGCCACAATGCCACTGTTCTGAAATTCGATATACATTTCAGCCAAGTCTTTAAAATCAGCATAGTCACTTTTAACCGAAAAAGCACCAAGGGAGCGGGCAATGTCGATCTGATAGTCGGAGGAATTTTTGTCATTCCCCACCGAAACTTCCAGATTAACTAGCATCCCGGCATTACTGACTCGGCGGTTGATGTATTTATCACCGAACTTCCATCCCTGGTTAGAACCATAAACCAGTCGATAAAACCATGAAAGAGAGAGATAAATCGCTTCCAGAATCCCCGTCTTACCATAGCCATTATTTGCGGCGATCAGGATAACATCGTTATCCAGATTAATCGATAGTTCGTTAAAGCCTTTATAGTTTACCAGCCTTACTCTTTTTAAACGAAACTGTGATTCGTTCAGGTTATTAAGACACATCTGACGATAACGTGAAGACTCTTCAGAGTCGACCTCAACAAACATCCCCTCTTTATAATACTTAAACATTTTGTACTGGTCTTTGAGAGAATTACCATGATCAGCACCGTTTTTTATTTTTCTAACCGTCCGATTCATTTATTTATTCCTGATAATTGACGATGTCATTAATAATTGCTACGCCGTATTTTTTTTTCATTGAGAGCTTAAATCCCGGCTCAATATGGAAATAATGTGCAAGTAAGCCTTTTAACGTTAGAGTTTCATCAGTACTGAGTTCCCCCAGTTTAAATCTGAAGATCAATGATGAGGCATAACGTTTATTTTTTCGGCCAACCGACAGTTGGTTGTCATTCGTCAGAGTCACACCAGTAACATGACGATTATGCGCTTTCGATGAAAATACAGTTTTGCTTTCATTGATGGTGATATTTTCATAACCGGATTGTGCGAGCAGTGTGGCAATTTGCTCTTTGAGCATAAACAGCACATTCTCACGCTGAGTTGAAAAGGTCATGTCATCCGCATAACGGGTGTAGGTTATACCCGCCTTAGCGCATATTTCCGACAACAACTGGTCAAATTTTTTCATCACATAGTTAGAAATAAACGGTGATGATGGTGCGCCGACACTTAATACCAGTTTGCCCGAGAGTTTCTTACCCGGACACCAAAAAAAGATGTTGTTCAACAGCATTAAAGTACTGTCATCAATTTCCACAGAATCATGCAACAGCGCATTTTTAAACATCTCAGGCTTGATGCTGTTAAAGAAATTGGAAAAATCCATCTTCAACAGATAACGATTGTTTACATGCTGCTGTGCGTTTTCCCTGATGCCTTTCCCCGGCTCGTAAGCGGTGGCGCAGGGATGGACCGTGAGTTGAGTACGAAGAAACCCAACGAGTCTGCGTTGCAGATCTTTCACTTCTGGGGTAGGCTGAGCAATTACTCTGACTCCAGAGTGACGCTTGGGTATTTTATAGACTTTATACTTTAGCGGACTTCGCCGTGCACTAGATGCAAGCTTAATTCTGCTAATGCCGATGTCCTGATATGGGATCTCTATTTTCATCTATCGTTTATAATTCAGGGTGGCAGAACGCAATTATGCCCCGTCACCCTGAAAGCCCTTTACTAGAAGCCGCGATAAACACTTCATCGCATCATAACACTTTATGATGCGATGAAGTGTTTATCGCAATCATAAAAGTGCTCAATAAGTTAGAGTCTGGCTAACCGCCCGACTAGACGCAAAAACCGTCCATACGCTAAAGAGCTAACAGTGATGATAGCTAACAAACAGCACTGACAGCAAGCTTATAGCTGCTCATGTGTTTTGGTGTGTAGTGGTGCACTAAATTTGGCCACTGGAACAAAGAGGTAAATGTCCGCTTCTCGCTCACAGCGGACCTTATGACCTTGCTCTCTGTCTGCACCGTGCCAGGAGCGGACGTTGATAACATCGCAATATCTTAATTTATGGGGAGCAGGTCATGACCATGCCCTTCCACCGGAAGTACAGGCGCATTTTGCCCGTCAAACCGGAGCTAATGTGTCCCGGATTAACTCAAGCCATATGTCTATGGTTTCGCAACCTGAATACGTTGCTAATCTGATTGAATGGGCCTTCAAACAAAGCATTCCAGGGTGAATGATTCTACCGTCCGCCTCTTCTTAACAAGGGGTGGCATTATTCCCTTTTAGCATGTGGTTTATGATTCAGGGGTAATTCATCATACTGGAGCCACGGCGCGTACCAAGCTTCTATGGTATCCAGTTCAGACTGATTCTCTAGCCCCCACTGATACATTTGTTAGATCGGTTCCGCAAAGATTTAACCGTCTGCCATTCGCTCATTTTGCGCAACACTGCATTTACTGAATGCCTGTTTTTAGCCAGGTTCGAACTCATTATAATGGCGGTATCCCATTATGAAGGAGGCAATATGCATTTCGAGAAAATTCAGTATTTTTTTGATCCACTTTGCGGCTGGTGCTACGCCAGCGCGCCAGCTCTGGGCTACCTTGCTCAGCATTACGCTGAAAAACTTGAGCTGATGCCCAGCGGTCTTTTCAGTGACGAAGGGGCCCGGGATATCACCGCACAATGGGCAGAATACGCCTGGTCAAACGATCAGCGCATCGCATCCCTCACCGGCCAGCCGTTCAGCGAGAACTATCATCAGCTTCTGCTGACCGGTACACGGTTTGATTCGACGTTTATGAACCGAGCTCTGACAATGGTACGTGACATCAACCCGGCGGCCGAGACAGGTCTCCTTCATACGCTACAGCATGCCCGCTATGTCGAGGGGCGAGACACCTCGAGACCTGACGTGGTGGGTGATATCTTCGAGGCCTGGGCCGGGGAAAATAACCTCGTGTTTAAGCACGATCAGGTTATCCTGGCGCTTGATACTGATAAAGAGCTGCGGCGCATGACGGACAAGAGGATCGCTGAAGTGAAGCACCTTATGAACCAGAAAGGTATCAGAGGGGTGCCTATGCTGCTGGCAACGGTTAATGGCAACGAGCACATGATTAGTGGACATGCTCTTTACGGTGGTGCAGAGAAAATACACGCTACACTATCAGCACTTGCCTAAATTAGTTTTCCAGCATGACGCGCAAGCGCCACGTCATAACCAGAGAGCGATTAAATTACCTTAAGGCAGTTTCTACGATCTAACACAGGATGGGATGTCAGCTTTGTGTTGTGAGTTCAACGGGTGTCTATAGTTAATCTATCGTCCCTTCGCTAATACACACACATCATGCTCTTTTCTTTCAGAACTTATTTTCACGGGCGCATGCGTTTACTGATTGCTATGTTGGCCGGAGTCATCTGCTTTTTAGCCCTTCCCCCTGAGTTGGGAGATCTGCAACGGTTGCTGATAGGCTGGAACGTGCTGGCTTGGCTATATCTGTTCTTTATGTGGTTTCGTATGTTACGTACTGATGTGCAGGATATTCCGCATATTGCCAGAATACAGGATGAGAGCGCGGGGCTGGTGCTGGGCATGGTGATTCTCGGCTGCCTGGTCAGTATCCTGGCGATCCTGATTGAGCTGACCTCACTAAAGCACCTCACCGGCACACCGCGCGTGCTGCATCTGCTGCTGACCGGCACCACGCTGGCGGTTTCCTGGGCCTTGTTACCCACCTCATTTGCCATGCATTACGCTCACCACCATTACCTGCACCGAAGTAAAGACGTCACGCCGATGATCTTTCCGGAAAAACCAGAGGAACCGGGTTACTGGGATTTCCTTTATTTTTCCTTCACCATCGCTGTAGCGTCACAAACCGCCGATGTGGCGACCGGTACCACCGACATGCGACAAATTACGTTGCTCCAGTCGGTGATTTCTTTTGTTTTCAATCTGGCGATCCTTGGTCTGTCGGTGAACGTCGGAGCCGGACTACTGAACTGAACTTATCTCAATTTCCTGGTGAATGGTCAGCCATAACCTGATGATGACCAGATGTTGGTTATACATCACCGGCTGATTCCCCCTCACTCACACTCTCTTTGCTTTGAATGAACCGGAGTGCCAGATAGAGATCGGGGGCCAGAATCATGTCATCATCTTTCATTGTTGGCCGACTTTCTTTAAACCAGCGTGTTAATTCCGTTTTCCTGCCCGCAAGGATTAACGTGATCTGTCGACCTTTCAGGTCGCGCTTTAACTCATTAATGGTTGCCAGGACACTGATATCTGAATAGGTGAAGCAGGCAACGGCATCAATGACCACCCATTTAGGTTGTAATGCTGCACCATCAACTAAGTTCAATACCCGACGTTTAAAATAAGCCACATTAAAATAGGTCAACGGGGAGTTAAATCGATACATCAGCACGCCCGGGATCATTTTAATATCGGTTGTATTACCTAATGAGTGAATCATTCCATTTTCGTCAGTTCCCAGTAAGTGCTCAGAGGGGCGAAAGACTGTACGCAGGAACTGTAACAGGCCAAGCAACACCGCAAGCCCGATCCCCTGGATAACGCCGATAATTAAAACACAGCCAAACGTGAAGAAAGCCAGGCGAAATGCCTGTTTATTTCTTCGCCTCAGGTTCCATAGCCCACGTAAATCAATCAATGACCACGATGCATACATTAGAACAATACCTAATGCAGAAACGGGAATAAATTGTAATGGCTGAGTGAAAAATACTACCACGATACCAATGAGTAAGGCTGCGACCACGGAAACCAGCTGACTTTTCCCCCCAGTTGAATCATTAACCGCAGTCCGGGAATCGGCTCCACTGATAGCAAACCCCTGCGATAATCCAGACATGAGATTCGCAATACCCAGCGCTCTGAACTCAGCATCAGCATTAATTTCATAGCCATTTTTCGCGGCGAAACTGCGAGCGGTCAGCATCAGACTGACAAAACTGACCAACGCCAGGTTCAGCGCCGGGATCACTAAATCACGCATCAGACCGGGCTGAAACGCCGTCCAGTTAACGACGGGTAAACCAGACTGGAAACCTTCCCCTCCAATAGTGGCAATCCCATAATTTTGTGCAGATGTCCCCCATACCAGCGCCGTTGTTATCACAATGGCAATCAAAGGTGCAGGCCAGTGGCTGCGATACGTTTTGATAGCCATTAAAATAGCTAACGTTAAAAGTGATATCCCTAGGGTTAATAAATGGCTGTCTGAAATTCGGCCTGGCAAGGCAATTATTTTCTCAATTACCTGCGCCTCATCAAGCTTAATCCCCAGAACCTTACCTAATTGCCCAACAATAATCGTTACGGCTACGCCATTAAGTAAACCAGTAAGAATGGGATGAGAAAGCAGATCGGCAAGCGCGCCCAGGCGAAATTTACTGGCGAGCAGGCACCACCCGCCCATCATTAATGTCATGATGATCGTCAGTTGCCAGTGCAGTTCGGGATTTCCGGCAGACAGCGGAACCACGACGGCCGCAATCACCGCGCAGGTTGTTGCATCAGGGCCAACAATAAGCTGACGTGAAGAACCAAACAGTGCATACGCTATCATCGGTAAAACGCAGGAATACAGCCCCACGATTGCCCCAACACCCGCCAACTCGGCATAAGCAATAGCAACGGGTAACGCGACAGCCGCAACGGATAACCCGGCTTTAACATCATGTTTTAACCAGCTTTTATCGTAGGCTAATAAATTTTGTAACCCTGGCATGTAGTTTAAAAACAGTTTTCCGAACACGTTATTCTCCGGATAGCGATATTACCCACGTAATGTTGGCACATTTCTGGCTGAGGTTCTGGTTTTCAAATGCTCCGGACTGAGGCCACCGCCTCTCAGTACCTGATAAAACGCACTTCGACCAGAAAGTGGTCCTGAGATGACGGTTGACTTCCCGAACCGCACGTTTAGCTAAACCGGAACAGGGTGTTTGATCGCAAATGCCGCAGATTGCTTCAAAAAAATTACCCTATTTGTTATATTGTTGTTTATTGCTTATTCACCTCTGCGGTGCCAAAAAGAACAAGATTCACCGCAACCCAGGACAGAAAAATGTTAGATTACCGCTTCCCGACAGCTTTGCAGATGGTTCTCAGCGTAGCGATGGCGGAGCAATTGGGTGAACGTTCGACGAGTGCGATTCTGGCCTACGGCCTGGAGGCGAATCCGAGCTTCATCCGCAAATTGATGGTTCCGCTGACGCGTGACGGCATTATCGTCTCAACGCTTGGCCGTAACGGCTCAATTCATCTTGGTCGCCCGCCGGAAGAGATCACCCTGCGCGACATCTACCTTTCGGTCATCGAAGATAAAAAGCTGTGGGCGTCGCGCCCTGACGTACCAGCCCGCTGCGTGGTCAGCGCTAACGCCTGCTGGTACTTTAAATCGATATCCGAAGAAGCGGAGCAGGCTTCGTTAGCGGTATTAGCCCGCCATACCGTGGCAAGTGCCCTGGAAGCGGTCAAAAACGCCGATAGCAGCGGATGCGATCCGCTCCCCGATCTTATTGCCCAGTATCAAAAAACGTCGTAACGCTTTACCTGGTGCAAAAAAAGCCGCCTTCACAGTGAAAGCGGCTTTTTATTATCTGCAATGCCCCTACGCGGGCAGCACTTCCCTTTCCACTTTGCCGCGCGTGACGAATTTACGCAGCGTCACGTAAAACACCGGCGTCAGGAACAGACCAAACAGCGTCACCCCCAGCATACCGGAGAACACGGTGATCCCGGTGACGCCGCGCACTTCTGCGCCTGCGCCGTGGCCGAGGATCAGCGGAATGGTCCCGGCAATAAAGGCGATGGAGGTCATCACAATCGGGCGTAAACGCAGGCGGCACGCTTCCAGAGCAGCCTCCATGATCCCTTTGCCCTGAATTTCCAGCTCGCGGGCAAACTCCACGATAAGGATCGCGTTTTTACAGGCCAGCCCCATCAGTACCACCAGCCCCACCTGCACGAACACGTTGTTATCGCCACCGGTCAGCCAGACGCCAAACAGCGCGGAGAGCATTGTCATCGGCACGATGAGGATCACCGCCAGCGGCAGCGTCCAGCTTTCATACAGCGCCGCCAGCACCAGGAACGCCAGCAGCACCGCGACCGGGAAGACGATCAGCGCCGTATTGCCCTGCGTGGCCTGCTGGAAGCTCAGGTCCGTCCATTCAATATTCATCCCGTTTGGCAGGATCTGCTTAGACATCGCATCCAGCTGCGTCATCGCCTGCGAGGACGAGAGCACGCGCGGGTCGGCATCGCCAATCAAATCCGCCGCCGGGTACCCATTGTAGCGGATCACCGGATCCGGCCCGTAGGTGGTCGTGATTTTCACCATACTGCCAATTGGCACCATTTCGCCCTGGTTATTACGGGTGCGTAAATTCGCAATATCTTCCACGCTGTCGCGGAACTGCCCGTCTGCCTGCGCCATCACGCGCCAGGTACGCCCGAACTGGTTGAAGTCATTCACGTACGACGAGCCAAGATAGGTTTGCAGCGTACCGAAAAGATCGGTCAGCGACACGCCCTGCGCTTTCGCCTTATCACGGTCGACCTGCACGTCCAACTGAGGAACGTTAGCCTGATAGGTTGAGATCGGGAAATGCATTCCCGGCGTCTGCATAATCACACCGGACATGGTGTTCACCGCATTTTGCAGCGCGCCATAGCCCAGACCGCCGCGATCCTGGATGTAGAGAGAGTAACCCGACCCCTGACCCAGCCCTAAAATCGGCGGCGGCAGAATGGAGAAGCCAAAGCCCTGCTGGATTTGCGCGATTTTCGCGTTGATCTCAGCGTTAATTTCCGCCGCAGAATGTTTACGCTGATCGAACGGTTTCAGGCCAAAGAAGACCGTCCCGGTATTCGGCGTGTTGGTGAACTGCAGCGCATTCAGCCCCGGAAATGCGACCGCATAGTCCACGCCTTCGGTATTCATCCCGATTTCGCTCATTTTGCGGATCACCGCATCCGTACGCGCCAGCGACGAACCCTCCGGCATTTTCACGCCGCCAATCAGGTACAGCTTATCCTGCGTCGGAATAAACCCGCCGGGTACAACTTTAAACATCACGCCCGCCGCGCAGAGCAGCAGCAGATAAACCACAAACACCGTGCCGCGTCGTCCCAGCGTTTTACCCACCAGCCCCTGATAGCCGTTCGAGCTGCGGTGGAAAAAGCGGTTAAACGGACGGAAAATCCAGCCAAACAGACGGTCGATAAGCCGGGTCGGGAAATCTTTCGGCGCGCCGTGCGGTTTTAACAGCAGTGCCGCCAGTGCCGGAGAGAGCGTCAGCGAGTTAATCGCGGAGATCACCGTTGAAATCGCAATCGTCACCGCAAACTGCTTGTAGAACTGACCGGTCACGCCAGAGAGGAACGCCATCGGCACAAACACCGCGCACAGCACCAGCGCAATTGCGATAATCGGCCCGGACACTTCCCGCATCGCCTGATGCGCCGCCGCAAGCGGAGCAAGCCCCTCTTCAATATTTCGCTCGACGTTTTCCACCACCACGATGGCGTCGTCCACCACGATACCGATGGCGAGAACCAGCCCGAACAAGCTCAGGGTATTCAGCGAGAAGCCGAGCAGGTAAAGAATGCTGAAGGTACCCACCACCGAGACCGGCACCGCGATCAGCGGAATGATCGACGCGCGCCAGGTTTGCAGGAACAGAATAACCACCAGCACGACCAGCACGACCGCTTCCAGCAGCGTTTGCACGACCGCACGGATGGAGTCGCGCACGAAAACGGTCGGATCGTAAGGTGCCGCCCACTTCATGTCCGCCGGGAATCGCGTGGACAGTTCGTTCATTTTCGCGCGCACCGCGTTAGACAAATCGATGGCGTTCGCCCCCGGAGACTGGAAGATACCAATCCCGACCGCGTCTTTATTGTTCAGCTGGGAGCGCAGCGCATAGCTGCCGGACCCCATTTCGATACGCGCCACATCGCGCAGGCGGACGACCGTCCCGTCCTGCGACGTTTTCAGGACAATGTTGCCAAACTCTTCTTCGGTATGCAGACGGCCCTGGGCGTTAATGGAGATCAGAAAATCGCTCTCTTTCGGCAGTGGCTCAGCGCCAAGCTGCCCGGCGGAAACCTGTACGTTCTGCTCCTGCATCGCCGTGACCACATCCGAAGCGGTCAACCCGCGTGCCGCCACCTTGTTGGGATCCAGCCAGATGCGCATCGCGTATTCGCCGGAGCCG
Source organism: Enterobacter cloacae complex sp. 2024EL-00214 (assembly GCF_043945575.1). Lineage (NCBI taxonomy): Bacteria > Pseudomonadati > Pseudomonadota > Gammaproteobacteria > Enterobacterales > Enterobacteriaceae > Enterobacter > Enterobacter cloacae complex sp. 2024EL-00214. Next base: position 84,876 of record NZ_JBIMRC010000013.1, on the reverse strand, counting down.
AAAATCTGAATCTGGCCGACGCCGGGCAGACGCGCCAGTTCGTCCTTCACTTTCAGCGTGGCGTAGTTGCGCATATACAGGGAGTCGTACTTACCGTTGGGCGAAAACAGATGCACCACCAGCGTGAGCGTCGGCGACTGTTTCTGGGTGGTAATGCCCAAACGCCGCACGTCTTCCGGCAGTCGCGCTTCGGCCTGCGCGACCCGGTTTTGCACCTGAACCTGCGCCTGATCCGGATCGGTGCCAGGACGGAAGGTGACGGTGGTCACCAGCACACCATCGGAACCCGCGACAGATTTCATGTACATCATGTTCTCAACGCCGTTGATCGCCTCTTCCAGCGGCGTCGCCACGGTCTCGGCAATCACTTTCGGGTTGGCACCCGGGTACTCCGCGCGTACCTGCACACTTGGCGGCACGACGTCAGGATATTCGCTTACCGGCAACAGCGGGATGGCGATTAATCCTGTGATAAAAATCAGAATCGACAGTACGGCGGCAAAAATCGGCCTGTCGATGAAAAAACGGGAAAAGTCCATGGGTTGGATTCTCGGGTAAGGGATCAGTTGAGGACGGCGCTGGCGGTCATGGCAACGGTTTTCGCGTTAACCGGCATACCCGGCATAAACACTTTTTGTAAACCCTCGACGATGACTTTATCGCCAGGGTTCAGCCCCTGCTGCACGATGCGTAAACCGTCGGCCTGACGCCCCGGCGTGATGTCGCGGCGCTGCGCTTTCCCCTCTTTATCCACGATATAAACGTATTTACGATCCTGATCGGTCAGCACCGCTTTGTCGTCGATAAGCGTGGCTTTGAATTCCGCGCTGCCCGGCAGACGTACACGGGCAAAAAGTCCCGGCGTGAACTGCCGCTGCGCGTTATCCAGCAGCGCACGCATGCGGATCGTGCCAGTACCTGGCGTGAGCTGATTATCAAGAAAATCCACTTTGCCCTGGTGGGGATAACCCTCCTCACCCGTCAGGCCAATCTCAACCGGAAGCGCCGTGTGATTGCTGGACGCCCCCTGCCCGCTGCGGGCCAGATTTTGATAGTGAAGGTAGGTCGACTCATCCACGTCAAAGTAAACGTAAACCGTTTTCTGCGAGACCAGCGTAGTGAGCACGCTGGCGGTGTCGCCCGCAGTGACCAGATTGCCGCTGGTGATCAGCGCACGGCTGGCACGGCCATCGATAGGCGCGGTGACTTTGGTGAAATCCAGGTTGAGCTGCGCGGCATCAACCGCCGCCTGTGCGGCGCGAATATCCGCCTGCGCCTGCGTGGCGGCCGAACGACGCTGCTCCCACTCTTCACGGGAGACAACGTTGGTATTGACCAGCTTATCAGTACGGTTAGCCTCACTTTGCGCAAGGCTGGCCTGCGTTTTGGCTCTTGCCAGGTTCGCCTGCGCCTGTTCCAGCGCCGCGCGATAGGTTCGGTCATCAATCGTGAACAGCACCTCACCCTTCTTCACTTCCTGACCGTCAATGTAATTCACCTGATTAATGTAGCCGGAAACACGTGGACGTAGCTGAACGCTCTCCACCGCTTCAATCCGGCCGTTAAAGCTATCCCACTGGCTAATGGATTTCACCACCACGTCAGCGGCACTAACGGCGGGCGCAGGTGGCGCGGCATTTTGCGCGACGCTGTTATCGCATCCGACGAGCAGCACGGAGAGCAACATGACCCCCAGCGCGCTCAGATGAAAATTACCCCAGGTTTTTTGCAGGCTCATTATTTTTATTCCGGTATTGGTAGCCGCCGGGCAAGACGCTGCGGGAGACGCAGCGACACTTCCTTTGTCCGGTAGCTGGCTTAAGGCCATTTGTGTCGTTCATCGCCACAAAACTGTAACAGTTGCGAATACACTATCCCGGCGATTGTAGGAAGGCGCTTAACTAAGTGCAAGAATAATTGTTGCACTTTATGTGCTATTTGAGCCGATGTGAAAAGACCCGTTTCGGTCTGGGATTTAAATGCAACAATAAAACTTGCAATTGCTGCAAAAACGCGCCACTTTTAAATGCAACAAACAAAGATACTTTTATACAGGCTGCGTGGGGGTAACCAGATGAACACTGGCGCATTTATGCATGATTTACTCGACTGGATCGACAACAACCTGGATAGCCGTCTGGACATTGAGTCCGTCGCCAGGCGCTCCGGCTACTCAAAATGGCACCTCCAGCGCCTGTTCAAAGAACATACGGGCTATCCCCTCGCCGGGTATATTCGCGCGCAGAAGCTGCAAAAATCGGTTGAGCGCTTAACCCGCAGTGATGAACCCATTCTGAACGTGGCGATCGCGCTGGGTTTTGACTCCCAGCAGTCCTTCAACCGCAGTTTTAAGCGCCAGTATGGTCAGGCACCAGGGGCATGGCGACGGAGTTTGGGTGGCCCGGACATGCAACAGCTACGCCAGCAGTCCAGGTAGTGCGAATAATTACCCGCCATCGACAGAAATGCCCTTTCGTATGCTGGCAATAAAATTGTCACGGATGACATCCTCCTTGCTTGCGTCCCAGGCGATGCCCACCTTCCAGCGTATTGACTCCCCGGTTAACGGAATCATCACCAGTTCCGGCGGCGCGATATGCGTAACGCTGGTGGGCAGAATGGCCACACCGATACCCGCAATCACCATCGCGACGATAGTTTGTATATCGTCAGTCAGTTGAGTCGATGAGATGAAAAGACCGTTGTCATGCAAAAAGCGGTCAATCTGCGCATTTAAACCCTGCCCTCGCTCATCATAAAGCCGCAACAGAGGGCGTTTCGTTAGCCACTCAGCAGCAGACATTGTCGGCGACGTTGCGGGCGCAACCAGAACCAGCCGGTCGGTAAATAACGGCAGGTATTCAAGCGCCACGGGGGGAGGAACCCTGACAAATCCCACCTGTAGCTCATCATTTTGCAATAGCTCGTACTGCTGGAAGGAAGGGAGATCCGTCAATGACATCTCGACTCCCGGGTAGTCCCGACGAAAATCAGCGATACAGCGTGGTGCCAGATAAAAACTTGAGAGACCGAACCCAACGGCGATATGCCCCTCCACGCCTTTTGATACCCGCTCAGCATGCTGCATAAATAACTGGGTTTGCCTGACCACTTTTTCAGCCTCTGGCAGCAAACGCCTGCCGCCGGCCGTCAGTATTGCGCCGTGACGACCTCGTGAAAAAAGGGACATATTCACCTGAGATTCGAGGAGATTAATCTGTTTGGTCAATGCCGGTTGCGAGATAAACAGCGCCCGCGCCGCATCGGCATAATTTCCTTTTTCAGCCAGTATCAAAAAGGCTTTGAGCAAACGGATGTTCAATTTTTCATTCCAGATGGTTATCGAAATAAGAAATGAATTGATTATACAGTTATTGGTAATCGTTATGTAATTCAGTTTCGATGACCACTGGAGACGCATCATGAACGAACCTCAATCCTTAAAAGCGGCAACCGTACAGTTTCAGCACCAGGCCAATAACAAAAAATACAATCTGCTGATAATGGAGAAATTTATTGAACAGGCGGCGCATGAGCAGGTGAAAATTCTCACGTTCCCTGAAATGTGTATCACCGGCTACTGGCATGTACCTAAGCTCACGGCAGCGGAGGTGTCTGCTCTGGCAGAGCCGCTTGTTGATAGCCCTTCCCTGACGTTAATTCGCTCTCTGGCGATAAAACATCAGATGCTTATTGGTGCTGGTCTTATTGAACGAGCCGACGATGGCCGCCTTTACAATGCGTATGTGGCCTGTATGCCGGACGGCTCAATGCATACGCATCGTAAACTCCATGCTTTTGAACATCCGGCCATCAGCAGCGGGGACAGCTTTACCGTTTTTGATACGCCCTGGGGAGTGAAAGTCGGTATCCTGATTTGCTGGGACAATAATCTGGTCGAAAATGTGCGTGCGACGGCATTGCTGGGCGCAGATATTCTTCTCGCGCCGCATCAAACAGGTGGTACCGATTCCCGCAGCCCTCACGCGATGAAGCCTATTCCGCTGGCGCTCTGGGAGGAGCGGGAAACGCGCAAGGAAGAAATTACGGCTGCCTTCAAAGGGGCAAGCGGTCGGGAATGGCTAATGCGCTGGCTGCCTGCCCGTGCGCATGACAACGGCTTATTTATCCTCTTCAGTAACGGTGTCGGTGCAGATGATGACGAAGTGCGCACAGGTAATGCAATGATCCTCGATCCTTATGGACGGATCATTGATGAAACCTGGGCGGCTGAAGATACTATGGTGAGCGCTGAACTGGATTTAAGCCTGCTTGCAATGAGTACCGGACGCCGCTGGATCCACGGTCGTCGTCCTGATTTATACCAGATACTGACACAGCCGCAGGGCTATGAGCGTGATGCGATCAGCGCACGGTTTTCGAATGTGCCCCCTGCTCGCCAGGAGTGAATGCACTTTTTAGCTGCAACATAAACCCGGAACCGCTATACTGTATATAACTACAGTATGAGGTACGCATAATGGCTGTTGAAACAAAATTTGTTGTTGTAAGAAAAGGTGAAGAGAAAATGACATTTGCCAGTAAGAAAGAGGCTGACGCTTACGACAAACTGCTCGATATGGCAGACGCGTTCACCGACTGGCTGTTGCAAAGCGGAATGCAGATGGATGAAACGCAGGCTGAAAATCTTGGTCTGTATCTCGCCGAACAGAAAGAGACCGTGCAGCATATTCTGCGAACCAGCAAGCTTCCCGATCTCCATGCCCCAGCTGCAACGGATAATACAGAATCCGATGCGGCTGACACGAAAAAAATCAGACCAGTGAAAGCGGCCTGATTGTCAGAAAAATCATCACCGATCCTGGTGCCGTAAGCAGTTATCTGCTTACGGCTTTTTTTGCTGTCTGTAGGGATCTACTGACCTACTCCCCGTTGAGTAACACGAAGTCATGTTTGAAATGTGCCCTCGGTGTTTGTACTTCCGCTGTTCGCTCGCAGCAGACCTGATAACCTTGCTTTCTGTCCGCTCCGTGCCAGGAGCGGACGTTACTAACATGTATCTGTATCAATCTGTGGGGAGCAGATCATTACCTCACATTACTAATTATATTTTTCAATGTTCTGGTTTCCAACTTTGGGAATCTTCGATAAAAAAGGAACTTTGGCGGTAAATAAAAACATGATAGTTTTATGGTTGATAGAACAACTCTCACGCTTAAAGTTAATGAGTGAACTCAGGAATAGTAATGATTGATGATATCCGTTACCTGATTGTTTTTGCAAAAATTGTACAAGCTGGATCGATTTCAGGTGGCGCAGACGCTTTAGGGCTCACCACCGCGACAGCAAGCACACATCTTTCTAAGCTGGAGAGAAATCTGGGAAGTGCTTTGCTATACAGAAACACGCGAAAATTATCGCTGACCCATGATGGGGCAAGTTTGCTCGAAACTGCAAACTCTATGTTAGAACTATATGAAAAGGGGTTTATCGAGTTTAAACAGCGTTCTATTTCAACAAGTAATAAGCTGAATCTGTCAATTCCTGCAGTTTTTATAAATAGTGTTTTTACTCGTCATCTTGCAGGATTTATAAAGGAACATCCGGACGTTTCCCTGAGTATTTCTTATTGTGATACTCGTAAAGATATTATTGCCGATAGTATAGATGTTGCATTTCGAATTGGCGAACTGCCGGACAGCACACTCAAAGCACGGCATCTTTTTGTATTGCCCCGACACGTTGTTGCTTCAAAGAAACTTCTTAGCAATTATCAGCCTGTCAACCATCCTAATGACTTAGAAAAAATGCCTTGGATTGGTCTGAGCATGCTGAAGGGCAGTCGAGAGTTCAGGCACAAAAATGGAGAGATAGCTTTAATTAAGTATACGCCAACGGTTTACGTTGATAATGTCGAGGCTGCCTACACTCTGGCAAAACATCAGGTTGGAATCGCAGCTCCTCCTTGCTATCTCAGCAAAGAGGATATTAAGCGAGATGAAATACAGTTGGTTCTCCCTGACTGGTCATTGGAACCACTAAAAGTCTATGCGACCTGGCCTTCTAATATATCTACCAACAGTATCGCTTACACGTTAATTAATAATATTTACAACTCCTTTGAATCCAAAATATTATGATTAATTTAAGGCTTCAATAATTTAAAAGAGCAATTCCAGCCAGTAAGGGAAAGTGTCTTATTGAGCCAGAAACATGTAGAAGGCAGTGGCAATCAGTATCCCACCCATGCAGAAATTAAATGCACGGATGCGTCCAATGCTATTAAGCAATGTTGAGATGTTCTTTCCAAGGACAGCCCATGCAGCTAAAGAGAGGTAGCAAACGATAAAATATATTATTATGAAGATTATTAACGAAGTATTATTTGATGGTTCAGAAAATAATACCACTCCGGATGCGCAGGCAATCCAGGCTTTTGGGTTGAGCCATTGAAGTAAAAAACCCTGAGTGAAACTAGGCACCTCTGATTTTGTTAATGATAACTCAGATCGTGATGATGCTATCTTATAACCTATGTATATTATAAAAGCTGAGCCAGCCACGTCGAGATATTTGAAGAAAAGTGGATATTTCTCAATGGAAGCGTAGAACCCAAAACCAATGACTATAAGTAATAGAGTAAATCCTATTGTAGCACCTGAGACGAATGGGAAAGTTCTTCTAAATCCATAGCTCGCTCCAGATGATATAATGACCATATTGACTGGCCCTGGAGAAATTGACATGGTAAGGGAGAACAAAAACATTGCAAATATTAAAGTCATTTTCTCTCCATATGCATTATATAATAAAGCGTTTTTATTGAATGACTACATTCCTGACTATCATCATAGTCTATCGTAAAAAACAGGCAGATAAAGTAGGATTTCTATAACAGTGTATTTGATTTTTTCACATAATCTTTTAATAATGTCGGAGTTTTAATCAGCTAATTATTATTAGCAAGTTCCTCATGTTCAGCTACCAACTATTACCCTTTGGGATTCATCTAATGAATGCAGCATAATGTCCGCTCCTCGCTCAGAGCGGAGCTACACCTCAAACCAGCCCTCAACAACCACTCTAGTCAGGCACTTACATTACCAGCAGGCATAGCTCTTTTTTACCAATGAAAACCATCATTAACACCCCCCACTCCCGCCCCCACACCTTTCCTCGAGCCGCCTCGCATTTTCACTATTTTCACCACCATTTTACCCCTGTGTATTTATCCATAGGGGGTATAATCGGCGTACTGAAACCGACAACACAAACAGTGAGTTTTATACAGGAAAGTAGGTAAACGAGATCGCGGTATAAAGATGGTGGAACACCTTTATACCGCTAACCACAAACAACTAATACGGAGTTGAATATGGCTGCGAAGAATTTTATGCCAGAGCGGGCTGTTGCCCAAACGAAAAATGCAGTATTTGAAAATAGTGAAGAAATTCGCGAGCAAGTATGCAAAAAGAACCCACGGACGTTGCATGGGGAGCCAACCCATTCCGGGCGTGTTCACGCGAGGGATGAGTCGGGTTCATCATGCGGTGAGCTGTATACGCGAATGGAGCGCAACTATCTGCCGCTGTCCGGTGACTGGCTTTCCCGCGCCGGGTTTACGTATGGCCGGGCGGTAAAAATCCGTGTGATGCCGGATTGCATTGTGATCACCCCGCAGAATTCCCGCGAGCTATGGGGATGTTTAGAAGGGTTAAGCGCAGTGTATACCAATAAGCAGAAGGTGAAAGCGTGGCTGTCGACGTTCCCGGGAGCACTGAATGATACGGGTGATTTGCCGGAGCCCAAACGCATGAACGGGGTTGTAAAACCACAATAAACGCTCACCTGCGATCCCGACACCGCAGGGCGAGGTGGTGCATCAGGATCCGTGATAACGCTAAAGCCCTTCTCCGGGAGGGCTTTACTCGTCTGCTTCAAACAATCGTTCGATTGATTTCGTGGGATAAAAAAGCGAATTGCTGTTTTCACCGGATAACGGGATAAAACCTTGCTTCAGATAAAATCTTTTTGCCTGCTCATTAAGTGCATCAACAAAAATCCCATGCACGCCCACAGCCTGCGATGCCAGGTAGACAACCCGCATAGCGTGCGTGACGAGTGTTGTCCCCCACTCATTCCCCTGCAATTCTTTATGTACCGCTAAACGGCCTAAAGTCACACCTGGGACGTTTGTATAAGGAATTCTGCGCTGCTGGGTTTTAGAGGGTAACAATGCTTTCTCAAAACAACTTCCGGACAACGTGTAGTACCCCAGCACACGAGGATGGTCACGATCTTTGAGTAGATAGCCTCTTAAAATACGCCCATTGTGCTGACGCACCAGATGCTCTGTGAGGAAGGAATTGAGTGAGGGTTCACCACAATCGAAATCCTCGAAAGTGTAATCGGTTCCCTCTGAAAACATATCGATCGTGAGATTGGCCACGCTTCACTCCATGTTTTGAAGACGCTTTGCCGCTCGTTTTAGTCTCTCATTCGGCTCTGGCGGATTGTTTATGGCATCCATCACTGCATTCCATGATGCTTCGTTTAACACCAGACGTCGATGCTGTTCTATCACTTCTGCAGCACGTTCCGAAGCGCTGTTCACCATAAATTGGGTGATCGTTTGATTCGTCATCGCCGCCGCTTCTTCGATCATCGTTTTGTCTTCATCAGTTAAGCGAAGGTCGATACGCTGTTTTTTCAATGCTGGCATGATCTAGTCCAATATGTACGGCATTAATCCGTACATATCGTAGAATGCGTTGCGAGTTTTTTCAACAAAAACCTCATTCAACCGTCAGATCCTGAACTTCGTTGCGCCGCTTTTTGAGCTTTAACTCACTCACCAGCACCCCGGCGACAATAAACGCCGCACCAACGAGTGCCAGCAGCGGCAGACGCTCCCCGGCAATACGCCCGAAAACCCCCGCCCAGACCGGCTCACCGGTATAGATAACCGTTGCCCGCGTTGGCGACACGCTACGCTGTGCCCAGTTCATGGTGACCTGAATAATGGCGCTAAAGATCCCCAACCCCAGAGCAACCACGACAAGCCCGGTGGACATCGGTGGAACGGATTCCCCGGCCGGAACCATTGCCGCAAACGCCACCAGCGACGCCGTCGCCAGCTGCACGACCGTCACGCGCTTAACATCCACTTTGCCCGCCCATGCACTAATCAAAATAATTTCCGCCGCAATCGCCACCGCGCCGACCAGGGTAATCATCTCGCCCGGCCCCAGAGCCAGAAGGTTGTTTTCCGGTCCGGCAAGCAAAATCAGGCCAATAAATGCCAGCACAATGCCAATGCAGGACATCAGCCCCGGCATTCTGCCCAGGCACAGCCACTGTAATAACGGCACCAGCGGCACATACATGGCGGTGATAAAGGCTGATTTACTGCTGGAGATCGACTGTAACCCCCACGTTTGCAGGCTGTACCCCATCGCAATCGCCACGCCTATCGCCACCCCGGCCTTCAGCTCTTTGAGGGTCAGCCCGCGCAGGGTTTTGAGCGAAATGAGCGCAACCGCAACCGCCGCCGTCGCAAAACGCAGACCCACAAAGAAGAACGGATCGCTCAACGTGACGGCGTACTGAACGGCAAGAAATGTCCCCCCCCAAAACATGGTGATCAGGATGAGGATCGCTTCCTGAGGTTTGACGGAGAATTTGAAACGTGAAACGGACATGCGACACCAGAAATAAGAAGCAATTCTGTAGTGTGCGATGCCTTTGGTTACAGTTCAATGTTGCAGAAATAAAAAAACCGCCGGGGCTCCCGGCGGCAGGGTATCAATCCGGCATATTACTTGTTGCTGCCGTGGCTGTTTTTTCCCCCTTTTTTGCCCGCTTCAGATGCGCGCTGAGGGTCATTTTTGAAGTTACCCCCACTGTGCTGGCCACCTTTACGACCTGCTTCTGATGCTCTCTCACGGTCTTCAGCAAAATTGCCTGAACCACCACGATGGTTTGCCATCTCTAACCTCCAGAGTGTGAAACATTAGACATCATACTGCATTCAGTAAAAGAGGATTCTTTCACCTCGCAACGAAAGGACAGCGCCTTTATCCACGCCGCGTGCAATTAAGCTTAGTGGAATAAGACTACCCGACAAGCTAAAGGTAATATCCTGCAACATGTTCCCGGAGATTCGAAATGGCTCCCTGATGGGTTATCAATAAGCCATTCTTATCATTCCAGAAATATAACCCCGTAAATGTGTTTCATATTGCTACAGCGCAAAAATAGTTAGCATATTGTTATAAATCAAAGAAATGGCGCTAATATTTGCAGTATGGCCATCACGACTTATCTTTAAATGAACGCAGCGATTCGCTGCCAGAAAACACAAACGAGGAGTGATGCAAAATGGCAAAAGTTCTGGTGCTCTACTATTCCATGTATGGACACATTGAAACCATGGCTCACGCAGTTGCAGAAGGTGCAAACCGGGTGGACGGCGTTGAGGTTGTGGTGAAACGCGTACCGGAAACGATGCAACCCGAAGCGTTTTTAAAAGCGGGTGGGAAAACGCAAAATGCTCCGCAGGCCACCCCGCAGGAACTGGCTGACTATGATGCCATCATCTTCGGCACGCCTACCCGTTTTGGCAATATGTCAGGACAGATGCGCACCTTCCTCGACCAGACCGGAGGACTCTGGGCATCGGGTGCGTTATACGGCAAACTCGCCAGCGTTTTCAGCTCTACCGGTACCGGCGGCGGTCAGGAACAGACGATCACCTCGACCTGGACGACCCTTGCACATCATGGAATGGTGATTGTGCCCATTGGTTACGGCGCACAAGAGCTGTTTGATGTTTCCCAGGTGCGCGGCGGTACACCGTACGGTGCAACCACCATTGCCGGGGGGGATGGTTCACGCCAGCCAAGCAACGAAGAGCTGACTATCGCCCGCTACCAGGGTGAATATGTCGCGGGTCTTGCCAAAAAACTGAACGGCTAACCCAACAGGAGGACAAGCATGCCAACTCAAGAATCCAAAGCTCACCGCGTGGGTGAATGGGCAAGTTTACGCAATACCTCTCCGGAAATTGCCGAGGCTATCTTTGAAGTCGCAAAATATGACGAAAAGCTGGCAGAGCAGATTTGGGAAGAAGGCAGCGATGAAGTCCTGACGCGCGCCTTCGAAAAAACGGACAAAGACTCGCTCTTCTGGGGTGAGCAAACCATCGAACGTAAAAACGTCTGACCGTTTCCCCCCGCCGCAGCGGGGGGTCTCTTTTATTTCGCCGCGTTATTCAACACCGTATTAAATTTCTCTACCGGGCAGAATCCGTTCTCATCGACCGGACACCCTGAAAGCTCCAGCGTGACACGCTGTGCGGGTGACTTCAGCGACAGAACATCGGCGTTACGCAGTTGCGTTGCGCTTTGATAGACATACTCGATTTTCATCAACTCCCGGTTAGCGTTCTTGTCATGCCAGCGCTGGAAGACAATTTTGCCGCCAATCGGGGTGCGTTCGTACTGGTCATGCAGCTGATAAGGTTTGAAATCGAGCGCCGTCAGCAGTGAGGCGATGTTGGAATCGTGTCCCACCAGCAGCGTTATCCTGGCGGCTTTCCCCTGCTCAGTCACCAGGGCGTTATCGATGTATTTCACCAGCGGTTTCGCCACATTGCGCGCCACCTCACCCGAGGTGAATAACGAATCCTGATAGCCATTTTTCAGCTTCGACAGCACCCGCCATTGCTGATCGGTTTTGATCTCGCCCCACGCCACCTGATCGGCCGGGAAGCCTTCGTAGTACTGCAATGTGAACGCATCGACCAGCGAGTTCCCCACCTTCAGCGGCCCGGAAACACCCGGCTCTTTTTCGTAATCAGCACTGAAGGTGTCTTTGGCGTCCGTCAGCGAGCAGACCTTTTTCTCCTTGCAGGACGGTGAGTCAGCGTAATGCGTCATCTGCTCCAGCAACCTGTAGCTCTCATCGAGCTGCATTTTCTGCCGTTCCGTTACCATCGCGTTCAATGCTTTTTCACGGAATGCAGGGGTGTTATCGGTGATGACCGGGTTAAACGTCGGGTCCATCGTGCCCATTTTTTCCTGGTGATGCACAGGAATATCGCACCCCGGGAACGCGCCGGTAATAAAGAACTGTGCGGTCGCCACGGTCCGCTGCAGGCTGTTGGCGTAAGCATAAACGGTGTTGGCCGGAGGACACTCGCCCGTCGATACCATCCCCTGCGCGGCCAGCCACTCACGCATGTAGTGGCCCATATAGACTTCAAGCACGCCACCTTTGGTGGTGAGCTGGCCGCCCGGCACATCCCATTCCGGCCACTTATCCGGCGTGGATTGTTCCAGTACGCTGCCGTTATTAGCGAGCGGCGCACGCAGGTTGTGGCGACTCATAATTAAAACTTGCTCCAGTTGATACCCCTCTGGCGTCTCTTGCGCCTGCGCGCCGAACGTCATTGAAAGGGTACCTGCCACGGCAACAGCGAGTAGTGCTTTTCTCATCCCTAATTCCTCACTCGTTTTAAATGTCGCGTTAAGTGTGACAGATTGATGACATTTTTCCCTGAAGCATTTCTCAAACTGATGATGACTTCTCGAGTTGATCGCCATATTCGGTCATCCAGGCGGCCAGCGGAGAGAGCGCATTTTGTAGAGTCAAACCCAGCCCGGTTATCTGGTACTCCACGCGCGGCGGGATCTCCGGGTAAACCGTACGCGACACCAGCCCGCGCTGTTCAAACAGACGTAACTGCTTCGTCAGCTCTTTTTGAGTGATGGGCGCAGCAGCACGAAGTAAATCGCCAAACCGTACCGGGGTATTGAGCACAATCAGCCGATAGAGGATCGGGATTGCCCACTTACCGGAGATCAGATTCACAAACCGCGTCATCGGGCAGGCATGAACCTCAGATTTTTTTTCACCGGGAATATCCTGTAGTGATGCCATAGCACACCTCTTGCCTCATTAGTATCCAATTGGTACCTGGTTTCCTTTTGATACTAACGTTTCTATAGTGCTTTCTCCAGAGACATTTCAGGAGAAGAACATGGGTCGTTTAGCAGGTAAATATACGCTGATTACCGGCGGCACCAGCGGCATCGGTCTCGCCACCGTACAGGAGTTTATTGCCGAAGGAGCACAGGTTGCCGTCACCGGACGCAACCCGGAAACCCTCGCCGAAGCACAGCGCATTCTGGGGAATAACGCCTGGGTCATCTCTGCTGATGCGGGTGATATACACGCACAACACGCGCTGGCAGAGACGCTTGCCTCCCGCTGGCCGCGAGTCGATGCGGTATTTATTAACGCCGGAGACGTGACGCACGGGTTGCTGGAAGAGTGGCAGGAAGATGCCTGGGATCGCCTGATGCGCATCAACCTGAAAGGGCCGTTCTTTTTAATTCAGGCACTGCTGCCACTGCTCAATAATCCCTCCTCGGTGATCCTGTGCGGCTCTGTGAGTGCGCGCATCGGTCTCCCCACCAGTAGCGTCTATGCTGCAAGCAAGGCGGGTTTACTGTCGCTGGCGCGTACGCTGTCGGCAGAACTGCTGCCACGCGGTATTCGCGTCAACGGCCTGAGCCCTGGCCCGGTAAAAACCCCGGCGCTCAATAAACTGGGTTTAAGCGAAGAAGCACAAAAAGCATTGCAGAGTGATATCGCAAGCCTGGTACCGCTGGGAAGAATGGGTACGCCGACGGAGCTGGCGAAAGCTGCGCTCTATCTGGCGTCCGATGAATCGAGCTACACGGTAGGAACAGAGCTGTTGGTCGACGGTGGAACGGGAAGTCTGTAGCTCAAAAAGTGCTGATACCAGTGATAATACCGACATACAGCGCCGCCCATACGCAGGCAGAAAACAGGCTGACGACATAAAGTTTCACCGCGTTCAGCCTGAGCATGCCCGCTGCCAGCGGCACGACATAGCGCAGTACCGCCAGAAAACGCGAGGTAAACAGCACCAGCACACCGTTCTTTTGCAGCTGGTGCTGTACGCGTAAAAATGTGTCAGCATGTCTGGAGGTGATGCGCGCGATCGGCCGCGTCTGCCCCATCAACTGGCCAATATGGTAGTTCAGCACCGAACCGGCCGTTGCCCCCATCACCACCGCAAGCCACGTCAGCCCCGGATGCAGGCTCGACTGGCTGACAGTCACCCCCGCCAGCAGCATGACCGACGCCGGGGGAAGGACAGAGGAGATCAACACGGTCGATTTACTCAACGCCATTAAAAACAACAGAGCGAACAGATGCGTCGGATAGAGCGCAAAATGATTCAGCAGATTGTCAAACCATGCCATTTTACCTCCCTTATCGATATGCCCTCCTCCATTTAAAATGAACATGCCTAAATAAACCGTCAACATGCTGCTGACAATATTCATCTAAACATTCCCTAAACGTGATTTAAATTTATAAGCAGCAAAAGAAAATAACGGTATTATCCCCCACGTTTTACAACGATCTCGTTATGGCGAGGCTCCTGTACAAATACACGTTATCGCTCTGGTGGGTTCGAGAGAACCGGCACAGGGTAAAACAGGCACTGTCGAATCAAGGCTTTGTCAGTATAACTTCCCTTGCGGGATACGGTGTACAGTGCTGAACCCAGGACGTGGGGATCTCTTCTTCGACATGCCCTGTCTTGCTCGCCCCTGAGAGGCTTTATTATTCAAAGGGAATTCACTATGTCTTACGCTATTCACAACTCCATTCTGGCATTCAATGACAGCGCCATCGCGCAATATATGAATACCGATTTTATCGTCCTCAATATTTCATTATGCGTTGCACTTGCACGTGAGCAGTTTTTCGAAAAATTAAAAGACGATGATATTCCGTCGCATATTTTTATCGAAGATAATGGTCGCCTGGCGGGCATGATTGCCGTACGCAAATTATTGCAGTCCACTGATACGGGGCAGCCGGTGAAAGCGCTGATGATTTCGCAGTTTTTGCAGGTTAAACCCGAAGACGAACGCGCCGATGTCGCCGGGCTGCTGGCCCACGGCTGCACGGATGTCGTGCCGGTGGTGACGCACGGCAAGCTGGTGGGTTGCCTCACCGAACGCGAGATTGCGCACCTGCTGGAAGATGATGTCACTGAAGATGCCCAGCTCCAGGGGGCCACTCTGCCGCTGGAAAAACCCTATCTGGAAACCAGCGCGTTTGACCTGTGGAAAAAGCGCTCCGTCTGGCTGCTGTTGCTGTTTGTCGCCGAGGCCTATACCAGCTCGGTGATTCAGCATTTTGAAGAGGCGCTGGAATCCGCCATCGCACTGGCGTTCTTCATTCCGCTCCTGATTGGTACCGGCGGAAACAGCGGTACGCAAATCACCTCCACGCTGGTGCGCGCTATGGCGCTGGGTGAAGTGCATTTGCGCGATGTTGGCCGCGTGCTGCGTAAAGAGATCAGCACGTCGTTAATGATTGCCGTCACGCTCGGCCTGGCAGGCTGTATCCGCGCCTGGATGATGGGGATTGGGATGGAAATCACCCTTATCGTCAGCCTGACGCTGGTCTGTATTACGCTCTGGAGTGCGATTGTCTCCTCGGTGATCCCGATGGTACTCAAGCGTTGTGGTATCGACCCGGCAGTGGTTTCTGCGCCGTTCATCGCGACGCTTATCGACGGTACCGGACTGATCATCTACTTTAAAATCGCCCAGTACACGCTGGGGCTGGAGTGATCCATACCCAATAATAACGGCTGCGGGTGAATTCTTTTCTCCGCAGCCGTTAATGTCTGCTTAAGTTAATTTATCTATAACTCACCATAATGGAAATATAAGGTGGATTAACATGAAAAACAGCTACGCACGAAGCCAGATAGTCATCCACTGGCTGGTTCTCATCCTGATTGTCGTTGCCTATGCCGCCATAAACCTGAAAGGGTTTGCCGCGAAGGGAAGCCCTGAACGCGCCACAATGTCACTGATCCACTACACCGCAGGGTTCAGCGTCCTGTTTCTGATGGTCATCAGAGTGGTGCTGAAGATGAGAAACAGCGACCCGGACATTCTTCCCGCACCGCCGCGCTGGCAGGTTATCGCCTCCAAATCCCTTCACGGACTGCTCTATCTGATGTTTATTGCACTGCCGGTGCTGGGAGTGGCCTCACTCTGGTTCGGCCAGGTCGCGTGGTCTTTCTTCGGGCTCCCTCTGCCCGTCGCCGCAACCCAGAACGTGGGTATGCAGCACAGCCTGAAAGAGCTTCACGAAATTATCGCCAACGCGGGCTATTACCTGATTGGTCTGCATGCTGCCGCTGCGCTGTTCCACCATTACGTGGTACGTGACAACACCCTGGAAAGGATGCTGCCCGCAATGCGGGTCAAAAAATCCGTAAAATAGCCGTTATGCCAGCGACGTGACCGCACGGGTGAAAGCGTCAATGGCCTGGGCGACATCCTCAGCCATCACCGATTCTGCCGGATGATGGCTGACACCCCCCTTGCAACGTACAAACAGCATGCCTACCGGCCAGCGCTCCGCCATCGCGATGGCGTCATGCCCGGCTCCGCTTGGCAGCGATACCGTGCGTCCCTGTACCGCGGCAACCGCCTCCCCCAGCCGGGTTTGTAAATGCGCATCACACGGCGTGGCGGCAATACGGTAGAACTCCTCGGCGCTGAAAGACAATCCGCGGCGGGTGGCTATCGTTTGTGCCTGTGCCAACAACGTATTGAGCAGCACATCCAGCGGAGCATCCTGTGGGCCGCGAATATCCAGGGAAAGCGCAACCTCACCGGGAATAACATTTACCGCACCAGGCAGGCAGCGCAGCTCTCCCACGGTCGCCACCAGATTGCCACCGTGCTGCAACGTGGTGCTCTCGATCATCACCATCCACTCTGCGGAGGCAGCCAGGGCGTCCTTGCGATGGGCCATTGGCACGGTACCGGCATGTCCGGCCTCGCCGGTAAAGCGGCAGTTCAGGCGACGCGCGCCGTTAATAGCTTCCACAACGCCCAGCGCCAGCCGTTGCTGCTCCAGACACGGCCCCTGCTCAATATGCAGTTCCAGATAGGCACTGAAATCGTCTTTATTCCGGGCAGCAAGCGGTACCCGGGCAGGATCTAACCCGGCCAGGACCATTGCCTGTGCCACGCTGACCCCGTTTGCATCACATTTATCGAGCCAGCTCTCCGGCCAGGTACCGGTCAGGCCACGGCTGCCTAACAGGGTAATACCGAAGCGGGTACCCTCTTCGTCGCAAAAACCGACAATCTCGATGGCCTGCGCCAGACGTTTCTCCTGCTGATGCAGGCTGTCCACCACTTCAATGGCCGTCAGCACGCCAAGCATGCCATCGTAGCGTCCGGCATTACGCACGGTGTCCAGATGCGAGCCGAGTAACACCGCCGGTGCCCCCTCCTGCTCACCCTCATAGCGTCCGCAAATATTACCCACGCTGTCCTGCCAGACGGTCATGCCCGCCTGGCTCATCCACTGCCCGACCAGCTGATTGGCCTGCAGATGTTGCGTTGAGAGATAGACCCGGGTGAGAGCATTCGGGGTTTCACTGATGGCAGCCAGCGCATCGGCGCGCGCCATCACTCGTTCTGCCGCCTGCTGGCGCGTGATTTGGCTCATCGCGCCGTCTCGCTGCGGTAGTGATCCCACGCGGCCTGCATCGCGGCACCTTGCGTGGTGGAAAACTTCAGGTAGTTCAGGACCGATTCCAGCGCACTCAGCGTGGTCATAACGCAGTCCTTGCGCGCGTTATAGCCCATAGTACCAATACGCCACACTTTGCCGTGCAACGGGCCAAATGAGGTGCCAATTTCGATGCCAAAATCCTCCAGCATCAGCTTACGCACCTGATCGCCGTTCACGCTCTGCGGGATCACCACGCCCAGCACGTTGTTCATCTTGTGCTTCAGATCGCCAAAGGTTTCCAGCCCCATCGCCTGAATACCTTTCAGCAGCGCATCGCCATGCAGCTTGTGGCGGGCGATGCCGTTATCCAGCCCTTCCTGCAGGATAAGCCGGGCGCATTCGCGTGCGCCAAACAGCGCCGTGGTGGCTTCCGTGTGGTGGTTCAGTCGTTCCGGCCCCCAGTAGTCCATCACCATGCCGAGGTCGAAATAGTTGGAGTAAACCATCTCATCCACACCGTTGTGATGCGCATCGGTACGGATGCCCTCTTCAATGCATTTCCGGCAGCGGATCGCCTCTTCCATGCGTGCGCTCAGGGTGACGGGCGACGTCCCGGATGGGCCACCGAGGCATTTCTGCATGCCTGCCGAGACCGCATCCAGCCCCCAGGCATCGGTCTCCAGCGCATTCCCCCCCAGCGACGCGGTCGCATCGGTGTAAAACAGCACATCGTGGCGACGGCAGATAGCACCGAGTTCCGCGAGCGGTTGCAGCATGGTGGTCGACGTGTCGCCCTGCACGGTCAACAGCAGGCGCGGACGTACGCGTTTAATCGCATCTTCAACCTGATCCGGCGTGAAGACCTCCCCCCACGGCACCTCGATGGTATGCACTTCGGCGCGACAGCGGCGGGCAATTTCGCACAGCAGATGGCCAAAACGACCAAACACCGGCACCAGCACTTTATCCCCCGGACGAATAGCCGACACCAGAATCGCCTCAATCCCCGCGCGGGAAGTGCCATCCACCAGCATCGTCCAGCGGTTTTCAGTGCGGAACACCCCGCGATAGAGCGCCATCACCTCATTCATGTAGTGGGTCATGGCCGGATCGTACTGGCCAATCAGCTGGCTCGACATGGCGCGCAGCACGCGCGGATCGGCGTTGATCGGCCCCGGCCCCATCAGCAGACGCTGCGGCGGATTGATTTGCGGAAATTGAGCGATATCCATTGTTGAGTCCTTAATTAATTTAAGCCGCGTACGGAGGAGATAAATTGCTTCAGTTCAGTGGTCTGCGGATTGGCAAACAGCGTTTTGCTGTCGCCCTGCTCCCAGACTGTCCCCTGATGCATAAACACCACGCGGTCGCCCACTTCGCGGGCAAAATTCATTTCATGCGTCACGAGAATAAGCGTCATCCCCTCTGCCGCCAGCTGTTCCAGCACCCTGAGCACTTCGCCCACCAGTTCCGGGTCAAGCGCTGAGGTTATCTCGTCACAGAGTAAAACTTTTGGCGTCATCGCCAGCGCACGGGCAATCGCCACGCGCTGCTGCTGGCCGCCGGAGAGGTTCGACGGATAATAGTCCAGGCGATCGCCTAAGCCCACTTTCTCCAGCATCTGCTGCGCCAGCTCCCGGCATTCGGCAGCGCTTTTCTTCAGTACCCGACGCGGGGCGAGCATCACGTTTTCCAGCGCGGTCATGTGCGGGAACAGGTTGAAGTTCTGGAACACCATCCCGACCGATCGGCTGATTTCACGCGCCTGAGAGTCCCGGTCGGTGATGGTCATACCGCCGAGCTTGATGCTGCCATCCTGATACCCTTCCAGGCCGTTGATGCAGCGTAGCAGCGTGCTCTTGCCGGACCCGCTGCGCCCGATTATCGAAATAACCTGGCCCATGTCGATATCCAGATCCACGCCCTTGAGCACGTGGTTATTGCCGTAGAACTTCTGCACCTGATTAATGGTGATGAGAGGCATTGAATTGAGTCTCCAGATAACGGCTGTAGCGCGACAGCGGATAACACAAAATAAAGTAGCCCAGCGCCACCAGCGCAAAGACTTTAAACGGCTGATAGGTCACGTTGGTGAGCATCGTTCCGGCTTTAGTCAACTCGATAAAACCGATAATCGACGCCAGCGCCGTACCCTTGATGACCTGCACGGCAAAACCAACCGTCGGCGCGATGGCGATGCGTAACGCCTGCGGAGCGACCACCCGGAACAGCGTCTGACCAAAGCTCAGCCCCAGACAGCGCGAGGCTTCCCACTGTCCTTTTGGCAGTGCCCGAATGCTGCCAAACCAGATATCGAGTAAAAAGGCGCTGGTGTAGAACGTCAGTGCCAGCGACGCGGCCGTCCACGGCGAAACGTCGATGCCAAACAGCGCCACGCCGAAGAAGGCCAGGAACAGCTGCATCAGCAGCGGTGTGCCCTGAAACAGCTCAATATAGCCGCGGATCAGACGTTTTACCGTGCGCCCGCCCGTCAGCCGCAGCAGCAACAGCGGCAGCGTCACCAGCGCCCCGCCGACAAATGCCACCAGCGACAGCAGCACCGTCCAGCGCCCGGCGAGCAGCAGGTTGCGAATAATGTCCCAGTCGGTAAAGGTGGTCATCATGCCTGCACCCCCAGCCATTTCCGTCCTGCCGCCATCATCAGCTGGCGCAGGGTAATCGACAGTACTAAGTAAATCCCGGTCGTCACCAGATACACCTCAAAGCTCAGAAACGTTCTGGACTGGATGAGGCTGGCGGCAAAGGTCAGCTCTTCATACGAGACCTGAGACACGACCGATGAACCCAGCATCACGATGATGCACTGGCTTACCAGCGCCGGATAAATACGCTGCAGCGCGGGTGGCAGTACCACGCGGATAAAGGTCTGTAAGCGGGTTAGCCCCAGCACGCGCCCGGCTTCCCACTGCCCTTTTGGCGTGACCTGAATACCCGCGCGGATGATTTCGGTGCTGTAGGCCCCAAGATTCACCACCATCGCCAGCAGCGCCGCTTCACCCGCCGTCATTTTCAGCCCCATGTTAGGCAGGCCAAAAACAATAAAGAACAGCTGCACCACAAACGGCGTATTGCGGATAACCTCCACGTAACCGCCCCAAATCCGGCTGAACCACGTCGCCCGCCCGCTGCGAATGGCCGCCCCGAAAATACCGATCGCCAGCCCACCGATAGTCGCCATCACCGTCAGTTGAATGGTGATCCAAAGTCCTGCCAGCAGCTCCGGCCAGTACGGCCAGAGCGCAGAAAAGTGAAGTTGTTCTGTCATTCACAGGCCTTATGCGCCAAGGCTTGCCGGTAACGGTGCTTTCAGCCACTGCTCAGAGAGTCCATTCAGCGTGCCGTCCTTGATACCCTGCTCAATCAGCGCATCCACTTTCGCTTTCAGGGCTGGTTCGTTTTTCTTCAGACCGATAAAACACGGCGAGTCTTTCAGCATAAAACTCGGGACCGGGGCTTTATCCGCGTTCTGCCGTGAAATCGCTGCCACCACAAGGTTGCCGGTAGCCACATACTGCACCTGACCGGAGAGATACGCCGACAGCGTGGTGTTGTTGTCTTCGTAGCGTTTCACCTCGGCATCTTTCGGAGCCAGGCTGGTCAACACCATGTCTTCCACCGCACCGCGCGTCACGCCAATGGTTTTCCCGCTCAGCGCGGTGGCATCTTTCAGCTCCGCCCCTTTCGGGCCAAATACGCCGAGGAAGAATGGCGCATAGGCGCGGCTAAAATCGATCATCTTTTCGCGTTCAGCGTTTTTACCGAGGCTTGAGATAACCAGATCCACCTTATCGGTTTGCAGATACGGTACGCGGTTAGCGCTGGTTACCGGCACCAGTTGCAGCCTGAGCTTCATCTGCTTTGCCAGATAGCGCGCCATGTCGATGTCGTAGCCCTGCGGCTGGAGGTCGGTTCCCACTGAGCCAAACGGCGGAAAATCCTGCGGGACGGCAATGCGGATGGTGCCGCGTTTCTCAATATCCTGGAGCTGGTCAGCTTTTGCTGGCAGTTGTGTGAACAGACAAGCGGCCCCGGCCAGTGCAATCAACAGTTTTTTCATGGTGTTTACCCGTTACGTTAACATGAAACAAAAGATTCTTTAATTTAACTTTTGCAACTAATGTGCCAGACACGGCAAAACCATAAAATTTGTTTGAATGGCAGGTAAATAGCGGAGAAAAAGAAAACGGGGTGAAAACACAAACTGTTTTCACCCCGTTTTTTTGCACTGATTTAATGCAAAGCACCAGCCTGATGCCCCATTATCGTTGCTCCAGCTCATCCAGTTGCTGGTACAGTGAGGCAATCTCATGAATGCGCGGACGTCCTTTATCAAGAATTTCATGCAGGAAAGCGTTGGCCAGCAGGTTAATCAGGCTATTGACTGAGGAATAGCTGTCATAGGCCGAGACGCTGTCCAGCGGGGCGCACAGCTGCCAGTTTGCCAGCGGAAACAGACTGTGAGCCTGTGGCTCACACATCAGCAAAACCGGAATACCGCTGTCCTGAAGCTGCTGTAGCAGCGGGCGAATAATGCGCGGACGGCGACGAAAGGCCATCATCACCACCAGATCGTCGGCGGTTAAATCCACCAGCTCTTCACTCAGGCTTTGCCCCGGCTGCGGCAATACCAGGACCTGGCCGCGCGCCTGCAACAGCTGCTGACGCAGGTGTAGCGCCGCCGGATAAGCATTTCGCATCCCGATTATCACAATCCGCCGCGCCTTAACCATACAGGCCATCGCGTCGGCAAACTGCTGTGCATCCAGGGCATTCACCCACTGGGTCAGGTTCGCCATCTCCTGCTTATAGTGACGCGCCAGTAGCGTGTTGCCCTGCACTGCATCCCGGTTATCGGTCAACGGCATACCGCTCTGGCGCAGCGTGCGCAGTTCGTCACGCATGTCCTTATACTTTTCATAGCCCAGACGCTTAAACAGACGGCTTACCGTGGCTTTCGACACCCCACTCAGCTGCGCCAGCTCAGCGCTGTTGTAGCTAATAAGGTCGTCAAAGTGATCGAAAATAAAATCGGCCACGCGCTGCTCCTGCGGTGACAATGACGCATACTGCCCTTTCAGACGTTCATCAAGCTGTTCCATAAAGCCTCTGTAACTTTTGTTTCACCCAACTATACCTTTCATTATGCATGCCAGCGTATTAAAAAGATGCGTGATGACTGACATGAAACTTTTCATTCATAACTGGAACAGCTTTTGCAATGCCTTGTGACTCTTTGGGTTACGAGGACTCTCCATGCAAAGTAATGTCTGTACACACGGAATGGCCGTTGCTCCCCATCATCTTGCCAGCCAGAGCGCGCTGGCTGTCCTGCGTGAAGGCGGGAATGCAATTGAAGCAATGGTGGCTGCCGCTGCCACCATTGCCGTGGTTTACCCTCATATGAACGGCCTCGGGGGAGATGGCTTCTGGCTCATCGTGCCGCCAGACGGTGAACCGATTGCCATTGACGCCAGCGGTGCGGCAGGTTCACTGGCCACGCTTGCCGCCTATAGCGACCTGACGCAGATCCCCCATCGCGGTCCCCGCGCGGCGCTGACCGTAGCCGGAACCGTCAGCGGCTGGGACGATGCGCTGAAGGTTTCACACGCACTGACCGGCAACGCGCTGCCGCTGGCTCGCCTGCTGGCGGACGCCATTGATTATGCGCAGAACGGCACGCCGGTCACGGCATCCCAGGCCAGCGCCACGGCCAGCAAATTCGACGAACTTAAAGACATACCCGGCTTTGCGGAAACCTGGCTGGTAGACGGTAAGCCGCCGCAAGCCGGAAGCCGTTTTTACCAACCGGCTCTCGCCTCGACCCTGAAGCGCCTGGCTGAAGAGGGTCTGGACAGTTTTTATCGCGGTCCGCTGGCCGAATGCCTGGCGCAGGGTATGGCGAAACTGGGTCTTCCCGTTACGCTTGCGGACTTAAACCAGCACGTTGCGCGACGAACCACACCGCTGAAATTGCAACACCAGCAAGGAGAGGTCTGGAACCTGGCTCCTCCGACGCAGGGGCTGGTGTCTCTGGCGATCCTGGGGATAACCGACCGTCTGGCGATGGCCGATGCCGACGAGGCAATGACCGTTCACCGCATCGTGGAAGCCACCAAACTGGCCTTTGGTCTGCGCGATGCCCACATCACCGATCCACGCCAGCTGAAAACCGATATCCAGAGCCTGCTGGGATCCGCTCCCCTTCAGGCGCTCGCTGACAAGATTGACGACAGCCAGGCTGCGCCGTGGGGGATGGGCAAAGGCCCTGGTGATACGGTGTGGATGGGCGTAATGGATAACAGCGGTCTTGCCGTTTCGTTTATCCAGAGTATTTACCACGAGTTCGGCAGCGGTGTGGTTCTGCCCGATACCGGGATAGTCTGGCAAAACCGGGGAGCCTCGTTCAGCCTCAACCCCGACCATCTTCTGGCGCTCGCACCGGGCAAGCAACCGTTCCATACCCTGAACCCGGCAGCCGCACGCCTGAACGATGGCCGCGTGATGGTTTACGGATCAATGGGCGGGGACGGACAGCCGCAAACCCAGGCAGCACTGTTTACCCGCTATGTGGTGCAGGGTGTGCCGCTGCAGGAGAGCGTCACCCGCCCGCGCTGGTTGCTGGGGCGCACATGGGGGCAAACCTCCGACACCTTAAAACTCGAAGGTCGCTTCTCATCACACACCCTCGCCCGTTTAAACGCGCTGGGCCACGACGTGGAAATATACCCGGACTTTAGCGAAGTCATGGGCCACGCAGGGGCGATAGTCCGCCACGCTGACGGCCTGTTCGAAGGGGCATTTGACCCGCGCAGCAACGGCTCCGCCGCCGGATTCTGAGGAGATCACGATGAATACCACACAGCCCGACTGGAGTGCATATCTTGCTCAGATGGAGTCCGTTCTTGACATTGAACTGGATGACGCCCGCCGCGCAGAGCTTCAGCTTCAGTTCAATCGCATTGCCTGCATGGCCGCCCCGCTGATGGCGCTGCCGCTCGATGACCGTCTGGAGATAGCAGGAGTATACAAAGCATGACGCTACACGAGATGAGTATCAGCGCTATCCAGCAGGCACTGAGTGCTGGAGACCTGAGCGCCCATGAGATAGCCCGCCATACGCTGGATGCGATAACACGCACTCACCCGCAGCTCAACGCATGGACAACGATCACCGAAGAGCGAATGCTGGCCGAGGCCAACAACATCGATACATTGCGTCGGGAAAAGCGCCCTTTGCCACCGCTGGCGGGTGTCCCCTACGCGGTGAAAAACCTGTTTGACGTTGCCGGACATACCACCCTCGCCGGAGCAGAGCTGTTCAGCCAGCGCCCGGTCGCCGCCACTGACAGTTTTGCAGTGCGCCAGCTGCACAGCGCGGGAGGGCTACTTTCGGGAATGGTCAATATGGATGCCTACGCCTACGGGTTTACCACCGAAAACAGCCACTACGGCGCAACGCACAACCCGCACGACCTGGCACGCATTGCGGGAGGATCGTCCGGAGGATCTGCCGCCGCGGTTGCCGCCGGGCTGGTCCATTTTTCACTGGGCACCGATACCAACGGATCGATTCGCGTTCCGGCCTCCCTGTGCGGGATATTCGGGTTAAAGCCCACGTTTGGCCGCTTGTCACGTTCCGGTAGCCATCCGTTTGTCGCAAGCCTCGATCATATCGGGCCGTTTGCCCGTCGCATTAGCGATCTGGCGTCCGTGTACGATGCACTTCAGGGGCGTGATACCAGCGACGGTTTTCAGGCCGACAGCTCGCGCGAGCAGACGCGGTCCTTACTTGATCGCGGGCTGGATGGGCTGCGCTGCGCGGTGCTCGGTGGCTATTTCAACACCTGGTGTGATAATGATGCCCGCGAAGCCGTAGCGCGGGTCGCGAAGGCGCTCGAAGTGCAGGATGAGCTGCAGTTCCCTGATGCAGAACTTGCCCGTTCGGCAGCGTTTATCATCAGCGCATCCGAAGGGGGAAATCAGTATCTGCCCCTGCTTCGCAGCCAGCCTGAACGCTTTGAGCCTCACTCCCGGGAACGGCTGTTGGCAGGCTCCATGATCCCTTCGGCCTGGTATATTCAGGCGCAGCGTTTCCGCACCCACGCCAGGCTGGCGTTTAAGGCGTTATTTTCCCGGGCCGACGTGCTGATCGCCCCGGCGACACCGCGCAGCGCCACGCTGATTGGCGAGCAGATGATGGAAATTAACGGACAACCGCTGCCGGTTCGGGCCAGCATGGGGATGCTCACTCAACCGATTTCATTTTTAGGTTTGCCCGTCACTACCGTCCCGTTGCGTACTGCGCAGGGCGCACCCATTGGCCTGCAGCTGATTGCTGCGCCGTTTAATGAACAGGCCTGTCTGCGGGTGGCGCGGGTACTGGAAGAGCGTGGCATAACCGATGCCCGTCCTGCGGAGATTGCATGATGATAAACCACGATGACGTTAATCGCCCGTGGGTGGTTGCTGAAGTCACGGCGGCCTTTTACCGCTATGAAGACGCGCTGGTGAGCAATAACATCGCGGTACTGGATGAACTGTTCTGGCACGATAAAAATACCGTACGCCTGGGGGCAGGAGAAAACCTGTACGGTATTGATGAGATCCGCGCCTTTCGCGCCGCACGTCCGTCCGCCGGGCTACTGCGGACGTTACGCCATACGGTGATCACCACCTTTGGGGAAGATTATGCCGTGTGCAGCACCGAATTTACCCGCGAAGGGACAGAAAGGATTGGTCGCCAGCAGCAAACGTGGGTGCGGTTTCCGTACGGGTGGCGGATTGTGGCCGCGCAGGTGAGTTTGATGTCACAGGCGTAGCCGCTACCCGGCAAAACCCACCGCTATTTGTTAAACGGATGCACGTCCCGCCAGTGATCGGCAATCTGCTGGCGGGTACAGACCCACACCCGATCGTGCTGCTGAATATAATCGAGGAACCGCTGCAGCGCGCGAAAACGCCCCGGACGCCCCAGCAGACGGCAGTGCATGCCGATGGACATCATCTTCGGCGCACTCTCTCCCTCTTCATACAGCACATCAAAACTGTCTTTCAGATAGGTATAAAACTGTTCGGCAGTATTAAACCCCTGTGCGGTCGCAAAGCGCATGTCGTTCGCATCGAGCGTATAAGGCACAATCAGGTGCGGTTTGCGGGTGCCATCGCTGCACGTCACTTCCGTCCAGAAGGGTAAATCGTCGCCATAATAGTCGCTGTCGTAGTCAAAGCCGCCGTGCTCTGCCACCAGCTGACGGGTGTGGGGGCTGTCGCGCCCGGTGTACCAGCCGGTTGGCGGTTTGCCAAACAGATCGGTCAGGACGTGCACCGCCTTTTGCAGATGCTCACGCTCCTGGTGGATATCCATATTCTGATAGTGGATCCAGCGCCAGCCGTGGCTGGCCACGTCGTAATCTGCCGCTTTGATCGCCTCCACGATATCAGGATGACGCGCCAGCGCCATCGCCACGCCAAAGACCGTCAGCGGCAGTCCGCGTTTTTTGAATTCGTTGTGGATCCGCCAGAACCCGGCACGGCTGCCGTATTCGTAGAGGGAGTCCATCGACATATGTTTGTCCGGGTAACTGGCCGCGCCGATGATGTCCGAGAGGAATTGCTCTGACCCGGCATCGCCGTGCAGCACATGGTTTTCTGCACCTTCTTCGTAATTAAGAACAAACTGCACGGCAATTCTCGCCTGCTGCGGCCACTGCGCATGCGGCGGGTTGCCCGCGTATCCACGCAGATCGCGCGGGTAATTCGGTTCAAAAAGCGCCATCACCAGCCCCCTCAAAATTAAAATGAATTCAATGTCTGAAATTTACCGCTTAACGCTTTGTTCTCCGGGAACGCCAGATCGCCGTGCTTGCTGGTTGACAGCCCCAGCGCCACCAGCGATTCGACCATTTTCACCGCCGCACTGACGCCATCGATGACAGGAACATGCAGCTCACGCGTCAGCTCCTGCGCCAGCGTCGCCATACCACCACAACCCAGCACAATCGCCCCGCAGCCATCCTCTTTCAGTGCCTGAATACAACGTGCCCGCACCTTCTCTTGCGCCAGACCGCTACCGTCTTCCAGTGCCAGCACCGGGAGATCAATGGCGTGCAGGGCAGCACAGTGGTTCTGAAAACCATACTGATGCAGCAGATGGCGGGCGATAATCAGCGTGCGCGGCAGTGTGGTCACAACAGAAAAACGTGTCGCCACCATCGTCGCCATATGCATGGCCGCTTCAGCGATACCGATGACCGGCCCTTGCGCCAGCTCACGCGCCGCCAGCAAACCCGGATCGCCAAAGCAGGCGATAACGTGACCGTCCACACCCTGCTGCCTGCCTTTTTTGATCTGTTCGAGGACGCCCACGGCAGCAATAGCTTCATCGAAGTGGCCTTCGATAGAGGGCACACCTTCCCCCGGGCACACGGCGAGGATCTCCGTTCCCGGTGCAGCCACCGCACGGGCTGCCGCGCCGATGGTTTCCGTCATTCCGGGGCTGGTGTTGGGGTTGATGACTTGTATACAGACAGACGACATTACGACTCCTTGTGGCCGGCAAACAGCCGGGCAAAATCGGGAAGACACTCGCCCGCCCGTTCAAAACAGAGGCTGGCGACGATATGTTCAAAATGGTGCATTAAGGCATCACTGAGCGGCTGGAGCGCTTTCTGGCGCAGCAGTTCCACAAGCTGTTCATGGTCGTTGCAGCGACAACCCTGACGCCACGGCGCACCCCACGTGGCAATCACCAGCGACGAGCGCTGACTCAGGCTGGTGACCATCTCAGTCAGCACCTGGTTGCCGGAAATGGCCTGCAGCTGGATATGGAAATTGGCGGAGTGGCGGATCGCCGCCGGACCGTCGTAAGCCTCATGCGCCTGCTGCTCCTGACGAATGATGGCGTCCAGTGCGGCCAGATGCGGCGGCTGACAATGCACCATCACGTCCGGCAGGTTAGCCACTTCCAGCAAAGCGCGCGTGCGAAAGATGTGCTGCGCCTCTTCTACCGTCGGGCTGGCAACATGTGCACCACGTTTGGGCGTTAAGGTGACCATTTGCACAGCGGCGAGCCGTTGCAGCACCTTGCGAATACCCGTGCGGCTCACGCCAAACACCCCGGACAGTGCTTCTTCCGGCAATTAACTTCCCGGCAGCAGCTGATGTTCGACAATCGCGGTCATCAGCGCCTGAAAGATGGATTCGTCTTTGTCATGCAGGTCTGGCGCGGCGTGCAGACTTTTTACGTTGTTCATTAACCACTCCATTTTTTACTTTTCATCCGCAAATCGTATACATAAAAATTAAATATTGCATACAACATTTATTATTTTGGCCTGGATCCTGCAACACCGTTCGCACTCCCACTCAACGGGTTTTCATTCACAGGAGCAGGTTTCATGCCAAATACACAAAACGCGCAGCAAGGTAAGGCCGCTGATTCCAGTGCGGTTTACAGCCCACGGCTTTGCAATGAGGATCTGGCACCAACGCGTGACCAGAACTGGAGCTGGTACAACATCTTTTCTTTCTGGATGTCGGACGTCCACAGCATGGGAGGTTATGTCGTTGCCGCGAGCTTCTTTACGCTCGGGCTGGCAAGCTGGCAGGTGTTGCTTTGCCTGCTGGTGGGGATTTGCATTGTGCAGCTGTGCGCTAACCTGGTGGCCAAACCGAGCCAGATGGCGGGCGTGCCCTATGCGGTGATCAGCCGTCAGGCGTTTGGCGTCTTCGGGGCGAACATCCCGGCGGTGATCCGCGGGCTTATTGCTTTCGCGTGGTACGGTATTCAGACCTGGCTGGCTGCCAACGCCCTGATGCTGGTGGTGCTGAAGTTCTGGCCGTCACTTTCTGGCCTTACCACAGCGTCGTTCCTGGGCCTGTCACATCTTGGCTGGATCTGCTTTGCCATTATGTGGGTGTTGCAGGCGATGGTCTTCTGGCACGGTATGAGCGCCATCAAGCGCTTTATTGATATCGCCGGCCCGGCGGTGTACGTGGTGATGCTGGCACTGGCGGGATGGATTGTATACAAGACCGGATTCGACGGGATCTCCTTTACCCTTGCCAGCAAATCCCTGAGCACCGGTGAGCAAACCTGGCAAATGATCACCGCCACGGCGCTGGTCGTCTCCTACTTCTCCGGGCCGCTGCTCAACTTTGGCGACTTCTCCCGCTATGGGAAAAGCATGGGTGAAATCCGTCGCGGTAACCGCTGGGGCTTGCCGTTTAACTTCCTGCTGTTCTCCATCGTGACCGTGGTGATTGTTTCCGGTACGCAGTCGCTGTTTGGCCGCATGATCACCGACCCGATTGAAACCGTCAGCCGCGTGGGTAACGATCTGGCCGTCGCTGTAGGTCTGCTGACCATGATCACCGCCACCATCGGGATCAACATCGTGGCGAACTTTGTCTCTCCGGCGTTCGATTTCTCTAACTGCTCACCGCAGAAGATCAGCTTCCGCACCGGAGGAATGATTGCCGCCGTGGGATCTATCCTGTTAACCCCGTGGA
Organism: Enterobacter cloacae complex sp. 2024EL-00214; assembly: GCF_043945575.1. Lineage (NCBI taxonomy): Bacteria > Pseudomonadati > Pseudomonadota > Gammaproteobacteria > Enterobacterales > Enterobacteriaceae > Enterobacter > Enterobacter cloacae complex sp. 2024EL-00214. The sequence goes on along the minus strand of NZ_JBIMRC010000013.1, from coordinate 54,786 downwards.
ACCTGTTCAACTCACCAGAGCTTATCCACTACACCCTGGATGTGCTCGGCGCGTTTATCGGCCCGCTGTTTGGTATCCTGATTGCGGATTTCTACCTGATTAAGCGCGGGAAGGTTTCCGTAAACGATTTGTTCGATGACACGCCAGAAGGCAAATACTGGTATCGCAACGGGTTTAACCCGAAAGCCATCGGCGCACTGGTACCGTCTGTTGTCGCAGGACTGGTGATCGGCTTTATCCCGGCCCTGCATGAAGTGGCGAACTTTAGCTGGTTTATCGGCGTCTTCCTCGGTGGCGTGACCTACCGCTGGCTGGCACGTGAAGATCGTGAAGAGGCCGCCGATCCGCAGTTTACCTCCCGCGTGGCAACGCAGAAAGAGTAACCCTTCCCCACCGGCCACAGTTTTACTGCGGCCGTCCTCAGGCTGGCACCGTTTTTGCTCATTCTCATGACCCCGCTACGCAAACAATAAGGCAGGAACCATGATGAATTACCAGACGGCGATCCGCGGTGCATTTTTTGATATTACCCAGGTCTGCGACAACGCAGATGCTATCGCCCATCACACGCGCCACCTTGTCGACGGGCTGCTGTTTATTCAGAGCGGTAAAATTCTGGCACAGATGACCTGGCAGGAGGGGGAACAATACCTTGATCCCCACAAAGGCTATACCGACCTGCGTGGCAAGCTGCTGCTGCCCGGTTTTGTCGATACCCACGTCCATTACCCACAAACGGAGATGATCGGCGCGTTTGGTGAGCAATTGCTGGAATGGCTGACCACCTACACCTTCCCGGTGGAGAGCCAGTTTGCCGATGAGAGCTACGCGAAAGAGATAGCGGAATTTTTCGTGAACCAACTGGTGAGCCACGGTACAACCACTGCGCTGGTGTTTTGCACGCTGCATCCTGAATCCGTCGATGCGCTGTTTACCGAGGCACTGCGCCTCAATATGCGTCTTATTGCCGGAAAGGTAATGATGGACCGGAACACGCCTGACTATCTGACGGAAACGGCCAGACAGAGCTACCGGCAAACGCGGGAGCTGATCCAGCGCTGGCACCACCGGGGACGGCTGGGTTATGCCATTACGCCCCGCTTTGCCCCAACCTCATCACCGGAACTGCTCGCGGCAGTCAGCCTGCTCAGGGAGGAGTTCCCGGACACCTGGATGCAGACCCACCTGAGCGAAAACCCTAACGAAGTGGCCTGGGTGAGCGATCTCTGGCCAGAACACGAGCGTTATCTGGATGTGTATCACCACTACGGCCTGACCGGTGAGCGCTGCGTGTTTGCCCACGGTATTCACCTGCACCACAGCGAGTGGGAGTGTCTGCATGACACGGGTTCGGCAGTGGCCTTTTGCCCTACCTCCAACCTGTTTCTTGGCAGCGGGCTGTTTCGCTTACCCGAATGCTGGCAACACAAGGTTCGAATGGGTATCGGGACTGACGTGGGGGCAGGAACCACCTTCAGCATGCTGCGTACGCTGGGAGAAGCCTATAAGGTAGGTCAGTTGCAGAGCTACCGCCTGCGCGCCAGCGAAGCGTTTTACCATGCCACACTGGGAGGCGCTCACGCCCTGCGGCTGGACGATAAGATTGGCAACTTTGATCCGGGCAAAGAGGCCGATTTTATCGTTATTGACCCGGCCGTCACACCACTACAGCGCCTGCGTAACGGACGCTGTAAGGATGTCTACGAGCAACTGTTTGTGCTGATGACCCTGGGTGACGAACGCAATATCAGCGAAACCTGGGTCAACGGCGAGCGAGTGTGGTCAACTGCCGCGGTAGGTTGACCACCCGCCAGGTGCAATCACAAACGGCAGATGAAAGTGTTCGTCTGCCGTCTCCCCAATCACAAAATCAATCTGCGCGCAGGGATAGAGCGTATCGCGTCCGGTTTGGGCAAACCAGGCTCCCAGCTCCGCCACCAGCCGGTAACGCCCCGCAGTCAGAAGCGGGACAAACTCCGTAATGCGGCCATTGCCGTTGGTCACGCCAGTGGCGACTAACGCCCCTTCCCGTTCAAGATGAACCGTAACGCCCTGCGCAGGGGTACCCGTCGAAATATCGAGAATATGCGTACTTAGCGTACTCATTCGCTAACCACTCCTTCCAGCCGTAGTAACGTAATTTCCCGCAACTGCGCCAGTGCAGCCTGCACCTCCTGCGCATCGCTGTTCTTCAGCCGCGCATCCAGCGCCTGCAAAATATCCTCCCCGCTACGGCCTTTCGCGCGGATCAAAAAGACGCGGCCAAAGCGGGCCTCATAGCGCGCATTGCCTTCCCGCAGCGCCTGGGCAAGCAGCGCATCGCGGTCATTGACGGCTCCCTGCTCCTGGCGCGAAAACGCCGCCTCGGCCTGTACACCTGCGGGTTTCTCACCGATACGCGGATGAGCACGAAGGGCTAGCGTTAGCGCGTTCTCATCCCAGGTTTGCGCGCATGCATGGGCCGCGCGGAACAATGCGCCCCGACTGGGATAAGGACGTCCGCACACGAGCGCCTCAGCCCAGCCGGGAATTGCCACGCAGGGGAGTAACCGCGCGCGAGCCTCTTCGTGGCTCAGTTGGTTAAAAATGTGCAGTGTGATCATGGCGGCTCCGTTTCAATCATCGTCCTTAAGCATTGCACAAAACACGCCACCCTTGCCGCAGATGTGAAACTGTCGATTCCGAATATCAGAACCGGAAATTATTGATTCATAAAAAAGCACACTCACCGCGATAACGCACCTTAATAGTGCATAATGGCCTGTCACAACGCCCTTTTCCCCACTCTGCAGCCTGGTACGCAAATTGCTCATTCTCATCACCCCCTGCAAAAGGAGAGAAGCATGAAAGCGATCGTCATTGGTGCGGGAATAGGTGGTCTGAGCGCTGCCGTGGCGTTAAAGAACGCCGGAATTGACTGTACCGTGTTTGAGGCAGTGAAAGAGATCAAGCCCGTTGGTGCGGCCATCTCCATCTGGCCAAATGGGGTGAAATGCATGCAGCACCTCGGTATGGGCGACATGATGGAGATCTACGGCGGGCCAATGCGTTTTATGGCCTACAAAGATCACCGGCGCGGCGATACCCTGACCCGCTTTAGCCTTACCCCGCTGGTCGAACGTACCGGAGGACGCCCCTGCCCCGTATCACGTGCTGAGCTGCAGCGCGAGATGCTTAACTTCTGGGGGCGCGACGCCGTTCAGTTCGCTAAGCGTGTCGAACACGTCGTTGAAGATGATGCTGGTGTCACCGTCACTTTCACCGATGGCAGCACAGCCACAGGGGATTTTCTGATTGCCGCCGACGGCAGCCATTCTGCAGTACGTCCCTATGTGCTGGGGTACACCCCTGAGCGCCGCTACGCCGGTTATGTCAACTGGAATGGGCTGGTGAAGATTGATGAAGAGATTGCCCCGGCCCACCAGTGGACTACCTTTGTCGGAGAAGGCAAGCGCGTCTCGCTGATGCCCGTCTCTGGCGGACGCTTCTATTTCTTTTTTGATGTCCCGCTCCCTGTCGGTCTGGCGGAGGATCGCAACACCCTGCGTGCCGATCTCACTGGCTACTTCCGCGGCTGGGCAGCCCCGGTGCAGAAACTTATCGAAGCACTTGATCCAGAAACCACTAACCGCATCGAAATTCACGATATCGATCCCTTCAACAGCCTGGTTCGCGGCAAGGTGGCACTCCTGGGAGATGCCGGACACAGCACCACGCCGGATATCGGCCAGGGAGGCTGTGCAGCGCTGGAAGATGCCGTGGTACTGGGGGATTGCGTGCGTGGAACCCACAACATTGAGCTGGCGCTGCGACAGTACGAAGCGCTGCGCCGCGAGCGGGTGCGTGACCTGGTGCTGAAGGCCCGCAAACGCTGCGACATCACGCACGGTAAAGATATGGCGCTAACTCAGGCCTGGTATCAGGAGCTGAGAGAAGAGACCGGAGAACGCATTATCAACGGTCTGTGCGACACCATTCAGGGCGGGCCATTAGGCTGAACGTAAGAGGGATAACCATGAAAATACAACCGACTCCACCTGCCCATTGCACGTTTGAGCCAGAGGACTGGCTGCGTCTGGCACAATGCTGGCATCCGGTTGCCCGGGCATGCGACATCGGCGCTGCACCGGTCAAGGCAACCCTGCTGGATGAACCGCTGGTCATCTACCGGATTAACGATCAGGTCGTGGTCGCCCGTGACGTCTGCCCGCACCGTGGTGTACCGTTGACGCTGGGATTTCACGATGAACACGGGATTATCTGCCCCTATCATGGCTTGCGCTTTGGTGAGGATGGTCGCTGCAACCGTATTCCGTCCAGCCCCGATCAGCCCGTTCCGGCGAAGCTCAATCTGATTAACTATGCCGTGGAGGAACGTTTTGGGTTGATCTGGACCTGCCTGGCGTTTGACCCGGATAACCCTGCGCCGCTGCCCACAATGCCGCACTGGAATGACGATGGTTTTCAGCAGATCAACTGCCCGGCGTTTGAAGTTAACGGCTTTGCTGGCCGTCAGGTCGAAGGCTTTCTGGATGTCGCTCATTTCGCGTGGATCCACACCGACACCTTTGCCGACCCGGATAACCAGCAGGTACCGACATATCAGCCACAGGAAACAGCATTTGGCTTTGTCGCCGACTACTGGAGTTCAGTAAGCAATTATCCGGCGAATTCGGATACGCAAGCGCCGGAAGGCTTCCAGTGGTTGCGTCATTTTGAAATGCATCTGCCGTTTACCGCGACGCTGACTATCCACTTTCCGGGTGGATCCCGTCTGGTGATCATGAATGCCGCATCGCCCGTATCATCACGCGTCACCCGTATGTTTGCCCCCATTGCGCGCAACGTTGACCTGCATATCCCCGTGGAAGATGTGCATGCCTTCAACCTGCGCATCTTTGAAGAAGACCGCCTGATGGTGGAATCTCAGCGCCCGGAAAGGCTGCCGCTGGATCTCTCCCTTGAAGCTCACATTCCTGCAGATAAAAGCTCCATTGCCTACCGCCGTGGGCTGAAAAAAATGGGTTTTGGCGCGTTTTTCCTGGTATGACGGAGGGGGTGAGATGGGTGACATGTTGAGCGTTATCGTTGACGGGTTATGGCGTCAGGGCAATAAGAGCCTCGCTGTCAGGCTGGTGGCAGAAAACGGTGAAGCGCTGCCTGACTGGCAACCCGGGGCGCACATTGATGTCCACCTGCCCTGCGGAATTGTCCGCCAGTATTCGCTGACCGGACCCTGCGGGGGCGAGGGCTACCTCATTTGCGTGGGGCGAGAAACTGCGTCACGCGGCGGATCGCGCTATATCCACGAGACGCTGCGCCCCGGACAACGGCTGTTGATCTCTTCTCCTCGCAATGTGTTTCCGCTTCATCAGGCGGAGCGCGTTTTACTGCTGGCCGCGGGGATTGGTATTACGCCGTTGTATGCGATGGCGCTTCAGCTTGAGGCTTCAGGAACCCCCTTCACGCTGCACTATTACGTCAAAAGTCGTGAAAGTGCAGCGTTTATCCGCGAGCTATCGCGTTTATTTCACTATGGTGAGTGTGCTGTTCACGCCTCCTGCGAGGGAGAAAGCCCTCGCACGCATCTTGCACAGGATCTGTCTGCACCACATGCGGGATTACATGTGTACACCTGCGGACCCGCGGAATTTATGGCAAAGGTACGCGAGGTTGCCACGGCTAACGGTTGGGCAGAAACGCACGTTCACAGTGAGGCATTCCAGCCCGTTGCGCCCCCCGCTGGCGGTGAAACCCACAACGTGTTCACGGTCACCCTGGCGTCAACGGGAGAACGCTGGTCAGTGCCTGCAGATAAAACTATCGCCCAGGTGCTGCTGGAAAATGGCGTGGCGGTACCGCTGTCCTGTGAAATGGGGATCTGCGGCGCGTGCCTGACGCCCGTTATCGATGGCGTGGTGGATCACCGGGATACCGTGCAGTCGGAAGCGGAGAAAGGTGCAGTGGATCAGCAGGTGGCACTGTGCTGTTCGCGGAGTCATTCGGGAGAGCTGGTGATTGGGCTGTAAAACGAAAAAACCCTGCGATATTGCTATCACAGGGTTTTCGAATTTGGCGGAAGCGTAGAGATTCGAACTCTAGAACCCTTTCGGGTCGCCGGTTTTCAAGACCGGTGCCTTCAACCGCTCGGCCACGCTTCCAAAGTGAGGCGCACTATAAACATCTATTAGCGCCTTGTAAAGCAGGAATTTTTCTAATTTTACGCTCTTGCGTTTACACGCCGTATAAAAGCAAAAAACCCTGCAATATTGCTATCGCAGGGTTTTCGAATTTGGCGGAAGCGTAGAGATTCGAACTCTAGAACCCTTTCGGGTCGCCGGTTTTCAAGACCGGTGCCTTCAACCGCTCGGCCACGCTTCCTAAGTGAGGCGAACTATAAACACCTCACTGCACGCTGTAAAGTGGGTTTGCATTCGTTCGCTTTAAAAATAGCCAAAACGCGTTTAATCGGTTGAATAGACAACGCATTGGCCATTTTATCAGCACAAAGTCCACCTGACGGCTTAGTGCTTTTTGATGTACATATCTCTGGTGAAGTAGTAACCCAGTTTATCTGGCGCGAATCCCCCTACCCACGGCTTCACCAGGTGCGTACGGACATAGTGGTAGACCGGGATCGCCGGGACATCACGCCCCAACAGATCTTCTGCCTGCTGGTAGAATTTACCGCGCGCTTCCGGCGTTTTCGCTTTCGCAGCGTTAAGCAACGCCTGGTCATAGTCCGGGTTACTGTACTGACTGGTGTTTTCGCTGTCGCCAGTGCGGAAGTTGTTCAGGAAGGTGGCGGCATCATCATAATCAGCAATCCATGCATAGCGCACCGCATCAAAATCATGGGTGTGCATCGTATCCAGCATGGTTTTCCACTCCTGGTTTTGCAGCTTCGCTTCCACGCCGAGGTTTTTCTTCCACATCGAGCTGGCGGCTATCGCAATACGCTGATGCGATTCGGAGGTGTTGTAGAGCAGATTAAAGCTCAGCGGATGGCTGGCGTTAAAACCGGCTTCAGCCAGCAGTTTTTTCGCCTCCGCGATGCGTTTATCCATCGGCCAGCTGGCGTAATCCGGGGCTTGTAGCTTGACGCCACCAATATCCGGCTGGCTGATAAGCCATGCCGGGCGCTGCCCCTGCCCTAAGACTTTCCCGGCAATGATGTCTTTATCCAGCGCCATGTTCAGCGCTTTACGCACGCGGACATCGTTAAACGGCGGCCGGGTGGTGTTGAACTCGTAATAGTAAGTGGCCAGTTGCGGAGAAACATCCAGCTCACTGCCCAGCGTTTTCCTGAGCTGGGCGAACTGGTTGATCGGCACCGTGTAAGCAATATCAATTTCACCCGCTTTGTAGCGGTTAACGTCTGACGCTTCAGAGGTGATTGGCAGGTACGTCACCTTATTGATGACCGTATGGGTGTTATCCCAGTAGCGTGGATTACGCTCGGCCACAATGCGTTCATTCACCACCCACTGCGACAGCTTATACGCACCGCTGGTGACAATATGCTCTGGCTTGGTCCACTTTTCGCCAAAGCGGCTAATCAGCACTTTATCCACCGGCACCAGCGACGGGTGCGCCAGCATCGCCAGGAAAGCCGCGTTAGGCTGCGTCAGCGTCACTTCCAGCGTGGTGTCATTAATGGCTTTTACACCCAGCGTGTCTGGGGCTTTTTTACCCTGGGCAATATCGGTTCCATTGACGATGTGCATGTTGCCGGGATAACTGGCATACGGAGACGCCGTTTTAGGGTCAACCAGGCGCTGCCAGCTCCATACCACATCCTGTGCGGTGATGGCGGTACCGTCGCTCCAGGTGATGCCCGGACGCAGATGGAACGTCCAGACGGTGTTGTCCTTGTTCTCCCATTTTTCTGCCAGCTGTGGCTGGATTTCACCGTCCCGGGAGACGCTGACTAACCCGTCGAATAAATCGCTGATAATATTGAATTCGACGTCGCTTTCGACTTTATGCGGGTCGAGTGACGCCGGTTCGTTACCATTATTCCTGACCAGCTCCTGTTTCTCTGCCAGCACAGTTCCTGCTGGCACGTTAGCCGCCCAGGCCGCCGTGCTGGCGCACAGAATGGCTGCGGTTAACAAAGAGAGTGTAAAGTGGGTGCGTGCTTGTGGTTTCATTTCCTTCGCCTTATTGTCTGTTTTTTGACGATCCGGAAATAACTCTTAGCGTTCATAGAGCAATAACGCAATATTTTTCAGTAACCTATAAGAGGTTGATCTGAATAAATACGTCAAACCACTGTTCATTCTGCTAAACCGAATTTATATAGAAGAAACAACCAGCTCTGGCGCTATCAGACTGAGTAAAGATGGGTAAAACCACTTTGAGACTGGCGTACCATTTCCTATGCTTGCCGTTAATTACATCTGTCATAGAGAGTGACTCATGGATCGTATCATTACATCTTCACGCGACCGCACATCGCTACTCAGTACCCATAAGGTGCTGCGCAATACCTATTTCATGCTCAGCCTGACGCTGGCGTTTTCTGCAATCACCGCCACGGCGAGCACCGTGCTGATGCTGCCGTCTCCGGGCCTGATCCTGACCCTGGTGGGGATGTACGGTCTGATGTTCCTGACCTACAAAACCGCCGACAAACCGGTGGGCATTTTGTCTGCGTTCGCCTTCACAGGCTTCCTGGGCTACATCCTGGGGCCAATGCTGAACGCATACCTGTCTGCCGGAATGGGCGATCTTATCGGCATGGCGCTGGGCGGTACCGCACTGGTGTTCTTCTGCTGCTCGGCCTACGTGCTGACCACCCGCAAGGACATGTCCTTCCTCGGTGGGATGCTGATGGCGGGTATCGTGGTTGTGCTGGTAGGTATGGTGGCGAACATCTTCCTGCAATTGCCCGCGCTGCACCTGGCAATTAGCGCCGTGTTTATCCTGATTTCATCTGGCGCAATCCTGATGGAAACCAGCAACATCATTCGCGGCGGCGAGACGAATTACATCCGCGCAACCGTGAGCCTGTATGTGTCGCTGTACAACATCTTCGTCAGCCTGCTGAGTATCCTGGGCTTCGCCAGCCGGGATTAACCAGGACGAACAAGAAAAAGGAGAATGCCGCTGGCATTCTCCTTTTTTTATGCCTTAATTACCCCGGCAAATATAGGTGGGGTAATGCCGGTCCTGAATCAGCCACACCGAGGGCGATAGCTCTGAGATCGTAAGATAATAGCGTGCGGTCGGAGAGGCAAAGCTCCCCCACTGAGCATCGGGGGTATTGTCATTGTGTCGACGCCAGGTTTTGGTGTAGCTCAGGACAATAACCTTATCATCGTCCCTCCGCTTCCACGTAAAATCTACGTCCCTGTCAATGATCAAGTCCCGACCTTCAGTCTTTGCAGCACCTTTGTACGTAGTCAAACCGGTACCGTTGCGATGAAAATAGAACTGGGCAATGGTATTGACCTTCACTTCATTTGCCTTGCCTTCATTGCGCGTAAAGTTAAACTCAGTGCTGCAGGCCAGGGCATCGCGTTTATACGCTCCACCCGTATAGATAAAGAACGCAAGCGCCCCCCCGACTATTGCTCCCCCCAGTCCGAACAAAAGTTTGATTTTCATTATTCTGCCCCGCTTTTGTAGCGAATAGTTTTACACAGGCTGGTTTCACTGACCGGGCAGGAGCCAATAAATACCTCATCGGCAGTGGCAAGTGAAAAACGGGCGCTGAAATAATAAATGTTGTACTCCTCGCGGTCGCACGCGACGTTATTTTTCTTCAGCAGCTCGGCCATTTTGGATAGCACCAGCGGTCGTCCTTGATCGTTAATAAGCCAGAGGCGGCAACCGGCTATTTTTTCCTTAACGGGTTTTAGCGTCGCGGGTACAGTTATCTCAAGCTGTCGACTGAAAAACAGGCTTCCCCCTACTACTGATGTGGTTAATACAGCCAGAACCAGCCACCACCTTTTGGATAAGCGCTGATATCTCGATGGCCGTTCCACTAATGGCTGAAGTGTTGGTCGCGGAGCCTCAGCTAAAGCACTCTCTACGGGATGGGAAATAACGTCGGCGTCAAAGCGGAAGCCATACCGGGGCACGGTCACGATAAACTCGTGATCATCGCCCAGCGCGTGGAAGCTTTTACGTAATTCGCTTACCGCTTTATTTAGATTATTTCCCGACGGGGTAAAGCCATACTCCGCCCATACGCGTGTAATCAATTCTTCCCGGCTCAGGTCTCGCCCTTTACATCGAATAAATTCCTGTAAAAGACGAACGGCTGGCGTCGAAAGCGTTAATACAGACTCGGGTTGCCCAACAATACTTATTGCACGTGCTTCAGGATCAAATAACAACGAATTATTGCATATAAAAAACATCTTTTATTCTCGGTTGTTACCGCATGCTTTTTAATCCCTGAACATCGACAAGAAAACCGCCTCCTGAACTGCTTACTTTTTCATCAGAAGGAATTTTCTCCCCATCCTGGGTCACGGTATTTTCGCTTAACTATACAACACTAAATCCAGAAAATCAGGATAAAAAACTGTATATAAAGAGTTAACCAATACAAATTTTCACAACCTGCTGTTCTGGTTAAAGTTTCCCTGCCCTGAAGCGATACGAATGCTGACGGCATCCTGGTGTTAACACGCCGTGAATGAACCCGGAGCAGGCAGACTGAAAGTGAAACAAAAAAATAGTGTGAATAGGACAAGTGCTTTTTATGTCGCCGCGCTGTCACTGTCATTTTTCTCCGAAATGACAATGGCCAATATGAGCGTGTATCCCATGGAACTTAACGTGGACAGTTCCGGTGCGGCGCAAATAAAAGTGGCATCGAAAACGGATGATATTCAGTTCATTCGGGTGAGGCAAAAGAAAATTCTTAATCCCGGCACCCCCCAGGAAAAAGAGATTGACGTGGCATCGTGGAAAGAAGGCGGCGTAGTGGTCACGCCCGAAAAATTCGCCCTGTCTGCAGGCGCAATGCGCGTGGTTCGTCTGGTCTCCCTTACGCCTCCGGCAAAGGAGAGTACCTGGCGGGTCTATTTTGAGGGTGTAAAACAACCTGACAGCATTATTGCAGGCCATTCTGAAGAATCTGGTGCGACGGCAAAATTAGGAGTCAACGTGATTTGGGGAGCGCTCGTGCACCTCGCTCCGGAAAAAAGCGTGGTTTCGCTGTCAATCTCCCCAACACGGGGGACGTTAAAGAACAACGGTACTCTGCGCGTGCCGCTCAGGGAAATTGGTATTTGTCATACAGATGAATCCTGTAAATGGGTGAAAGAAGACGCCACGATTTACCCGGATACCGAGCGGAAATTAAAAACGCTCACACAGGTTAAAGGCCAGAAATATAAATTCCGCTACTTCAATTGGGTGAAAAAAACAACTGAAGAAGCTGACTTACCCGTCGTGCAATAACACGACATCACTGTAAAAAAACCACGTGTGGTTTGTTTAAAGAGCCAAGGTGCTCATTTGTAAATATGGAGATATCAATGCGTAAATTTATTAAACCTCTGATGATTGCTGCCGCGATGACCACGTCCGTTAGCGTTCTGGCGATCCAAAAAGATATTACCGTCAACGCCAGCGTCGATTCACAGCTGGACCTGACCCAGGCCGATAATACGCCGCTGCCAGCCAGCATCGATATGCAGTATCTACCGGGCCGCGGTCTGGAAAGCTACCGCGTGAATACCAAGGTCTGGTCAAACTCCGCCACCAGTAACGTCAAAGTACGTCTGGTAAGCGCTGCACGGTTGACCAATACGGAAGGTGATCAGGCCGTACCGATGACCGTGAAGCTGGGCGAGAAAACCCTGACCACCGCTGATGCCGAATTTACCGGTGCCGAACTGTTCCCGGGCAGCATTGAAAACGGTTCTGCGGTGCTGCCTCTGACGATTTCCCAGACCACCAAAGGCATTCTGAAAACCGGCCAGTACAGCGGTGTTGTCAGCCTGATGCTGACTCAGGCGACGACCACGGAAGGCGGTGCGTAACACCACAGCACCTAAAAGAATAACGTCAGAGGGTACTCACCCTCTGACGTCAGGATGATGTCGAGGCTTGTTCATGGCGTTTCACAGAAATACTCTCCTCTTAGTTGCTTTGTTACCCGCATCTATCCAACTCGCCTGCGCTGAGATGGCCGTTCCGGCAGGGTTTGAAGACCTCGCGAAAACACAGCGCCTTTGGACAGAAGTCAACCTATACGGCGAGTCGCTTGGCCTTTTTGAAACGGATATCAATCTTGAAACGGTGAGCTTCATCGCGCCAGAAACCGTAGTCGCGGCCATCAAGCGCCAGTTTAATGACAACCCTTCCCTGATTGCCACTGTCTCTGCCGCACTGGCCGTTCCGCTTGCCCGTAACGGCAACCTGGCCTGCAGCAGCAACAGCTCAGCAACGGGATGCGATTATATTGACACTCAACACGCGGCCATTATTTATGACGAAAACAATGCCCGTATCAGCCTGTTTTTGGACAAGAAATTCCTGCCTAAACCGACAGCGGAAAACCAGTGGTATCAGCCCACGCAGGGTACAGAAAATGCGTTGATTCATCAGCAAAATATCAATTTTGTCGCCGACCGGGATTACCAGTCGGCAACGGTTCAGGGCAATGGCGCACTGGCCGTTACCCAGGATGGCTACCTGAATCTGGACTGGACCTGGCTGGGTCAACGTTCACGCCACGAGCAACAGCAGGAAATGACCGTCAATAACGCCTGGTTCCGTCAGGATTTACTGCGTCAATATTATGTGCAGTTCGGCGCGATGGATACCCGTGACCTGTTCAGCAATGCCGGGGGAAATATCACGCTCAGCCAGCTTCCACTGGGGAAAATTCGCGGCCTGCGCACGGGCTCAACGAGAGCATGGATCAATCCGGTTCAGCAGTCGAAGGGAACGCCGATCACCGTTCTGCTTTCTCATGATGCCCGCATCGACGCACGCCGGGGCAATGAGCTGCTGGCCAGTTTTTATCTCAATGCCGGGGCGCAAAACCTGGATACCCGCTCGTTCCCGGACGGGAGTTATACCGTGACGCTGTCAGTCTATGAAAATAACCGGCTGACGCGCACCGAACAGGTTCCGTTTACCCGAACGGGTATTACGCCATTTGACCGCGTCGAGTGGTTCATGCAAGCGGGAGAAACGGACAATAACGACTCACACGAACAACGCCGCGCAGTTGCACAGGCGGGTGTACGCCTGCCCGTCACACCGACGCTGGCACTGACCAGTGGCGCAACAATGATGAAAAAGCAGCGCTTTATTGAAAACGCCCTGGACTGGAGCCGTGGCTTCAATACCGGCCCCATTGACGGTGTATTGAGCACCCGGTTTAGCGGCCTCTACGGCAGCGAAGGTCAGCGCGGCAATATTCAGCAAATCAGCTACAACGACGGATTTTCACTGAGCGTCTATCGCAATGCGTTATCGGCGGACAATTGTAATACCCGCAGCACAGGATTCGACGCGGTAAACGGCTGTTATCGCAGCCTCTCGGTGATGCTCTCCGCCCCTGTCGGTGCCTGGTATGCCAGCCTTGGGTATTCGGATAACCGCAATGAAGGACGTCACGTTTCACGCCGGGAGCTGCCGGATAATGACGATCGCCACGACGCCGGTTTGCCGTGGGAGTCTGTCTATATGGCCCGCTCCCGCACGCGGGCCTGGCAGGCTGGTCTGAGCAATGCGTTTAGCGCCCGCAGCCTGAACATCAACAGCAGCATTAACCTGTTCATGCGCCAGGATGACTCCCGCGAAGGCAAGGATACAGGCGGCTACCTGAGCGTGAGTGTTTCGCTGGCGCATAACCGTCAGGGCGATGCCTCAAGCTATACCTCTCTGGGCGCAACCTGGCAGCACCAGCAGCGGGAAAAAAATCAGCTGAGCTATAACGTGGCGCATAACTGGTATACCGACGCACGCGGCGAGAATGAGTATGGTCTGAGCGCCTCGGGCATTAACGGAGATTCGCTCAACACCTCAGCCTATACGCGCCAGGGTGGACGATACGGCAACGGGAGCCTGACGATGAGCGACGCCTGGGATCGTCAGGATCAACGACATACGCTGAGCAGCAGCGGTAATTACAACTCCACCCTCGCCCTGTCGCGTTCAGGCCTGTGGCTTGGCCGCTGGAGCGACGGACGCCCTGCGTCTGCCATCGCCGTGCGGGTCGCCACGCCCGAAGATTCACAGGATCCTCGCGTCGCCGTGTCGCTGGATAACAGCGGTAGCGCGGATATTCCGGCAAACAGCCGCGCCCTCTTCGCGGTGCCGGGATATCAGCAGACCACGCTGACAATTAACGAATCGCTGAATGTCTCCCAGGGCGTCAGCAGTGAAATCACCCAGGGGTCAGGCAGCCGAACACTCTTTATGGTGCCGGGCAAAATACTCCGTCGGGACGTTCAAACGACCGCGAGCTACACCTGGCTCGGCCAACTCACCGACGAGCGTCATTCTCCGTTTATAGGCGGCGTGCCGCTGAATGTGAACGGCTGGAGCGATCTCGGCAACGGTGGGTTTAGCGCCCACAGCGATGCTCTGCTGCATAACCTTTACCTGGTGCGTCAGCAGCAGTTTTATCAGTGCGAGCTGAACGTGAAAAGTATGCGCGACGTGGTGCGTTATGTCGGATCCATCCCCTGTCGGGAATTAACCTTCTCTGCCCTGCCGGATGCCGTCCAGCAACAGGCGCAGCTGATGCTCGCCGGACGTTCGGTGCCGACTGGCCCAACCGCAATGAACGCAGAGAACTTTACCAAAGGGAAATGATGTGAATAAGTGCCTCTTTATTTTACTGTTCTTAAGCCTGTGGACCGGCCAGACGCTGGCGGGTGCCCCTGCAGGAAGAAACACCAGCGCAGAGATAAGCTACGATCGCTCGTCGCCGCCTGCACGTTTTGACATCTGGGTACATGAGCCGAGCGGCTACGACACCGCCGATCCGCAAAAATGGGGCCGCAATACCCTGACCTGCTTATCCCGCACCGACCCCACAAACGGTGCCTGTATGACCGCCCCGGTATGGTTCTCGGCGAACCCGGCCGCCCCTTATCCCATTACGCTGCGATTTACGCATGCGCTCACCAAAAAAACAGTGGATATCAAGGTGTACGGCGAACACTACATGTTTATCAACAGTAAAGTCTTTACCTTTGCCAGCTTTGTCACGGGGGGAACGGGCGATATCGCCGCATGGAACAGGGAGCCCTACTTTGATTATTACATCGTGAGAAGCGAACTGGATAAGCTCACCCTGCCTGGCATCTGGACCGCCACGCTGAAGCAGAACCTGCGTCAGTGGGGAGGTGGCAACTGCGGCGGGAACTTTAATGACGTGGATGTCGGATGTCCAGGCTATCTAACCCTCGCCAGCTGGCAGGCGACGGTGCGTATCGAGGTGGTCGATCCGGGCAATCAGCAGATTTATCTGCCTGCATTTCCGCACTCGACGCCCATTGTTAACCTCAACCTGACCAACTTTCCGGGGCGGCCCGGCGGGAGTGAGATCCAGGGTGAAAGCACAGTGGACATGTGTCTGTATGACGGCAATAACAGCGCCAGCACCCGCGCATACCTGCGGTTTGAGGACGATGGGCTCACTGCAACAGGGCGAACCGAAGGGGCATTTTCAATCCGACGCCGGGGGGGAAGCCAGACCGATCCGCGCGATCGTCTTGATTATCAGGTTCTTGTGACCAATCCGATCACCGGCGCAACAGAAACCATTGCAAACGGCAAAACGCTGGTGTGGCAAGGCACGAACGATCCGCAGTATCTGCGTCAGGTTGTGCTGCCCGGCGGTCGCGAAAGCGTGCTTTGCATCCCCGCGCCTATCATATTGAAAACGCCTTCATTTGCCGCCAGCAGCAAAAATGCGGGCGACTACACCGGCACGCTGCGCGTTATCTATACACCCAGTACGTTATAATGAGGTCACCGTGAGTTACGCCATTCTCGACAATAACCGATTTTATGCCGAAGGACTGCGCTATGCGCTGCTGCGCCGGGGCGTTCCACGACAGGTGCAAAGCGACTCCGTGCAATGGCAGCCTGGACTGCTAAACAGACGTGTTCTGGTTATTCGCTGTCGTTTTTCCGTTGCGGGAACACATCAGGCGTTGATTAATATTTTGCTCCGGCTGGAAGCTGTTCGCTGGCAAGGCAGTCTTTATCTGGTCTGTAACGAAAAAGGCTGGGCGCTAGCCACGCATCTGCGCAAACGCTTCAGCACGTTAGTGATTTACATCATTGATGACCGGATCTCCGTTGCGGATGCAGCATATTTGCTGGCAAAAGAACCTCGCCGCGTCCGCAGCCTTGACTGCTGCCTGACCGGTATCGAATTCAACGTGCTTGATTTAATGCTCACCGGGCTGACCGTGCGCCATATTGCCATCGTGACGCACATGTCCGAAAAACAGGTTTCAACGCATAAATGCAATGCCCTGAAGAAACTCAATGCCAACAACCTGCTGCAGCTGCTCCTGTAGGTCGCGGTTTATGCTCACGGCGCTTTTTTGCTACACTGCTGCCGATTATTTTCACACGACAGAAGATTATGTTCATTTTTGCAGGTCAGGAAATTGAGACGGATAACGACGGTTATCTGAAAGAGAGCAGCCAGTGGAGCGAACCGCTGGCGGAGAAAATTGCGGAAAACGAAGGCATTACCCTTTCCCCTGAACACTGGGAAGTGGTGCGTTTCGTTCGTGAATTCTATCTTGAATTCAACACCTCTCCGGCTATCCGCATGCTGGTCAAGGCGATGGCGAACAAATTTGGTGAAGAGAAAGGCAACAGCCGCTACCTGTATCGTTTGTTCCCAAAAGGCCCGGCAAAACAGGCGACCAAAATCGCCGGCCTGCCAAAACCGGTGAAATGCATTTAATAGCGAATACCAAAGTTGACGTATTCCCTGCCGGGTTGATACGGTTCGGTTAACACCTTATCAACCCGTGCGCTACGCGGCCCGCCCGCTTTCAGCCACGCCACCAGCTTCTCAAGCTGCTCCGCTTCACCACAGGCGACCACCTCCACGCTGCCGTCATCCATATTACGAGCGTACCCCGAGAGCCCAAGCTGAACCGCCTCACGCTGCGTGCTGTAGCGGAAACCGACGCCCTGGACGTTGCCGTGAACCCAACATCTGACACAATGACAAGGATCTTTTTCCATTATAAGTACCTCAAATCTGATAGCTTAAGTAAGCTTAGTACTCAACCGTTACTCTCTCACAAGCCACGTGCGGACATTATTAACGCAACGTTTTGGGTAAACAGCCGTAATGCTGTCGGAAACGAGCAGTAAAACGGGAGCTGGAAAGATACCCGCATTGTATTGCGATTTCACCGATGGGCAATCGGGTAGACTGCAACTGCGACAGTGCTACGGACATCCGAACCTCCTCCACGATTTGCCGAAAACTTTGCGATTCCTCGCGTAATCGCCTGCGTAACGTCGGCACGCTTAATGCCAGGCGGCTGGCGACATCCTGTGCGGTCCATGACCTGCCGGGAGACAGCATGATGAACTGCCGCACCTGCTCTGTCAGGTTAACATTTCGCTCAATGAGAAGCGGTCCTGCGACGCCATCATGCATTAACGCCAGCAAGAGGCCGAAAGCCTGATGTTTTTGCAACTCTTCCGGTAAATCATGGCGCACAGCGTGCAGCAAGGTATCCCACATAAAGGCCAACCCTTCGCTCAGCGGCGCACATAAAGAGTTTAGCGTTGTACGCGGCCAGGATTTCAGATGACGCGTTTTAAATTCCGCGATGATCTCGGGTGACAACATCAACAGGTCTGAATGAAATAATCCCTGCGCAGGCTGATTAATAATCTCCATTGGCGTATTTGCCGGAATAATGATTAATTCATCGGACGTTGCAACGTTGCGGCTCTCGTCCTGAATAATGACCTTGCTTCCATGCGTAATATGGCAGATAGCCGGATAAAATAGTTTTACATGATGCAGACGATGCATTTTTCTGGCACTCACCTCACCAGCGGTCAAATGTTTGTGTTGAAAATGAAAGTCCTGCACCGTGCCACCTTTATCTTCCGTATGTTGCGGTTAATTGTGCTTTTTCCAGGGCGTGGCTGTTAAGCATAAAGCCGACCAATGCACCACTGGCATTTTTATCAACAGGGAGTTTATCCGCATCCAGGGCCCAGACGGTAAACTGGTAACGGTGAGGTTTGTCTCCTTCAGGTGGACATGCCCCCCCAAATCCAGAATAACCGAAATCATTCCGTCCCTGCACAGCCCCGGCAGGTAATTTCTCGTTATTCTGGTTCCCTGCCCCCGCAGGAAGATTCAGCGTTTGCACCGGAATATTGACCACTGTCCAGTGCCACCAACCGCTTCCGGTTGGCGCATCCGGATCAAATACCGTAATAGCAAAACTTTTCGTACCTGATGGCGGATTTTTCCATTCAAGTTGCGGAGATTCGTTGCCTCCATGACAGCCAAATCCCTCAAAAACCTGATGTTGCGTTAATTGATGGCCGCCGGGAATATCCCGGCTACTGATGCTGAAAGATGATGCGGCTGAAACATTAACACTCATAATGGTCAGGGCACTTACTGCTATTGCAACGCGCTTTTTCATTTGTGTTTCCTTTGGTGAGCGGGAAGCAACAATGTAAAGCCCGTTGCGATTTTGTAGTGTGCCTAAGCGATTTTATTTTGTGCCGAAACGCTCACAGGTATCCGCAGATGATTGCGTCTTACCTTCTGTGCTAATCTACGCGCCATTTCATTGGAATCGACAGAATAGCAAATTATGAGTGTACGTTTAGTGTTAGCCAAAGGGCGTGAGAAGTCATTACTGCGCCGCCATCCCTGGGTCTTCTCCGGCGCGGTTGCCCGTATGGAAGGCAAAGCCAGCCTCGGTGAAACCATCGATATCGTTGACCATCAGGGGAAATGGTTAGCGCGTGGCGCATACTCACCTGCGTCCCAGATCCGCGCTCGCGTCTGGACGTTCGATAAAGATGAAACCATTGACATCGACTTCTTTGTCCGCCGCCTGCAGCAAGCTCAGCAGTGGCGTGAATGGCTGGCAAAACGTGACGGTCTGGACAGCTATCGCCTGATTGCCGGTGAGTCCGACGGCTTGCCTGGCGTGACCATTGACCGCTTTGGCAACTTCCTGGTGCTGCAACTCCTGAGCGCAGGTGCAGAATACCAGCGTGCCGCGCTGATTAGCGCCCTGCAATCGCTGTTCCCGGAATGCGCTATTTACGACCGCAGTGACGTGGCCGTGCGTAAAAAAGAGGGAATGGAGCTGACTCAGGGCCCAGTGACGGGCGAAATGCCGCCAGCCCTGCTGCCTATCGAAGAACACGGCATGAAGCTGTTGGTCGATATTCAGGGTGGCCATAAAACGGGCTATTACCTCGATCAGCGCGACAGCCGCCTGGCGACCCGCCAGTACGTTGCCGACAAACGCGTGCTGAACTGCTTCTCCTACACCGGCGGTTTTGCGGTATCGGCCCTGATGGGCGGTTGCCGTCAGGTGGTCAGCGTGGATACGTCGCAGGAAGCACTGGATGTGGCGAAACAGAACGTTGAGCTGAACAAGCTGGATCTCAGCAAAGCTGAATTTATTCGCGATGACGTTTTCAAACTGCTGCGCAAATACCGCGATCAGGGAGAGAAATTCGACGTTATCGTTATGGATCCACCAAAATTTGTGGAAAACAAAAGCCAGCTGATGGGCGCGTGCCGAGGATATAAAGACATCAACATGCTGGCTATCCAGCTGCTGAACCCGGGCGGCGTGTTGCTCACCTTCTCCTGCTCTGGCCTGATGACCACAGATTTATTTCAGAAAATCATCGCCGATGCCGCAATAGATGCTGGTCGTGATGTACAATTTATAGAGCAGTTCCGTCAGGCCGCCGATCATCCGGTGATCGCTACCTACCCGGAAGGGCTGTATCTGAAAGGGTTTGCCTGTCGCGTCATGTAACTTGAAAAGAGAAATATTGCCCACACATAGTGTGTAAGTAATGTTTCCCGGGAGGTGACTATGATTGCCAGCAAATTCGGTATCGGCCAACAGGTCCGCCACACCTTGCTTGGATATTTGGGTGTGGTCGTGGATATCGACCCGGAGTATTCCCTTGATGAACCGTCAGCGGATGAGCTGGCGGTTGACGCAGAGCTTCGCGCCGCGCCCTGGTACCATGTGGTCATGGAAGGCGATGATGGACAACCCGTCCATACCTATCTTGCCGAAGCGCAGCTGAGCGGTGAACTGCAGGATGAGCATCCGGAACAACCCACGATGGACGAACTTGCTCAGACTATCCGTAAACAGCTACAGGCTCCTCGCCTGCGGAACTAAGCGTATAAAAAAGCCCGGTCACGGGCTTTTTTTATTGTTATTTTGCCAGCCCCAGTCGGGGGATCTCAATCGCCGGGCATCGGTCCATCACCACCGCCAGCCCAGCCTCACGCGCCAGCACCGCGGCCTGCTCGTTAATGACACCCAGTTGCATCCACAGCGTTTTTGCACCAATGGCAATGGCCTCCTGGGCAACGCCCCATGCAGCCTCGGAATTACGGAAAACATCCACCATATCCACTTTTTCCGGTATGTCATTTAGCGTGGCATATCCCGGCTGGCCCAGCAGCGTTTTACCGGCAACTTTCGGCGAAACAGGGATAACATGGTAGCCCTGATCGAGAAGGTATTTCATCACCCGATAGCTTGGACGATCGGGTTTATCACTCGCCCCCACCAGCGCAATTGTGCGCGTAGACGTCAAAATCCCGGCAATATCGTTCTCTTTCATGGTCTTTCTCCTGGCTTTTTTCAAAGTGTACGTCAAACCGGACATCTCAACCATCCATCCCACACAGATGTATGAGGGCAAAACGGTGGAATATGTCTATATGTTAGTAAACATGATTATCGAAAAATTTAGATACATTATTACGATGAAAGTAATTTCAACAGGAGCACCCTATGAAAATCGGTATTGCCTCTGCTGTGATTGCGTTAGTAATGCCGGTTTGCGTCTTTGCAACCACGCTGCGGCTTTCTACCGACATTGATCTGCTGGTGCTGGACGGTAAAAAAGTTTCCAGTTCATTACTGCGCGGTGCAGACAGCATCGAACTTGATAACGGGCCACATCAGGTGGTATTTCGGGTAGAAAAAACGATCCGCCTTACTAATCATGAACAGAGTACGTACATCTCCCCACCGCTGATTGTCAGCTTTAACACCCAGCGAATCAGCCAGGTTAATTTTAACCTGCCGCGCCTTGAAACCGAAAAAGAGTCTGCGGCCTTTGATTCCTCACCGCGCATTGAGTTGCTGGATGGGGATTCGATGCCGATCCCGGTCAAGCTGGATATTCTGGCGTTAACGAAATCACCGAAGGACACAAATTACGAAGCCGATACGGAAATTTATAACAAAGCTGGTAAACGCGCTTCTCTTCCCCAGTTTGCAACCATGATGGCAGACGACAGTACATTGTTATCCGGGGTATCGGAGCTGGATGTTATTCCTCCTCAGTCCCAGACGCTTACGGAGCAACGTTTAAAATTCTGGTTCCAGCAGGCCGACCCCGATACGCGGGCCCGCTTTTTACAGTGGGCGAAGCAACAGCCTTCGTCGTAAGCCACATTTTTTTCTCCTCCCTCTTGCAGCAAAAGGCGGTTCCCGTCATCGTGTAGCCAGTTAACCCGACGGACGAGATTATGGAACTGACAACACGCACGCTCCCGGAACGCAAACACATTGCCCTGGTTGCGCACGATCACTGTAAACAAATGCTGCTCAACTGGGTTCGCCGCCATCAGCCATTGCTGGAAAAGCACGTCCTTTCGGCAACAGGCACCACCGGTAACCTGATTCACCGCGAAACGGGTCTGGAAGTCAATGCCATGCTGAGCGGCCCAATGGGTGGCGATCAACAAGTTGGCGCACAGATTTCGGAAGGAAAAATTGATGTTCTGATTTTCTTCTGGGATCCGCTGAATGCGGTTCCGCACGACCCGGATGTAAAGGCGCTGCTGCGTCTTGCCACGGTGTGGAATATTCCGGTGGCGACAAACCTGTCCACGGCAGATTTCATCATTGAGTCGCCGCAGTTCAACTCACCGGTTGAGATCCTGATCCCGGATTATCCGCGCTATCTGGCTGAAAGATTGAAGTAAACGGTATTGCCGGGTGACGGTTTCGCCTTGCCCGGCCTACAAAAACCCGCCCTTTTGCCTTACGGCTTCCTCGCCAGCGGCACATCAATACTCTTCAGAATATCAACAAACGTTGATGGCTCATCTTTACTGAACAGCAGCCACACGCGATGACGTGCGCGGGTTAGCGCTACATACAGAAGACGGCGCTCCTCCGCATCCGGGAAATCTTCCGGTGCTGGCAGTAACGCCTGCTCCATTACCGATTCGCGGGCCGGGGCCGGAAAACCGTCGCTGCCCTCTTTTAGCCCTGCCACAATCACATAATCGGCCTGCTGTCCTTTGCTGGCGTGGATGGTCATAAAATCGAGCTTCAGCTTCGGCCAGCGGGTGGCGGCTTTTTCCAGCGCGGCCGGTTTAAGATGGTGATAACGCGCCAGCACCAGAATACGTTCATCAGGCTTTGCATAGCCGCTGAGTTTGTCCAGAAGCGACTCCAGCTGGTCGTCTGCCAGCAGGGTGACTGCTTTTTTATCCCCTGGCGTGAGGCTATTAAGCGGCTTGGCCAACTGGTGGGGGTTTTGCTGAATAAAGCGGTTGGCAATTTCACCAATTCGGGAATTGAAACGGTAGGTCGTGTCCAGATCGCTGCGATCGCCTTCACCAAAATAGTGGTGGAATGCCGTCGTAAGTGAGAGCTGTGCGCCGCTGAAGCGATAGATAGCCTGCCAGTCATCGCCCACGGCAAACAGCGACGTATGCTTATTTTGCGCCCGTAACGCCGCCAGTAGTGCAGCACGTTGCGGAGAGATGTCCTGGAATTCATCCACAAGGATATGTTTCCACGGACTCACAAAGCGCCCTTTTTCCAGAATAATAATGGCCTGGTGAATCAAACCAGAGAAATCGACGGCATTTTCGTCTTTTAACGCCGTTTTCCAGGCTTTCAGCAACGGTGCCATTAATTTGACGCGCTTTGAAAACACGGCGCGGATCGCCTCCGGTGCGCTTTCAATCATCTCCGCCTGAGAGCCGCCGTGCATACGCATCAGGCTCACCCAGCGTTCGAGGCGCGAGCCCAGTCGGCGTGCCAGTTTTTCATCCTGCCAGAAGCTGCCCTCCGGGACATCCCAGAGCAGTTCCTCCTCCAGCCACTGACGCCACCCCTTTGCCTGCGCCTTTTTTTCACTGCACTGCTGCCGCCACGTTTTAATAAATAACGCCTGGCGCGCCTGGGTGTCATTTTCCAGTTTGCTGATGGACGGTACTTTTTTGCTGCCCTGCTGGATAATATGCAGCGCAAGGGCATGGAACGTTCTGGCGGTGATATCCTGCGTGTGCAGACGTTCCTGAATACGTTCGTCCATCTCCTGCGCCGCCTTGCGGCCAAATGCCAGGAGTAAAATCTGATCGGCAACGGCTTCACCGGTTGTCAAAAGCCAACCCGCACGTGCCACCAGCACCGACGTTTTGCCGCTCCCGGCTCCTGCCAGTACCAACAACGATTGTTCGCCATTCACCACGGCACGCGCCTGCGCGGGATTGAGCGGCGACGATTCGATGGTGCTGAAGAAATCGGCATACTGGCTGAGCATGGCGTTAGTCCACGCCTGGTTATGCGCCAGCCGGCTTTTATCAATATCGCTCAACCAGGCCTGACACTGTTGCCAGGCGTCACGGCAGTTTTCAAACTCATTAAGACGCGTCACAGGTAACGGCAGCGCCGTGAGCGCCTGCCTGATCTTTTGCTGCAATCCGGCAGTTTGCTGGCGGGTCAGCCACTTTTGTTGCTCGTTACTCTGTGCAATGTCGTCCAGAACCTGCTGCAGCACCTGGGCTGCAATAACGCTCATGTCATGGCTCCACTGCTGCCAGAGCGTATTCAGATGATGGTGGAAGCGCTGGGTTTCTGCCCACTCGGTGCCGTGGAGGCGCACGACTTTATCGGCAGGCAAAACAAACTCCAGCTCCCCCCACACCAGCCCGCGTTTGCAATGGATCGCCAGAAGCTGGTTAAACGGAATGAGATATTCGTGGCGTTCACCGGAGACTTTCACTCCCGCATTCAGGAGGACCACCTTGTCATATGGGTGTTGCGCCAGGCGTTTGCCTAATGAAGTTGCTTTCAGTTCCATGTCCAGCTAAATCCACGAAGAGATAATTTACCTGACAGTTTAACTGCCAGTTTTAAGGTGCTCCAGCCTAAAAAAACGTTACAATCAGTGGGCGTTAATCATATCGAAAGGAACTGAGGGTTTATGCGTACCGTTCTGAATGTTTTGAATTTTGTGCTGGGCGGTTTTGCCACCACCCTTTCCTGGCTTTTTGCCACGCTGGTAAGCATCGTATTTATTTTTACACTCCCGCTGACCCGCTCCTGCTGGGAAATCACCAAACTCTCATTTATTCCTTATGGGAATGAGGCTGTCCACGTAGACGAACTGAACCCGGAGGGGAAAAACGCGCTGATGAACACGGGCGGCACCGTGCTGAACGTTTTGTGGCTGGTTTTCTTCGGCTGGTGGTTATGCCTGATGCATATTTTTGCGGGTATTGCACAGTGCGTGACAATTATTGGTATTCCGGTGGGGATCGCGAACTTTAAGATCGCCGCCATTGCCCTGTGGCCCGTCGGGCGCAGAGTCGTTCCGGTAGAAGTGGCACAGGCAGCGCGTGAAGCGAATGCGCGTCGTCGTTTTCAGTAAATAAGGACTGGCCGCGCTCATGCTAAGCCCACTGCTTCGCCGTTACACCTGGAACAGCACCTGGCTTTACAACGTCAGGATTTTTATCGCACTTTGTGGCACCGTTGCGCTGCCGTGGTGGCTGGATGACGTTAAGCTCACCATTCCACTCACGCTGGGGGTCGTGGCGGGAGCGCTGGCAGACCTTGACGACCGGCTGGCCGGGCGTCTGCGTAACCTGGTTATCACCCTTGTTTGTTTCTTCATTGCCTCCGCCTCCGTTGAACTGCTGTTTCCGTGGCCCTGGCTGTTTGCCTTAGGCCTTACGCTTTCAACCAGTGGGTTTATTTTGCTTGGCGGTCTTGGGCAGCGCTATGCCACTATCGCGTTTGGTGCCTTGCTGATTGCCATTTACACGATGCTGGGTGTTTCACTTTACGAGCAGTGGTACCAGCAACCTATTCTGCTGTTGCTGGGTGCTATCTGGTATAACCTGCTGACGTTAACCGGGCATCTCATCTTTCCGGTTCGCGCTCTGCAGGATAACCTCGCCCGCAGCTATGAGCAGTTGGCCCACTACCTCGAACTAAAATCCAGGCTGTTTGACCCGGATATTGAAGAGGAAAGCCAGGCACCGCTTTACGATCTGGCGCTGGCAAACGGCCAACTGGTTGCCACCTTAAACCAGACCAAAGCCTCATTGCTTACCCGCCTGCGCGGCGATCGCGGCCAGCGCGGCACACGAAGAACGCTACACTACTACTTTGCCGCCCAGGATATTCATGAACGTGCCAGTTCCTCACACGTTCAGTATGCCGCCCTGCGCGAGAAGTTCCGCTACAGTGACGTGATGTTCCGCTTCCAGCGCTTACTGTCCATGCAGTCTCAGGCCTGCCAACAGCTGGCGCGCTCCATTTTGCTGCGTACCCCCTATCAGCATGACCCCCGTTTTGAACGTGCGTTTAACCATCTTGATGCAGCAATCGATCGCGTACAGGCCAGCGGAACCTCGCCAGAACATATCAAAGCACTGGGTTTTCTACTCAATAACCTACGGGCAATTGATGCCCAGCTGGCAACCATTGAGTCCGAGCAGGCGATGGCCCTGGCGGGTAATGATGCGGAAAATCAGCTTGCTGATGACAGCGTTCACAGCTTTAGTGACATGTGGTTACGGCTGAGCCGCAACTTTACGCCGGAATCAGCACTCTTTCGCCATGCGGTGAGGATGTCGCTGGTGCTGTGCGTGGGGTATGCGTTTATCCAGATAACCGGGTTACAGCACGGTTACTGGATCCTGCTCACCAGTCTGTTTGTTTGCCAGCCAAACTATAATGCCACCCGACACCGTCTTGCGCTGCGTATTATTGGTACGCTGGTGGGTGTCGCTATCGGGCTGCCGGTGCTGTGGTTCGTGCCTTCCGTTGAGGGGCAGCTTATCCTGATAGTGATCACCGGTGTGCTGTTCTTCGCCTTTCGTAATGTGCAGTACGCCCATGCCACCATGTTCATCACGCTGCTGGTATTACTGTGCTTTAACCTGTTGGGTGAAGGGTTTGAAGTTGCCCTGCCCCGCGTGCTCGATACGCTGATTGGCTGTGCTATCGCCTGGGCGGCGGTCAGCTTTATTTGGCCTGACTGGCGTTTTCGTAATTTACCGCGCGTGTCAGACAGGGCGATGAATGCAAACTGCCGCTACCTCGATGCCATCCTTGAGCAATACCACCAGGGGCGCGATAACCGACTGGCTTACCGTATCGCCCGCCGCGATGCGCATAACAGCGATGCTGAACTCGCCTCGGTGGTCTCTAACATGTCAACGGAACCTCACGCCACGGCAGAAATTCGCGAAACGGCATTCCGCATGCTCTGCCTGAACCATACTTTTACCAGCTACATTTCTACGCTGGGCGCTCACCGCGAGAAACTGACAAACCCGGGTATTCTCGCCCTGCTGGATGATGCCGTCTGCTATGTAGATGATGCACTTCATCATCTACCTGCCGATGAACCACGGGTTCAACAGGCGCTGGATGAACTGTCTCAACGCATTGCGCATCTTGACCCGGGTAGCGACAGCAAAGCACCGCTGGTTCTTCAGCAGATTGGCCTGCTTATTGCCCTGCTGCCTGAAATTTGCCGACTGCAACAGCAAATCGCTACCTGGAGGAGTGATTCTCCTGTGGCTCAGGCAACGCATTAAACCACTCCGTCAGCTCCCGGCGAATGACCGCCGGGAGCGCCGCCTCATGCATACCGGTGATCGCTCCTTCAAGCGCAAACAGGACTTTCACACTCAGATCTTTGTTTTTCATCCGGATCTTCAGCCAGCTGGCTCTGGCTCCCAACGCTCGTAGCGTTTCCTCATTTGTAATACCGGCTTCGAAGAGCAGAACTTCAAGCTGGAACGTCAGGTTTGGCAGATCCTTAAGACGGTGGCGCTGGTGACGCTGGGAGCGCTCTTTTCTTGCCGCATCGAGTGCAAAAGAGGAAAGCTGAAGCAGCCGTTCTCTGTCCTGCCAGAGTCCGTCATCGACACGATAATAGTTGAGAAGCACCGGACGCCCCCGTTTCATTAACGTCAAAAAAGAAGAGGTGTGTTTTACACAGTACTTAGCACTTTGTTCACAGGCCCGAAGGTAAAGCTCACCCTCTGAAACCATCGCGAAGACGGCATCATCCACGGCAAGGGTATACCCACCGAAAAGTGCACGATGATGAATTTCACCTAATGGGGAGAGGTATTCCTGCGATCTATAAATCCGATCATAAGATATCTTTTTCATGATATTTCCCTTAAAAATCATAAAATAACAACGAAATTTCTTACTAGCGGATCCGTTAGCAGAAAAATAGGCAACTTATTGCCGTTGAGCAAGATGATTTTTCCGGACACGCCAAGAATGAATGAATTTTGCGAGTCGCTTTCCGAAAATGAGGTTGATCTTTATGCATACAGGGGTTACTGTATATTCATACAGTAACCACAGGGCTGGAATGAATATGTACACTTCAGGCTACGCAAATCGCTCAACATCTCTTTCTTCTACCGCAGGCAATGTCGCGCAGAATTCCGTCGGGCGCGTTTCGACAGGGCTTATCAGTGAAGTGGTTTATCGTGAAGACCAGCCTTTGTTGACTCAACTGTTGTTACTGCCGTTATTACAACAACTTGGCCAGCAATCACGCTGGCAGCTCTGGCTGACGCCGCAACAAAAACTGAGCCGGGAATGGGTTCAGTCCGCTGGCCTGCCGTTGGCGAAGGTCATGCAAATTAATCAACTCTCCCCTTGTGATACGGTTGAGTCGATGATCCGTGCATTACGCACCGGGAATTACAGCGTCGTGATTGGGTGGTTATCAGACGAATTGACGGAAGAGGAACATTTCCGACTGACTGAAGCGGCAAAAGAAGGGAATGCGATCGGGTTTATCATGCGTCCGGTTCGACCAGATTCTCACCGCAGAGGACAACTTTCCGGGCTAAAAATTCACTCAAATTTGTATCATTGAGTAAATTTAAGAGTTTTCCTGGAATTTTTTTCGACACCCGAATGAGGATTTAGTTCCAGAAGCTAAATCTGCGGAAAGGCTTGTCTGGTGCGGTTCTCCTTAATTTTATTGCACAATATCCGTTCAAAAAATGTTAAATAATGACTACACGGAACTTTTTTTTTCATATGCCTGACGGACTTCACACTTGTAAGTTTTCAGCGACGTTGTAGACTTTACATCGCCAGGGGTGCTCGGCCTAAACCGAAGATATCGGTAGATTTATATTTGACCACGCCCCCCGGTGAAGGATTTAACCGTGATTTCTCGAATGAGATTTACATGGCGAATTTTGGATGATAACGAGGCGCAAAAAATGAAAAAGACAGCTATCGCGATTGCAGTGGCACTGGCTGGCTTCGCTACCGTAGCGCAGGCCGCTCCGAAAGATAATACCTGGTATGCAGGTGGTAAACTGGGCTGGTCTCAGTTCCATGATACTGGCTGGTACAACAGCAAACTGAACAACGATGGCCCGACTCACGAGAGCCAGCTTGGTGCAGGTGCGTTCGGTGGCTATCAGGTTAACCCGTATGTTGGTTTTGAAATGGGTTACGACTGGTTAGGTCGTATGCCATACAAAGGCGACACCGTAAACGGCGCTTTCAAAGCACAGGGCGTACAGCTGACCGCTAAACTGGGTTACCCAGTAACTGACGATCTGGACGTGTACACCCGTCTGGGCGGCATGGTATGGCGCGCTGACTCCAGCAACAGCGAAATCGGCAGCGATCACGACACAGGTGTTTCCCCAGTATTCGCTGGTGGTGTTGAGTGGGCTGTTACCCGTGACATCGCTACCCGTCTGGAATACCAGTGGGTTAACAACATCGGCGACGCTAACACCGTTGGTGTTCGTCCTGACAACGGCATGCTGAGCGTAGGTGTTTCCTACCGTTTCGGCCAGCAGGAAGAAGCAGCACCAGTTGTTGCTCCAGCGCCGGCTCCAGCTCCAGAAGTACAGACTAAGCACTTCACTCTGAAGTCTGACGTTCTGTTCAACTTCAACAAAGCGACCCTGAAACCAGAAGGTCAGCAGGCACTGAATCAGCTGTACTCCCAGCTGAGCAACCTGGATCCTAAAGACGGTTCTGTAGTGGTTCTGGGCTTCACCGACCGTATCGGTTCTGACGCTTACAACCAGAAACTGTCTGAGAAACGTGCTCAGTCTGTTGTTGATTACCTGATCTCTAAAGGTATCCCAGCTAACAAGATCTCCCCACGTGGTATGGGCGAATCTCACCCAGTTACTGGCAACACCTGTGACAACGTGAAAGCTCGCGCTGCACTGATCGACTGCCTGGCTCCAGATCGTCGCGTAGAGATCGAAGTTAAAGGCATCAAAGACGTTGTAGCTCAGCCAGCGGCATAAGTTATCGTCTTATAAAAAAACCCCGCAATGCGGGGTTTTTTATTGCCAGAAGAAACGCAAAAAGTTACTTTTTGCCGAGCAGAGCCTGAAGATCACTCTTCAGCGTCGACATTTGGCTGGCATACTTCTCTTTATGCTCGGCATCTTCAATTAGCTGTACTACCGTTTCCGACAATGTTTTTCCACGCCTTTGTGCAAGCCCCGCCAGGCGCTGCCAGACAATGAATTCCAGGTCGATTGATTTTTTGCGGGTGTGCTGGTGCTCAGCATTGAAATGCCGTTTTCGACGCGCACGGATAGTTTGCTTCATCCGGTTTAACAGTGCCGGATTGATGTGTTTCGCTATCCAGCCGTTCACCTGTACCGGTTCATTTTCGAGGGTCAGCAAAATATCCACGGCGTCTTGCGCTGCGCTGGCTTCGATGTAGCAGGTGATCAGCTCCCCTTCACGGTGCTTTTTGACCAGGTACTTCCATTTCCAGCCGCTTTCGAGATTTTCCAGTTGTTGATATTTCATTGCGATCTCAGTGTTACCACGTAACTCTGTTCAGAATATCAGTTTTTTAGCAATCTGCTGAAAAGAAATCATATCCTGTGAATGAATGCCGCGGATCCACCTTTCGAAAAAGCCAATCCTGCTTGGGTAGTTCCAACCGCTACGGTATACTCCACGGTTTTACATCTGACTAAAAAACATCAACTTTGACCATTACGAAACTTGCATGGCGTGACCTTGTTCCGGATACCGAGAGTTATCAGGAACTGTTTGCACAGCCAGATCTCGCAAAAGAGCACGAATTCATACTTAGCGATACGCAACCGCGTTTGCATTATGCGCTGGAGCAGGTGTTAAGCCCGTGGGCAACGTCTCCCTTCATGCTGCTCAAAGCCCCGGAAGAAGCGGAGTATTTGACGCTTCTGGGGGATGCCATGCGTCAGTTGCGGCCGGAAACACACTCTGCCTTTGGCGGCCAATATCACATCTCGGGGCATGATATCGCTTTCGAACCGGCAAAACAGGCCGATGGCCGTTTTGCTGTTGAGGGTGAAGTGGTTACCGCCAACTGGGTCGAAGCTGAGCAACTTTTTGGTTGCCTTCGCCAGTTTAACGGTGAGTTATCGCTGCAACCGGGGCTGGTACACCGCGCAAATGGTGGCGTATTAATCATTTCCCTGCGCACCCTGCTTTCCCAGCCGTTATTGTGGATGCGTCTGAAAACCATCGTTAACCAGCAGCGTTTTGACTGGGTTGGCTATGATGAGTCTCGTCCTCTGCCGGTTTCCATTCCGTCCATGCCGCTGTCGCTTACCGTCGTGCTGACGGGCGATCGCGAGTCTCTGGCTGATTTCCAGGAGATGGAGCCAGAACTGGCTGAGCAGGCGGTTTACAGCGAGTATGAAGACAACATCCAGATAGCTGACGCTGATGATATGGCGCAGTGGTGCCAGTGGGTAATGGCCGTTGCAGAACGTTTTGCATTGCCAACCCCTGCAGCTGATGCCTGGCCGGGTTTAATCCGTGAAGCGGTTCGCTATACCGGTGACCAGGAGACACTGCCACTCTGCCCACTCTGGATCGGCAAACAGCTACGTGAAGTGGGGGTTATTAGTGGTGAAGGGTC
This sequence comes from Enterobacter cloacae complex sp. 2024EL-00214, assembly GCF_043945575.1. NCBI lineage: Bacteria > Pseudomonadati > Pseudomonadota > Gammaproteobacteria > Enterobacterales > Enterobacteriaceae > Enterobacter > Enterobacter cloacae complex sp. 2024EL-00214. The sequence goes on along the minus strand of NZ_JBIMRC010000013.1, from coordinate 23,367 downwards.
ATTCACCGGGGAACAGCTCACTCAGATGCTTGCCCAGCGCGAGTGGCGCGAAGGTTATCTTGCTGACCGCATGCAGGATGAAATTCTGCTGGAGCAAATTCTGGTAGAGACCGAAGGCGAACGCATCGGGCAGATCAACGCCCTGTCGGTGATTGAGTTTCCGGGACACCCGCGCGCGTTCGGTGAACCTTCCCGTATCAGCTGCGTTGTGCATATCGGTGACGGCGAGTTCACTGACATCGAGCGTAAAGCCGAGCTGGGTGGAAACATTCACGCCAAAGGCATGATGATCATGCAGGCGTTCCTGATGTCAGAGCTTCAGCTTGAGCAGCAAATCCCCTTCTCCGCCTCGCTGACGTTTGAACAGTCTTACAGTGAGGTTGACGGTGATAGCGCCTCTATGGCAGAGCTGTGCGCCTTAATTAGCGCTCTGGCGGAAGTGCCGATCAACCAGAACATCGCGATTACCGGCTCAGTCGATCAGTTTGGCCGTGCTCAGCCTGTTGGTGGCCTGAACGAGAAAATTGAAGGTTTCTTCTCTATTTGCCAGCAGCGCGGACTAAACGGTAAGCAAGGTGTCATTATTCCGGCCCCTAACGCGCGCCATTTAAGCCTCAGCCAGGCGCTTCTGGATGCGGTAGAACAGGAACAATTCACCCTCTGGGCCATTGAAGGTATTGAGGATGCACTACCCTTACTGACAAACCTGGTATGGGATGGCGAAGGGCAAACTACCCTGATGCAGACTATCCAGGAGCGCATTGCACAGGCAACACAGCAGGATGCTCGTCACCGTTATCCGTGGCCGTTACGCTGGTTGAGTTGGTTTAGTCCGAACTGATCGGACTTGTTCAGCGTACACGTGTTAGCTATCCTGCGTCCTTCACTAAAATAAGGCTTACTGAGAACATGGTAGATAAACGCGAATCCTATACAAAAGAAGACCTTCTTGCCTCTGGTCGCGGTGAACTGTTTGGCGCGAAAGGCCCACAGTTACCGGCCCCGAACATGCTGATGATGGATCGTGTCGTGAAAATGACCGAAACCGGCGGCAACTTCGATAAGGGTTACGTAGAAGCAGAACTCGATATCAACCCGGACCTGTGGTTCTTCGGTTGCCACTTTATTGGCGATCCGGTAATGCCTGGCTGTCTGGGCCTCGATGCCATGTGGCAGCTGGTTGGTTTCTACCTGGGCTGGCTCGGTGGTGAAGGCAAAGGCCGCGCACTGGGCGTAGGCGAAGTGAAATTCACGGGTCAGGTTCTGCCTTCAGCGAAGAAAGTCACCTACCGTATCCACTTCAAGCGCGTTGTTAACCGTCGTCTGATTATGGGCCTGGCGGATGGTGAAGTGCTGGTAGACGGTCGTCTGATTTACACTGCGAACGACCTGAAAGTGGGTCTGTTCCAGGACACCTCTGCTTTCTGATTAGCGCGTTAGCCGCTTCAGAAAGGCGAAACCTCCGCACTGCGGAGGTTTCTTTTTTTAAAGAGACGCTATCAAGCAAGTACTGCCCTGTCTCCGATGGCTTCTCGCCAGCCCCCTAACCATTGAGACCTTTGATTCAAAGTCTGATAGGGACACATTTCTTTAGAACGTCCGGCGATGCCAGCCTGATAACCACGTTGATGAGCCCTTTCCAGGCGATCTCGTTTCTGTCTCTTCATGCCTCGTTTCCCTCATTCTTTTGTCTGGTGGAAAGAAAACAGTGATTGCAAAGTGTGCAACCACAGATAACGAATACCCTGAATCCGCCCCAGCGTCAATGTTGAAAATTCATACTGGTGTCATATTTGTGAGCTATACGGAAGATCATTTGTACAAAAAATGTGACATGGCACAAGTAACAATCTGAAGGCAAAACGAAAAAAAAGCCGCAATCAGAGAACCCCTGACAGCGGCTTTTGTCGATGAATTTTACTTATGGAAGCCGGGAAATTTCTCGGGCAATGCTGGTCGACTCTTGCGCCCAGCCCTGTGCCAGAACCTTGACCATTTCATCGTAACCATCTTTTTGCTGCTTCATTTCAAGATGGAAAGGACGTTTAATCAGCTGTCCCTGATGGTTCAGCAGCCACTCACCGCTGACCACAACGTTGCCGTCATAGCGACCGTGGAAGCCGGTAACGGTCACATTCAGCGTATCCTGGTCAGTACCGAGCGGCTGTGAAGCAACCACCCAGCCAGGCAGCTGGCTACCCAGATTCGCCACCAGCGTATTACGTAGCTGTTGATCCAGCGGGCTTGCCCACAGGTTATTTGAGGCAATGACATACTGTACATCGCTGGTCTGGTAGACCACACCGTTACCCGCCAGATAATCCGGTACCGCAACCTGTTCAACCCACAGCAGACGGTTTCCCTGGCTGGCCGTGCTTTGCCCCCCGTTCTGCGTAGCAAGAGGCAACTGATAGTAGCTCTTGTTCTCTACACCCGAACTGCACGCCGTCAAAAGCAGAGCGCCAACAATCAATAGCCACTTATTCATTCTTTTGCCCTCTTCGGCTCAGGATCCTTTTTATCTTTCGCTTCAAACACCAGTGCGTTGCTCTTCTCGTTAAGCGTTTTCAGAACGGGCTGCAGTTCACGCAAGACCTGATCAAGACGTTGCATATCTGCCACCATCTTGTTGTATGCCGCCGAACCCGGCTGGAAGCCCTGCATACTGCGGTTAAGTTCACGCAGCGTTTTCTGCATATCCTGCGGCAGCTGCTGCATGGACTGGCTTGCAGTGATCTTGTTGATGTTATCCAGCGTGGTTTGCAGACGGCGCATCGTCGCCTGACTTTCGCTCAGTGAGTTTGTTGCCGCTTCAATCATCGGATTCAATGGCAGATTGTTAATCTTATCCAGTGTTTCCATCAGACGCTGCTGTATCTGCGCCAGACCGCTGCTGACCGTTGGAATGATCTTGTAACCACCAAATTCGCGGATACCCGTCATCGCAGGTGCTTTAGGATAGAAGTCCATATCCACATACAGCGCACCGGTCACCAGGTTGCCAGTCTTCAGCGACCCGCGCAGACCGCGTTCCATCAGTTGGGAGATATGCGTACCAATATCCTGATTTTCACCAATCTGATTAACCAGACGCTCAGGCTCAATGCGAATCAGAACCGGAATGCGGTAATCATCATCCAGCATCTGCTGAAGTCCCGGTATGAAGAAGGGGACTTGTCCCACCGTACCCAGACGAATTCCGCGGAACTCAACCGGTGCACCTGGTTGCAGACCACGTACGGAATCTTTGAAGAACATCAGGAAATCAACGTGATCGGTGTATAGCGCATCCTGAATGCTTTTTTGATCGTCAAAGAGTCGGAAGGCCGTATTCTCAGCAACCGGCTGCCCCAGTTCCAGGCCTTCGGGTACGTCAAAACTCACCCCACCACCAAACAGCGTTGTCAGCGACCCCATTTCAACACGCATGCCAGCGGAGGTTAGATCCACTGCGATACCGCTGTCTTTCCAGAAACGAACATTGCTGGTGACCAGCCGATCGTTGGGTGCATTGATGAACAGCTGATAGCTGATAGCTCTTTTCTGCGGGTCAAAGGTACTTTTCTCAACCGAACCGACGCGATAACCGCGGAACAGCACCGGATCACCCGCCGCTAACTGGCCCGCTTTTTTGCTGTCGAGGATCACGCGGATACCTTTCGCATCAGGCGGTGCAAGTGGTGGAGAATCGAGAAGCTGGTATTTCCCCGGCGCGTTCCCTTTAGAGCCCGGCTGCAGTTCAATATAGGCACCAGACAACAGCGTACCTAAGCCGCTGATCCCTTCTCGCCCGACCTGCGGCTTAACCACCCAGAAAACCGAATCACTGTGCAGGAGTTTTTCCATACCCGCATTCAACCGCGCCTTGATTTCAACATGCGTTAAATCGTCGGTCAGGATTGCGCTTTCAACGACACCCACATCCACACTACGGCTCTTGATGGTCGTTTTACCGCCCTCAATCCCCTCAGCATTGGTGGTAATAAGCGTCACTTCCGGTCCCTGATGGCTGTAATGATAAAACAGGATCCATGCACCGATCAGCGCAGTCACGATGGGGAAAATCCACACCGGTGACCAGTTCTTGACCTTCTGCACTTTCGCCTCTCCACTCTTATTTTCCATGCTCTTACTCTTCCTCATGGCTTGATTCAGGCTCACGATCCCACGATAAACGAGGGTCGAAGGTCATGGCCGCAAACATGGTCATAATCACGACCAGTGCAAACATTGATGCCCCCATCGCCGGATAAATACTCATCAATCCGCCCATCCGCACCAGTGCAGAGAGAACGGCAATAACAAACACGTCAATCATTGACCAGCGTCCGACAAACTCGACCACTTCATAGATCAGGTGCATTCGTTCGCTGTCGCGTTTTCCGTGCCCTTTTGCATCCCAGCAGAGCCACGCAATCGCGATCATTTTCAAGGTTGGCACCATAATACTGGCGATGAAGATAACGCCGGCGACAGGATAAGACCCTTCCCCCCACAGCAATATCACCCCGGCCAGGATCGTCGAGGGCATTTTGTCGCCGAGCAAATCAGTTATCATAATCGGCAAAATATTGGCGGGCAGATAAAGCATAATGGACGTCACCAGCAGCGCCATTGTCCACTGCAGGCTATTTTTACGGCGCACATGACCTTTCGTTTCGCAGCGCGGACACACGTCCAGATCAGCCGGCAGCACAGCGGTGCAGCACGGGCAAGAACGAAGCCCCTGACGGATACCTGGCACACCCACTTTCACCGTCTGCGCCAGCGTGGGAGCTGGTGCAATATCGTCCCACGCCCAGCGCCGGTCAACGCACTGGAAAGCGCGTAACTGCAGTACGCAGTACAGGCACCAGGGAATAAAGCTACTGCCAATCCCAACGTCACCGTAAGCCATCAGCTTCACGAAGCTGACCAGAATACCGGCCAGAAAAATCTCGGCCATCCCCCAGCTTTTTAACTGGAACAGGATCCGTGCAAGTTTAATCTTAAGGGAAGATGGCATCCGGACACGGTTGACCAGAAGCAGGATCACCACCAGACAAAACGCCGGGACAATCTGTACGAAGAGCAGGAAAAAGGTGCCAAGACTGGCGTAATCTTCTGAGAACATCACGCCCGGGATTTCGAGTAAATCCACCTGGCTGGTGATCCCTCCCACCTTCATATAAATGAAGGGGAAGAGATTGGAGAGCAACAGCATAAACAATGCTGCCAGAGCATAAGCAGTGGGACGCTGCCGTGGCGCGTCCCACTCGGTTGTCAACGTTGCGCCGCAGCGTGGACACAGTGCTTTATGTCCGTGACCAAGCTCTGGCAACGCCACGAGCATATCGCATTGCGAGCATAATATATGCCTGTCGGCGTGGTGCTGGTCACACATATTTTATCCCTGGTTATGCGCCGTTTTTCAGAGACTCAAGGTACTCCCAGCGCTCAAATGCTTCTTCCAGCGCCTGCTCGGCCTGGGAGAGTTCAGCCAATACTTTCTGAGTATAGTCGTGTGGCTGCGTAAAGAATGACGCATCTGCGACCTGGGTTTGCAACGCTTCAACGGAGGCTTCCAGCTCTTCAAGGCGTTGTGGCAACCCTTCCAGTTCGCGCTGCAGGTTATAGCTCATTTTAGCAGGAGATTTTTTAACAGTTTCTGCTTTTGCGACAGCAGGTTCAGGTACATTTCTGGATTTTGCCTGTTTTTGCGCCAGAGATTGCGACTGCTGCCCTTTTGCATCGTGATAACCGCCTACATACTGTCCAATTCGGCCTTCACCTTCGAAGATCCAGCATTCGGTCACGGTGTTATCAACAAACTGACGATCGTGGCTAACCAGCATCACGGTTCCCTGATAGCCGTCAATCAGTTCTTCCAGTAATTCCAGCGTTTCGACATCCAGGTCGTTCGTCGGTTCATCGAGGATCAACAGGTTGCTTGGCTTCAGGAACAGACGCGCCAACAGAAGACGATTTCGCTCACCGCCGGACAGCGCACGCACAGGTGTCATCGCGCGTTTAGGGTGGAACAGGAAATCCTGCAGGTAACCCAACACGTGGCGCGGCTTACCGTTAACCATGACCTCTTGCTTACCTTCGGCCAGGTTATCCATCACCGTTCTGTCCGGATCCAGTTCTGCACGGTGCTGGTCGAAATAGGCCACTTCAAGCTTCGTACCGCAGTGAATTCGGCCACTGTCGGCCTGCAGTTGCCCCAGCATCAGCTTCAGAAGCGTGGTTTTACCGCAACCGTTCGGACCGATAAGGGCAATTTTGTCCCCACGCTGTACCTGGGCGGAGAAGTCTTTCACCAGCACTTTGCCGTCAACCTGATAATTGACGTTTTCCATTTCAAAGACAATTTTACCGGAACGGGATGCCTCTTCGACCTGCATTTTGGCACTGCCCATCACTTCGCGACGCTCGCTGCGTTCACGACGCATGGCTTTCAGGGCGCGAACGCGACCTTCGTTACGGGTACGGCGGGCTTTGATACCCTGACGGATCCACACCTCTTCCTGCGCCAGCTTGCGGTCAAACTCCGCATTTTGCAGCTCTTCAACACGCAGGTTTTCTTCTTTTTCCAGCAGGTAGGTGTCGTAATCGCCCGGATAGGTGACCAGCTTGCCGCGATCGAGATCGACAATGCGCGTCGCCATATTGCGAATAAACGAACGGTCGTGCGAGATAAAGATGATGGTGCCGCTGAAGGTTTTCAGGAAGCTTTCCAGCCAGTCAATCGCTTCAATATCCAGGTGGTTCGTGGGTTCGTCCAGCAGCAGCACTTTCGGCCCGCTGACCAACGCACGCCCCAGCGCCGCTTTACGCAGCCAGCCGCCTGACAGCGACGACAGCTCCATATCCGCTTCAAGACCAAGCTGTGCCAGTACCTCGTTAATGCGGTTTTCCAGCTGCCACAAGCCGTGGTGATCCAGCATCTCCTGGACTTTCGCCAGTTCGTTGAGGTTCTTGTCGCTTGGATCGGTCATCACCAGATGTGAAATCTCGTGATAACGCTTCAGGTATTCAGCCTGTTCAGAAATACCTTCGGCCACGAAATCGTAAACGCTGCCAGTCACATGACGCGGTGGATCCTGTTGCAGGCGGGAAACAATAAGATCCTGCTCGTAAACAATACGTCCGTCATCCAGACCCTGTTCGCGATTAAGAATTTTCATCAGCGTGGATTTGCCTGCGCCATTACGACCGACCAGACAGACACGCTCGTTATCTTCGATATGCAGTTCCGCATTATCAAGAAGCGGTGAATCGCTGAAAGAGAGCCATGCACCGTGCATACTAATTAAAGACATTTATTTTTCCTTTCAGGCCGCGGTAATCAACCAGCAGTTATGGATCTGACGGTTACGGGCGAAGTCCTGAGACAGCGTTTTTTGGCTGATTTCTTGTGCTTTCAGTCCCAGCGCCGCCAGGCCGTCGTGATCCATACGGAAGCCGCGTTTGTTGTTCGAGAACATAATAGTGCCGCCTTTACGCAGCAGGCGTTTCAGGTCTGTCATCAGGCGCAGGTGATCGCGTTGAACGTCAAAGCTATCTTCCATGCGCTTGGAGTTAGAGAACGTTGGCGGATCGATGAAGATCAGGTCGAACTGTTCATCAGTATCACGCAACCAGCCCAGCACGTCGGCCTGCATCAGACGATGCTGACGGCCAGTCAGGCCATTAAGGCGCAGGTTACGCTCTGCCCACTCCAGATAGGTACGGGACATATCCACCGTGGTGGTGCTGCGTGCGCCGCCCAGTCCTGCATGCACGCTGGCGCTGCCGGTATAAGAGAACAGGTTCAGGAAGTCTTTGCCTTTGCTCATCTGGCCCAACATACGACGGGCGATACGGTGGTCAAGGAACAGGCCGGTATCGAGATAATCGGTCAGGTTCACCCACAGGCGTGCGTTATATTCGCCCACTTCGATGAAATCGCCCTTTTCGCCCATCTTCTGGTACTGGTTTTTCCCTTTCTGACGCTCACGGGTTTTCAGCACCAGTTTGTTCGGCGCGATACCCAGCACTGCGATGGTTGCGGCAATCACGTCCAGCATACGCTGACGCGCTTTTTGCGCATCGATAGTTTTTGGCGGCGCATACTCCTGCACCACAACCCAATCGCCGTAACGATCAACCGCCACGTTGTACTCCGGCAGATCGGCGTCATACAGGCGATAGCATTCAATACCTTCCTGCTTCGCCCATTTTTCAAATTTCTTCAGATTCTTGCGCAGGCGGTTGGCGTAATCTTCCGCCACGCCAGATGGTTTACTGTCTGCCGCTTTTTCTGCCAGATGGTAGTTCTTCTGCACACAGTCCAGCGGGCCGTTTTTCGCTTTAAACTGGCGATCGGCACGCAATTGCAGGCAGCTCAACAGCTCTGGCGAGGCGCTGAACAGGGACAGATTCCAGCCGCCAAAATAGTCTTTCATATTTCGGCCCAGCAGGCTGTGCAGGGCAATCAGCGCCGGTTCGCTATCGAGACGCTCGCCGTACGGCGGGTTGCTGATAACCGTACCGTAAGGCCCTTTTGGCAGCGGATTGGTTAAGTTCGCGACGTCTTTCACTTCAAAGGTAACAAGCTCACCAATCCCGGCACGACGGGCGTTGCTGCGCGCACGTTCAATAACGCGAGGGTCGCTGTCAGAGCCGTAGAAATGGGAGGTGTACTCCGCCAGACCTTTACGCGCGCGGGTCTGTGCTTCGGCTTTGACCTCTTGCCAGATAGCTTCATCGTGCTGTGCCCAGCCACCAAAGCCCCAGTGGCCACGGTGTAACCCTGGCGCACGATCGGTTGCCAGCATCGCCGCTTCAATCAGCAGCGTACCGGAACCACACATCGGGTCGAGCAACGGCGTACCCGGCTGCCAGCCGGAGCGCATCACAATGGCGGCGGCCAGGGTTTCTTTGATAGGTGCCATACCGGTGCGATCGCGGTAGCCACGCAGGTGCAAGCCTGCCCCGCTCAGATCCAGGGAAATACTGGCAGTATCACCGTTAAGCCACACGTTAATACGCAGATCCGGGTTTTCGCGATCGACGTTCGGACGTTCCTTATTTTTACGCGTGAAGCAGTCAACGATGGCATCTTTCACGCGCAGCGCACCGTACTGGCTGTTGCGGATCTCATCGTTCACTCCGTTGAAATGCACGGCAAAGGTGGCATTCGGGGTGAAGATCTCTGTCCAGTCGATCATCTGTACGCCGGTGTAGAGGTCAAGATCGCTATAGACCTTGCACTCTTTCATCGGCAGCATGATGCGCGACGCCAGACGGCTCCACATCAGGCTCTGGTAAATAAGCCGCGTGTCGCCCTCAAAATGGACACCACCCTGAACCACCTGACACTCTTGCGCACCCAGGGTTTCCAGTTCAGTTTTTAACAGCTCTTCCAGCCCACGGGCCGTACTGGCAAACAGAGAATTCATATCGTCACTTTTACTCTAAGAAAATTGTCGCGCATTATAGCTAATATGGCGTGTATGTCATAAAGTTGAAGGCTTATTTTCATTCGAGGGACTGTGCAGTGGCGACGTTATCCAGGCTTTTTATCCATCCAGTGAAATCCATGCGCGGTATCGGCGTATCTCACGCGCTGGCCGACATGAGCGGATTTGCCTTCGATCGTATTTTTATGGTCACCGAGCCTGACGGCACGTTCATTACGGCGCGCCAGTTCCCACAAATGGTGCGTTTTACCCCTTCCCCACTGCATGACGGTTTGCACCTGACCGCGCCGGATGGTGAAAGTGTGGTGATTCGCTTTGCTGATTTTGCACCTGTCGATGCGCCAACGGAAGTGTGGGGTAACCATTTCACCGCGCGTATCGCACCCGATGAGATTAACCGTTGGCTAAGCGGGTTTTTCTCCCGTGATGTCCAGCTACGCTGGGTGGGTCCGGAGCTGACACGGCGCGTGAAGCGCCACGATGCGGTCCCGCTCTCATTCGCTGATGGCTTCCCTTTCCTGCTGACCAACGAAGCCTCGCTGCGTGATTTGCAAAGCCGCTGCAACGCCAGTGTCCAGATGGAGCAGTTTCGACCAAACCTGGTGGTGACCGGTACGGAAGCCTGGGAGGAAGACACCTGGAAAGTGATCCGCATCGGCAGCGTGATTTTTGACGTCGTGAAGCCCTGCAGTCGCTGCATTTTTACAACGGTAAGCCCGGAGAAAGGCCAAAAGCACCCTTCCGGTGAACCGCTGAAAACCCTGCAGTCATTCCGTACCGCGCAGGATAATGGCGATGTGGATTTCGGCCAGAACCTCATCCCGCGTTCAAGCGGCGTGATCCGCGTGGGTGATGAAGTGGAAATTCTCGCCCGTGGGTCCGCCAGGGTTTACGGCTCAGGCAATGAAGAAGAATCAACCGACGTTGAAAGCGAAGCCGAGTCTGTGGTGGATATTCACTGGCAGGGTAATGTCATCCGTGGCAACAATCAGCAAGTGTTACTTGAACAACTGGAGCAAGCGGGGATCCGCGTACCTTACTCCTGTCGGGCAGGTATCTGCGGGTGCTGTCGGATCAAACTGGTCGAGGGCGAGGTCAGTGCGCTGAAAAAATCAGCCATTGGCGATGACGGTACCATTTTATGTTGCAGCTGTATCCCGAGAACGTCGGTGCAGCTGGAAGCTTAAACAGCCTGTTCGAGGCTGAACGAATCCACATGAAGCTGCGGCTTCAGTCTGTCGTTCATCACCTTAATCGCATCACCAAGCTGCATCATTCGCCCGGCAATGGTTACGCCGGGCTGTGCCAGCAAACAGAGGGCGGCATTTTCGCCAGGCTCAACCACCAGCAGGTTAACCTCTTCTGCAGTATCACTCAGGCTCACACTGGCCGCATCGCCTGTTGCTGGCGTCCAGCTCATGCCATGTGCCAGAAAATGCCAGCTTTTCGGCATTTGCGGTTTCAGGAAACGGATCGCTACCAGCGCATTTAATACCAGCTCAGCACGCTGTTCTTTGGACAGCACCAGATCCCGGCATTTTTCTTCAAACGAGAAATAAAGTGCAGCATCGTCAACGCAAAAGCCTGACGGTGAGAAAGCGTCCGGAGTTAACATTCGGCGTGCAAAACGAGAACGAAACAACATGCCATTGGCTAAATCGAGCATCATTCGATCATGCTCGTCGCAAAAATACCAGCGCCAGTTATCGTCAGGTTTAATTCGCATGTGTCTCTCCCGTCCCCAAACACCCTGTTCTAAAAATGTCCTGATTGTTGCTTCATTTATAGCGTCATTTAATAAAAGACCATAATGTCTAAATAAGCAACAATGACGGAATATAAAACAACCAGGGCTGGAAATAAAGCCCTGGTTGTCTGATTAGGAGAAAAGATTAGATGTAAGTAACGATTTCTTTAATCAGAGGCGGCCCTTTAAAAATAAAGCCGGAATAGATTTGCACCAGTGACGCACCCGCCGCCATCTTCTCACGGGCAGCAATCACGGAGTCGATCCCCCCCACACCAATAATCGGCAGACGACCTTTTAATTCGGCGGACAAGGCACGAATAATTTCTGTGCTTTTTAATTGTACCGGACGACCACTTAACCCACCCGCTTCGTCGCAGTTTTTCATTCCCTGAACGAGAGAACGATCGAGTGTCGTATTGGTCGCAATCACACCGTCGATATTATGGCGGACTAAACTATCAGCAACCTGGATCAATTCTTCAGCAGAAAGATCCGGGGCGATCTTAACCGCGACCGGAACATATTTATGGTGGATCGCCTGCAGCTCATTTTGTTTATTTTTTATGGCGGTCAAGAGATCGTCCAGCGCTTCGCCATATTGCAAAGTGCGCAGGCCCGGAGTATTCGGTGATGAAATATTCACCGCAATATAACCAGCATAGGCATAGACTTTTTCCATACAAATCAGGTAGTCATCTTTACCATGCTCAACCGGCGTGTCTTTATTTTTACCAATATTGATGCCTAATACGCCATCAAAATGGGATCTTTTGACGTTCTCAACCAGGTGATCAACGCCGAGGTTATTAAAGCCCATGCGGTTGATCAGCCCCTCTGCTTCAACCAGACGGAACAGACGCGGCTTGTCATTACCCGGTTGCGGGCGTGGGGTGACAGTACCGATTTCAATGGAGCCGAACCCCATTGCACCCAGAGCATCAATACACTCGCCATTTTTGTCCAGACCAGCCGCCAGACCCAGCGGATTCTTAAAGGTCAGGCCCATGCATTGCACAGGTTTTTCCGGCACGCGTTGACGCACCAGTGCAACCAGTGGTGTACCGGTAATACGGCGTAATTGCTGGAATGTAAATTCATGAGCGCGCTCAGGATCGAGCTGGAAAAGGGCTTTACGAACGAAGGGGTAGTACATGAACTCTCCTGGATTCCCGGTGTGCAAACCGGGAGGGGATTATGTGCGATCCTGCCCGGAAAGGGAATTGACCTGCGGCAAAAAATCAACGGAAAACGCAATCGTTTACCTCTGCGTACACTTCTTATGCAATTTTCTGCATTTAAATTTCATATAAATCATTTAGTGGAATAACCACGCAATGTCACACTCCTGAAAATTGTTATCAATGTTAGATAAAAGCAAACAATTAGTTATAAGGAGCAATCATGCGCGTCATTACCCTGGCAGGAAGTCCTCGCTTTCCTTCTCGTTCCAGCGCACTACTGGAATATGCCCGCGAAAAGCTCAATGCCCTGGATGTGGAAGTGTGCCACTGGAACCTGCATAACTTCGAACCCGAAGATCTGCTCTACGCGCGCTTTGACAGCCCGGCACTCAAAACCCTGACAGAACAGCTCAAAGACGCTGACGGGTTAATCGTGGCGACGCCCATTTATAAAGCCTCTTTTTCCGGCGTGCTGAAAACCCTGCTCGACCTGCTCCCTGAACGCGCCCTGGACGGTAAGGTGGTTTTGCCGCTGGCAACAGGCGGGACAGTTGCCCATTTGCTGGCGGTGGACTACGCCCTGAAGCCGGTACTGAACGCGTTAAAAGCGCAGGAGATCCTGCACGGTGTCTTCGCTGATGACTCGCAGGTTATCGACTACCAGCACAAACCTCACTTTACGCCGAACCTACAAACCCGCCTCGATGGTGCGCTGGAAACCTTCTGGCATGCCCTGCACCGCCGGGATATCCAGGCACCTGCGTTTGGTCTGCCGCAAGGAGTCGCACATGTTTAACACCCTGACACGTATCGGGCTGGCAGGTCTGATTGCCCTCTCGTCGCTGGCTCATGCAGCACCGGAAAGTCTGCGCATCGGCTACCAGAAAGGCAGCATCAGCATGGTGCTGGCAAAAAATCATCAGCTTCTGGAAAAACGCTTCCCGGGCACAACATTTTCCTGGGTTGAGTTCCCGGCAGGGCCGCAGATGCTCGAAGCGCTTAACGTCGGAAGTATCGACCTCGGCAGCACCGGAGATATTCCGCCGATCTTTGCTCAGGCTGCCGGGGCCGATCTGGTTTACGTGGGTGTTGAGCCTGCAAAACCGAAAGCGGAAGTGATACTGGTTCCTGAAAATAGCGCGATTAAGAACGTTGCGGAACTCAAGGGCCACAAAGTGGCATTCCAGAAAGGTTCCAGCTCGCACAACCTGCTGCTACGCGCCCTGCAGGAAGCCGGGCTGAAGTTCACCGACATTCAGCCCGTCTATCTGACACCTGCCGATGCGCGCGCCGCATTCCAGCAAGGTAACGTAGATGCCTGGGCTATCTGGGATCCGTACTATTCCGCCGCATTACTGCAGGGTGGTGTGCGGGTGTTAAAGGATGGTACCACGCTGAAACAGACCGGCTCGTTCTACCTCGCCGCGCGTCCGTATGCAGAAAAGAATGGTGCTTTTATCCAGGGCGTCCTCGATACCTTTACGCAGGCCGATGCCCTGACGCAAAGCCAGCGGCAGGAAAGTATAACTCTGCTGGCGAAAAGCATGGGATTACCTGAGCCAGTGATCGCCAGCTATCTTGACCACCGCCCCATCACCACTATCCGCCCTGTGGACGCACATGTTGCTGCACTCCAGCAACAAACCGCCGATCTCTTTTATCAAAATCACCTCGTTCCAAAGCAGGTGAACATTCGCGAACGTATCTGGCAACCCGCTGGCACTGAAGGAACCCAATTATGAGTCTGAATCTTTTCTGGTTTTTACCCACCCACGGTGATGGACACTATCTTGGCACAGAAGAGGGTTCCCGCCCGGTTGATCACGCTTATCTGCAACAGATTGCCCAGGCAGCGGACAGGATCGGTTTTACCGGCGTGCTGATCCCCACCGGACGCTCCTGCGAGGATGCCTGGCTGGTCGCTGCATCGATGATCCCGGTGACTCAGCGTTTGAAATTCCTGGTCGCGCTGCGTCCTGGCGTGGTCTCCCCTACCGTGGCAGCACGTCAGGCCGCCACGCTCGACCGGCTCTCCAACGGGCGGGCGCTGTTTAACCTGGTCACGGGAAGCGATCCCCAGGAGCTGGCGGGCGACGGTGTGTTCCTCGATCACACGGAACGCTATGAAGCATCCGCCGAGTTCACCCGCGTCTGGCGACGTCTGCTTGAAGGCGAAACCGTCACCTTTGAAGGTAAACATGTGCATGTTCGCGATGCAAAACTCTACTTTCCGCCGGTACAACAGCCGCGCCCGCCGCTCTACTTTGGCGGTTCTTCCGATGTGGCGCAGGATCTGGCCGCTGAGCAGGTTGATCTCTATTTGACCTGGGGCGAACCACCTGAACTGGTTAAAGAAAAAATAGCTCAGGTACGCGCCAAAGCAGCAGCTCATGGTCGCAAGGTGCGTTTTGGTATTCGCCTGCACGTGATTGTGCGTGAAACAAATGCAGAAGCCTGGCTGGCGGCCGACCGGCTTATCTCGCACCTGGATGATGACACCATTGCCAGGGCGCAGGCCGCCTTCGCCAAAACCGATTCCGTGGGGCAGCACCGGATGGCGTCATTGCATAACGGTAAGCGCGAGGATCTGGAAATCAGCCCCAATCTGTGGGCAGGTGTGGGCCTGGTTCGCGGCGGTGCAGGTACCGCACTGGTGGGCGATGGCCCAACCGTCGCGGCGCGGATTAATGAGTACGCTGAGCTGGGTATCGACAGCTTTATTCTCTCTGGTTACCCGCATCTGGAAGAGGCGTACAACGTGGGCGAGCTGTTGTTCCCGCATCTGGATGTCGCCATCCCGGAAATTCCGCAGCCTCGTTCGCTCCAGCTTCAGGGCGAAGCGGTCGCCAACGAGTTTATTCCGCGAAAAGCAGCACAAAGCTAAGGAGCACCTATGTCTGCCACCGCGCAAAAATGGCTGCTGCGTGCTGCCCCCTGGTTTTTACCCGTCGGTATTGTGGTGCTATGGCAACTGGCCTCCTCAACCGGCTGGCTGTCGAGCCGCATTCTGCCCTCTCCGGAGGGCGTTGTAGAAGCGTTTTGGACGCTGAGCATGAGCGGAGAGCTGTGGCAGCACCTGGCCATCAGTTCGTGGCGTGCCGTGATTGGCTTTTCAATTGGCGGAAGTATCGGCCTGATCCTCGGCCTTATCAGCGGCCTTTCCCGCTGGGGAGAACGGTTACTGGACACCTCCATTCAGATGCTGCGTAACGTGCCACATCTGGCATTGATCCCGCTGGTCATTTTGTGGTTTGGCATTGATGAAAGCGCCAAGATTTTTCTTGTGGCGCTGGGGACGCTATTCCCCATTTATATCAATACCTGGCACGGGATCCGCAGTATCGATCGCGGGCTGGTGGAGATGGCGCGCAGCTACGGTTTATCCGGTTTTGCCCTCTTTATTCATGTGATCCTGCCGGGTGCTCTGCCTTCTGTTATGGTTGGCGTGCGTTTCGCACTCGGCCTGATGTGGCTAACGCTGATCGTGGCTGAAACTATCTCGGCCAACTCCGGTATTGGTTATCTGGCGATGAACGCCCGCGAGTTCCTGCAAACGGACGTGGTGGTGGTCGCCATCATTCTTTATGCCCTGCTCGGCAAACTCGCCGACGTCAGCGCCCAGTGGCTGGAGCGTAGCTGGCTGCGCTGGAACCCGGCTTATACCACTCTGGAGGCCAGAGCATGAATACTGCCCGACTGAATCAGGGGACACCGTTGCTGTTGAATGGCGTCACTAAACGCTACGGTGAAAACACCATTATTAATGCACTGGATCTGCATATTCCCGCCGGGCAATTTGTGGCCGTTGTCGGTCGTAGCGGCGGCGGAAAAAGCACTTTGCTGCGCCTGCTGGCCGGTCTGGAGACTCCCAACGGCGGGGCGATTCTGGCGGGCACGACGCCGCTGGCCAATATTCAGGACGATACCCGCATGATGTTTCAGGACGCACGCCTGCTGCCGTGGAAAACGGTTATCGACAACGTCGGACTGGGTCTGAAAGGCAACTGGCGGGAAGAGGCCAGGCAGGCGCTGACCACCGTTGGGCTGGAAAATCGCGCGGGTGAATGGCCCGCAGCATTATCAGGCGGACAAAAACAGCGCGTGGCGCTGGCGCGGGCACTGATTCATCGCCCTGGCCTGCTGCTGCTGGATGAACCGCTTGGTGCACTGGATGCCCTGACGCGTATCGACATGCAGGATTTGATTGTCTCTTTATGGCAGGAGCACGGATTTACGGTATTGCTGGTGACGCATGATGTCAGCGAAGCCGTGGCGATGGCCGACCGCGTACTGCTGATAGAGGAGGGAAAAATTGGGCTGGATCTGACTGTCGATATTCCGCGCCCACGTCGCGTGGGGTCAGCAAGACTGGCAGAGCTGGAAGCGGAAGTGCTGGATAGAGTGATGAAGCGTGGAGAAACTGAGTTACAGCGAGTGAAAGCTAATGCCTGATGCCCTCACCCCATCCCTCTCCCACAGGGAGAGGGAGGGTTAACTTTTATATCAGGCCAGTGCCTTGGTGATCTTCTCAAACAGATCGCCAGACAGATTTTCCAGCCCTTTCAGTTGCTCAAGCGCGGCACGCATTTTCGCCTGACGCTTCGCATCGTAGCGTTTCAGACGGATCAGCGGCTCAATCAGACGAGACGCCACCTGCGGGTTACGGCTGTTCAGCTCGGTCAGCATCTCTACCATGAACTGATAACCGCTGCCATCTTCTGCGTGGAAAGCTGCCGGGTTGCTGCTGGCAAACGCACCAATCAGGGAACGCACGCGGTTCGGGTTGCTCATGGTGAAGGAGCGGTGCTTTAACAGACTGCGTACGGTACTCAGAACATCGGCAGACGGGCTGGTAGACTGCAGAATGAACCACTTGTCCATTACCAGACCATCCTGGTGCCATTTGTCATCGTACTCCTGCATCAGCGCATCACGGCACGGCAACTCAGCGGCAACGCTTGCAGCCAGAGCCGCCAGGGCATCGGTCATGTTATCGGCTTCGTGGTACTGCTTGCTCACCAGCGTGTTTGCCAGTTCCACTTCACCGAAGGCCAGATAGCGCAGGCAGGTGTTGCGCAGCGAACGTTTGCCGATATCAGCATGTTCCACGCGATACTCATCCAGCTTGTTGGCGTTGTAAATCGCCAGGAATTCGTCTGCCAGCTCGGTCGCCAGCGTACGGGTCAACGCTTCACGCACCGCCACGATAGCAATCGGGTCGATAATTTCGAACAGTTCAGCGATTTCGCTCGCAGAAGGCAACGTCAGAATTTCAGCCGCCAGCGCCGGGTCAATCTTCTCATCCAGCAGAATAGCGCGGAACGCGTCAGCAACATGCACAGGCAGAGACAGCGGCTGACCCTGTTGATGGCGGTTCACGTTCAGCTTGATGTAGGTCGCCAGCAGACTTTGTGCCGCATCCCAGCGAGAGAAGTCGTTGCGCGCGTGACGCATCAGGAACGTCAGCTGTTGATCACTCCACTTGTACTCCAGTTTCACCGGTGCGGAGAATTCGCACAGCAGCGCTGGCACCGGCTGGAAGTAGACGTTATCAAAGATAAAGGTCTGCTCTGCCTGGGTCACGTTCAGTACATGATGTACCGGATGACCGCCCTTCTGCAGGGGGATCACTTTACCTTCGTTATCGTACAGCTCAATGCTGAACGGGATGTGCAGCGGATGTTTCTCTTCCTGCTCAGCCGTTGGCGGCGTGCGCTGGCTGATAGTCAGGGTGTAATGCTCGGTTTCCGGGTTGTAATCATCTTTGACGGTCACAACGGGCGTACCGGCCTGGCTGTACCAGCGGCGGAAGTGAGAGAGATCGACGTTAGACGCGTCTTCCATCGCCTGCACAAAGTCGTCACAGGTGGCTGCGCTGCCGTCGTGACGCTCGAAATAGAGCTGGATCCCTTTCTGGAAATTCTCTTCGCCGAGCAGGGTGTGGATCATGCGGATAATTTCAGATCCTTTTTCATACACCGTCAGGGTGTAGAAGTTGTTCATCTCGATGACTTTATCCGGGCGGATCGGGTGTGCCATTGGGCTGGCATCTTCCGCAAACTGCAGACCACGCATGGTACGGACGTTGTTAATACGGTTCACCGCACGCGACCCCAGATCGGAGCTGAACTCCTGGTCACGGAAGACGGTTAAGCCCTCTTTCAGGCTCAACTGGAACCAGTCGCGGCAGGTCACACGGTTACCGGTCCAGTTATGGAAATACTCATGGCCGATAACACGTTCGATATCGAGATAATCTTTATCGGTTGCGGTATCGGTACGCGCCAGCACATATTTGGAGTTGAAGATGTTAAGCCCTTTATTCTCCATCGCGCCCATGTTGAAGAAGTCGACGGCGACGATCATATAGATATCGAGATCGTATTCGAGGCCAAAGCGCTCTTCGTCCCACTTCATGGAATTAATCAGCGACGTCATCGCCCACGGCGCACGGTCGAGGTTACCACGGTCAACAAACAACTCCAGCGCCACATCGCGGCCGGAACGGGTCTTGAAGGTATCGCGCAGCACGTCAAAATCACCGGCCACCAGCGCAAACAGGTAACACGGTTTCGGGAACGGATCCTGCCACTGTACCCAGTGACGACCATTTTCCAGCTCGCCTTCACCTACACGGTTACCGTTGGAGAGCAGGAAGGGATAGAGGGTTTTATCAGCGATAATTTTGGTGGTAAAGCGCGCCAGCACATCCGGACGATCCAGATACCAGGTGATGTGGCGGAAACCTTCCGCTTCACACTGAGTACACAGCGCCACACCGGACTGGTAAAGCCCTTCCAGCGCAGTGTTCGCGGCGGGGCTGATTTCATTCACGATGCGCAGCGTAAAGCGTTCCGGCAAGTTGTTAATAACCAGCTGGTTGCCTTCTTCTTTATAGTCAGACCACGCTTCATCATTAATGTGCAGGGAAACCAACGTCAGATCTTCACCATCAAGACGCAGCGGGACGGCCGTCGCGCTGTGGCGCGTCACCTGGCTTACCGCCGTTACAACGGTTTTTGTGGCATCCAGGTCAAAAGTCAGATCGATATCGCTAATCAGGTAATCCGGCGCACGGTAGTCGTGGCGGTATTTGGCTTGTGGCTGTTGTGTCATAGAAAACCTTATGCATCGTTTGTCGAGTAACGATTCAATATATTCCTGTTGTGTAAAACGCGCTATGCAGAATGTTTATCTTTTCAGGTGCAAGCACCTTTTTTCGCTACATTTTTATAACATGGGGCACAAAATGCCCTCGACCATAAAGGCAGCTTTTGTTGTGATCGGGGTTCAATAAATCACTAAACAAGGTATACTCCGGAGTTGTTTATTGTACTAAACGCTCCTGTGAGAGGATGCTACTGCGCACCTATGACTCAATTCGCTTCTCCTGTTCTGCATACGTTGCTGGATACCGACGCGTATAAACTGCATATGCAGCAAGCCGTTTTCCACCATTATTATCATGTCCATGTCGCGGCGGAATTTCGCTGTCGGGGCGACGACTTGCTGGGTATCTACGCAGACTCTATTCGTGAACAGGTCGATGCTATGCAGCACCTGACGCTGCAGGACGACGAATATCAGTGGCTTTCCGGCCTGCCTTTCTTTAAAGCTGACTATCTGAACTGGCTGCGCGATTTTCGCTATAAGCCGGAGCAGGTCATCGTCACCAATGATAACGGTAAGCTGAATATTCGCCTTGAAGGTCCGTGGCGTGAAGTGATCATGTGGGAAGTGCCGCTTCTGGCGGTGATCAGTGAGTTGGCTCACCGCTACCGCTCTCCGGAGATGGGCGTTGAGCAGGCACTCGCCTCGCTGGAGAATAAACTGGTTGAGTTCTCGCAGTTAACCGAAGGGCTGGATATATCCCGGTTCCGGTTGATGGACTTTGGCACGCGCCGCCGCTTCTCGCGCGACGTTCAGCAGGCTATCGTTGAACGTCTGCAGCAAGAGCCCTGGTTCGTTGGCACCAGTAACTACGATCTTGCCCGCCGCCTGAACCTGACGCCAATGGGTACCCAGGCACACGAATGGTTCCAGGCCCATCAGCAAATCAGCCCCGATCTGGCTAACAGCCAGCGTGCTGCATTGGCCGCATGGCTGGAAGAGTACCCGAATCAGCTGGGAATTGCCCTCACCGACTGCATTACGATGGATGCTTTCCTGCGGGACTTTGGCCCTGAGTTTGCTGAGCGTTATCAGGGTCTACGCCATGACTCCGGAGACCCGGTTGAATGGGGTGAAAAAGCGATAGCCCACTACAAGAAACTGGGTATTGATCCGATGAGCAAAGTGCTGGTCTTCTCCGATAATCTCGATTTAGCAAAAGCGGTCGACCTCTATCGTCATTTCGCCTCAAGAGTGAACCTGAGTTTCGGGATTGGTACCCGTTTGACCTGTGACATCCCCCAGGTGAAACCTCTGAACATCGTGATAAAACTGGTGGAATGTAACGGCAAGCCTGTCGCGAAGCTCTCCGACAGCCCGGGTAAAACCATCTGCCACGATAAAGCATTTGTGCGTGCTTTGCGTAAAGCCTTCGACTTACCGCAGATAAAAAAAGCCAGTTAATCCCCCTCGGGAGCCTTGCAGGCTCCCCTTCTCTTATTTATTTCCGATTTCTTCTCTTTTGACTGCGAAATCTGCTTGTCTGATGGCAGATGCCAGGTAACATAGATATCCCCCCCATGTAAGGGCGGACAAGTGTTTATTTTTTCCGACTATTAACAGAGAGAATATTATGAGCGTTGTGCCTGTAGCCGACGTACTCCAGGGCCGTGTCGCCGTTGACCAAGAAGTCACCGTGCGCGGATGGGTGCGTACTCGTCGAGATTCTAAAGCTGGCATCTCCTTCCTCGCCGTCTATGACGGTTCCTGCTTTGATCCTGTACAGGCCGTCATTAATAATTCTCTGCCCAATTACAATGATGACGTTCTGCACCTGACAACGGGCTGCTCCGTTATTGTCACCGGGGTTGTTGTTGCCTCTCCTGGTCAGGGTCAGAGTTTCGAAATTCAGGCATCTGCGATTGAAGTGACTGGCTGGGTTGAAGATCCGGACACCTACCCGATGGCGGCAAAACGCCACAGTATCGAGTACCTGCGTGAAGTCGCGCACCTGCGTCCGCGTACCAACCTGATTGGTGCGGTTGCTCGCGTCCGCCATACTCTGGCACAAGCGCTGCACCGCTTCTTCGACGAGCAGGGCTACTTCTGGGTGTCGACCCCACTGATCACCGCCTCCGATACCGAAGGTGCTGGCGAAATGTTCCGCGTTTCTACGCTGGATATGGAAAACCTGCCGCGGACACCGGAAGGGAAAGTGGACTATGACAAAGATTTCTTTGGTAAAGAGTCCTTCCTGACGGTCTCCGGCCAGCTCAACGGCGAAACCTATGCCTGTGCGCTGTCGAAGATCTACACCTTCGGCCCAACGTTCCGTGCGGAAAACTCTAACACCAGCCGTCACCTGGCGGAATTCTGGATGCTGGAGCCAGAAGTGGCATTCGCCAACCTGGACGACGTGGCAGGTCTGGCAGAAGCGATGCTGAAATATGTCTTCAAAGCGGTGCTTGAAGAACGCGCTGATGACATGAAATTCTTCGCTGAGCGCGTAGACAGCGATGCGGTTGCTCGTCTGGAACGTTTCGTCTCTGCCGACTTCGCGCAGGTTGATTACACCGACGCGGTGGCAATCCTTGAAAAATGCGGTGAGAAATTTGATAACCCGGTTTACTGGGGTGTTGACCTGGCTTCCGAGCATGAACGCTATCTCGCAGAGAAGCACTTCAAAGCGCCGGTTGTCGTGAAAAACTACCCGAAAGACATCAAAGCCTTCTATATGCGCCTTAACGAAGACGGTAAAACCGTTGCCGCGATGGACGTACTGGCTCCGGGCATTGGTGAAATCATCGGTGGTTCACAGCGTGAAGAGCGTCTGGATGTGCTGGATGCACGTATGGCGGAAATGGGTCTTAATAAAGAAGACTACTGGTGGTACCGCGATCTGCGCCGCTACGGCACCGTTCCACACTCTGGTTTCGGTCTGGGCTTCGAACGTCTGATTGCCTATGTGACTGGTGTTCAGAACGTCCGTGACGTTATTCCGTTCCCACGTACGCCACGCAGCGCGACCTTCTAATCCCCGCGCAATTTAAAATGGCCAGTTTCTACTGGCCATTATTTTATTCTGCATTGTCAATTTTCGTCAGCTCAAAGTCAGCATCTTTAAACCACAACCCCGTCATAACCACTACCTGTTACGTTTTGTTTCCGTGAAATATCTGTGAACAAAAAATAAACCACACTCTTATTGCAGTTAATCCATCTCTGATTCTTTAGCACAAAATTCAACCAAATTCATAGCCATCCAGAAGGCTGAATAAGATCATAAGAAAAAATGAGTCGTTTAGCCTCTGTTTATAGGAATTGCCTTTAGCCAAATTAAATATAAGCAATTCATATAGATAGCAATAAACACGTCGTTTAATTAGCCAACTAGTTCTGAAATTTGAGATGGTTCACAAAGTTCCTCAAAATACACACTTGGTTACACATAATTTCTTTTTGTAACTCAATCTTGAGAATTGTAGCATTTTCAGGCTAGCGAAACGGTTCTATGAATGGAAAGATGCCTGTCAGATACATAAAGACACCAAACTCTCATCAATAGTTCCGGAAATATTTATTGACAGAATTTATTGACGGCAGTGGCGAGTGTCATAAAAAAACCAATGAGGGTAATAAATAATGATGAAGCGCAATATTCTGGCAGTGGTTATCCCTGCCCTGCTGGTAGCCGGTGCAGCTAACGCTGCAGAAATCTATAACAAAAACTCGAACAAACTGGACTTCTACGGTTGATGTAGCCCCCTGAAACACCAGACAGTAGCTGTATCTCCAGATAAGAGATAGGCTTGAATATATGTCTAACACTAACGCCAATTTTGAGATGACCGGGATCCTGTTAGGACAAGAAGTCCGTAAA